>JAFWMC010000058.1 GCA_017510805.1 Candidatus Saccharimonadota bacterium
CCTTTGCCTGGCTCGTTTGGCTCAAACTTAATCCAAACATCACCATACTGACCACGACCACCGGATTGCTTAATGTGCTTACCTTGAGCCTCGGCAGTACCACGAATAGTCTCGCGGTAAGCCACTTGTGGGGCACCGGTGTTGGCCTCTACGCCATGCTCTTTATTAAGGCGGTCGATAATAATCTCGAGGTGAAGCTCACCCATACCGCTAATAATCGTCTGGCCGGTTTCCTCATCAGTGTGGACGCGGAAAGTTGGGTCCTCTTCAGCGAGCTTAGATAGGCCGAGAGCCATTTTTTCTTGGTCTGACTTGGTCTTTGGCTCAACAGCGATAGATACTGGTGGATCTGGGAATTCAATCGACTCGAGCAAGATTGGGTGGGCTGGGTCGCAAAGAGTAGTACCAGTAGTAGTATCTTTGAGACCGACGATGGCAGCAATATCGCCGGCGCCTACCTCTGTAATTTCCTCACGTTTATCAGCAAACATCCGGACAATACGGCCAACACGCTCTTTGTTGCCAGTAGTGGCATTAAGAACGTAAGAGCCAGATTTCAAGACGCCAGCATAAACGCGGATAAAGATAAGCTTACCAACGAATGGGTCGGTTGCAATCTTGAAAGCAAGGGCGGTAAGTGGCTCTTTATTGTCGGCTTTTCTGATAACTTCGTCGCCGGTTTTTGGATCGGTACCGACGGTTTGACCTTGATCACGATCGAGTGGGCTTGGCAAATAATCAGCCATAAGGTCGAGGACTTTTTCGACAATCACGCCACGACCATCGCCACCAGTAACAAGGAAGAAATCACCATCAAGTACACGCTTTCTAAGAGCAGTCTTTAGCTCTTCCTGAGAAATGGCTTCCTCGCCACCTTCAAAGAATTTCTCCATTAATTGCTCGTCAGCAGCGACGGCTTCCTCTACGAGCACGGCGCGGGCATTTTTTGCCTTTTCAACCATATCTTCGGGAATTTCGCCAACGGTCAATTCATGGTCGGCATAATCTTTGTAGGTGTAAGCTTTCATGTCAACTAAGTCTACTACACCGCAAATGTCTTTTTCAAAGCCAATTGGCAAGTGAATAGCAACGGCATTTTTAGAGAGACGCTTGTGGATACTCTCTAGAGATTTGTAGAAATCACCACCGATTTGGTTAATTTTGTTAACAAAACAGATACGAGGAATACCATATTTGGTAGCCTGGCGCCAAACTGTTTCGGACTGAGCCTCAACGCCCATTTTACCATCAAAGACTACTACGGCGCCATCTAGCACACGCAGGGAGCGCTCTACCTCGGCGGTAAAGTCGATGTGTCCTGGGGTATCAATGATGTTAATTTGACAACCTTTCCAGTAAGCGGTGACAGCGGCGGAAGTAATCGTGATACCACGATCTTTTTCCTGCTCCATCCAGTCGGTGGTAGCACCGCCTGTGCCGCCTTTTACTAAATCAATTTTGTGTTTGAGGCCAGTACGATAGAGAATAGCCTCGGAAGTGGTGGTCTTACCGGCATCAATGTGCGCGATAATACCAATATTGCGGAACTTTGATAAGTCTTTTACTTCGCTTGCCATATTTTTCCTTTATTATTTAATATTATAATTTCTCTGCCAGATCCACACTCTGTGCATAAGAAAATTAGTCCTTTTTCTATTTTAGCATAAATGTTGCAGGAGGTAAAGAATTATTTAGACAACTTCTCACGGAGAATTTTTTGAGCAATGGCAGGATTGGCCTGGCCTTTTGAAGCCTTCATTACCTGACCGACAAGGAAGCCAATTACCTTCTCTTCGCCAGACCTAAAATCCTCTTGCGCTTTCTGAGTTTCGGGAAGAGCAAGAACTTCGTCAACGATTTTTTCTAGAGCGCCAGTATCATTTTGCTGGATGACGCCAAGCTCTTTGGCGATGTCTTTGGTGGATTTATTTTTCATTTGAGGGTCAAAGAGATGAAGGAAGACATCTTTGCCACCAGTGCTGGAAAGTTCGCTCTTTTCCTGCATCTCTGCTAGGTCGTTTAGCTGTTTTGCAGAAGGAAGGTCGTTTAGCATTTCGGTGGATTTTTCCTCAGCCAATAAAACAGAGCTGAAGAAATTAGAGATACGCTTTACAGCGATATCACGCGAAACTGCTGCTTTACCTTCTCGGGCACCGCTCGCCCCGCCCGCCGTCGCGGGGGCGCTCGCTATCGTATTTTGCCCGTCGCAAAATAGATCCCGAGAAGGCAAATCTAACGAGTCGGTTCCAATGCCATAAAGCTCCCCAAGCTTGTCCATCAAAGGTTTATAGTCGAGAAGGACTTCCAAAATGTCGTCGGCGATAGCACCTTTGAATATCGCGCGGTAGTCACGAGGGAGGAGAGGCATCTCTGATTTTTGCTCGTCAACAAATTCCTGCGTCAAGCGAATGGGTGGAATATCTGGCTCGGGCATATAGCGGTAATCTTGAGCCTCTTCTTTGCTGCGCTGAGAAGTAGTCTTGCCGGTATCATCAGACCAGCCACGGGTCTCTTGGACGACTTTTTCACCTTTATCTAGTAGCCTAGACTGGCGCTGATATTCGTATTCTACGGCACGCTCTACCGAGCGGAAACTATTGAGGTTTTTAATCTCGGCGCGAGTACCAAGCTCCTTAGCGCCCTCTGGGGCAAGAGAAATATTCACGTCAAAACGCATATTGCCATTGTATAGATCGCCATAGGTGACACCAGCGTAAGTCATAGCACGCCAAAGTTCCTTACAATAATCACGAGCGTGCTCGGCAGAATGAATATCTGGCATGGAAACAATTTCAATGAGTGGCGTACCAGCGCGATTTAAATCTACCAATGAATAATTAGCAAAGTGGGTAAGCTTGCCAGCATCCTCTTCCATATGGGCATGTTCAATGCGGATTTTGGTGCCATCTGGCAACTCAATAAAACCGGCGCCAATGATTGGATGATAAAGCTGAGAAATTTGGTAACCTTTGGGCAGATCCGGATAATAATAATGTTTACGGTCAAAGCGGGAATAAAGATTAATTTCACTATTTAGTGCGTGGCCAGCGCGGACAGCCAGCTTAACCGCTTCTTTATTAAGGCGAGGGAGCATCCCTGGCAAGGCATAATCTACTGGCGAAACACAAGAGTTAGGCTCTTTATCCCTGGCATCATTATCTACTTCACTGAATAATTTAGTCTTGGTGGCTAGCTGGACGTGGCATTCTATACCGATAGTAATATTATATTTCATTAGATGGCTCCTAAATCTTTTAAGGCTTTACGATAGGTATTTAAGGCGTGCTTGGCTTGGTTGTAATCAACTTTATAGCCGTGCTCGTGGGCGATATTGTTGCGGATTTTGTGAACATACCAAACGGAATTTACAGATTCAAATTTGCTACCAACTTTTTTGAGTCGGTCGCCCATAGTCTTGCCGGGCACGCCCATTTCCATCATGGCACGATCTAGTAATTTGTCACCCTCAATAATGGCCATGGCATGGGAACTGGCATCTTCCTTAGTGAGAGCATTTTCAATTTTAAGAAAATCTACTTGGTATTTTTCTTTGTCAAAATCATGAGTACGCTTACCGGTAAGGATAATCGCTACAAAGACGAGAATCCCGACCAGTAAGATAGCAATAAGCAAAAAGAAAACGGACGGCATTATTCTAGCTCCTTTGCGAAGTTTAGCAAGGATTTGTCGCTGCGGCGAGGACCAATTAATTGTAAACCAATCGGCAGGCCGGAATCTGTCTGGCCAGCAGGGATAGTAAGGCCAGGAAGACCAGCAAGGTTAATTGGGACAGACATCACGTCCTCCAAATACATTGCAACTGGGTCGCCAACTTTTTCGCCAAGTTTAAAAGCTGGGTTTGGCGCAACAGGAGTGAGGATGAAATCGCATTTTTTAAAAGCATCTTCGTATTCTTTGATGATTAACGTGCGAGCCTTTTGTGCTTTTAGGTAATAGGCATCGTAGAACCCGGAGGAAAGGACAAAGTTGCCAATCATAATGCGGCGCTTGTTTTCGGGCATAAAACCTTCATTTCTGGAATTAGCATAGATACTATTTAGGTCTGTAACGTTATCTGCGCGATAGCCATATCTGATACCGTCGTGACGGGAAAGGTTGGAGGAAATTTCGGCAGGGACGACAATATAATATACGGCGAGAGCGTATTTGAGGGCAGGCATACTCAACTCTACGATTTTATAGCCTTTCTTCTTTAATTCTTCAATTTTATTATTTAATGATTCTTGAATGTTTTTATCAATTTTATCATTATTGAATTCTTTGATAATGCCGATTTTTTTAGTGCTTTTATTTTTAGATTCGTTATAATAATCGGGCAAAGTTGTCATGTCTTTCGGGTCTTGGC
>JAFWMC010000059.1 GCA_017510805.1 Candidatus Saccharimonadota bacterium
CGCCAAAAGCTTCGCTGCTGTCTTTTCACCAATACCAGGCACCCCAGGAATATTATCCGAAGAATCCCCCTTCAGCGCTTTCAAATCCAAAAATTGGTCTTTTTTTATTCCATATTTCTCTTCCACCGCCGGCACATCCATTTCTTCAATATTAGAAAACCCTCGGAGCACTCTATACATCTTCACATTTTCACTCACCACCTGCAACATATCTAAATCTGATGATACAATATAGACAGTCCACTCTGGAGCGTCAGCAGAGAGCTTATGCGAGGAAGCAGGAGTAGCGGAAGGAGGCGTATTCGACATACGCCGACCGAGCAACGCACCTGCTGACGAAGCAGAAACCTCTGCCTGGCGCGCCAGAGTACCTATTATGTCATCTGCTTCATACCCATCGCACTCCATAAATCCCCACCCTAACGCCGCAATCAACTCCTTCAAAATTGGTATTTGCGCATAAAAATCCTCCGGAGGTTTCACCCGCCCAGCCTTATACTCTGGATAAATCGCCAGCCTCTTCTCTGTAGAGGTATGCGCCTTATCCCATGCTACTACCACTTTGTCTGGATGAATTTGTCGCACAATTTCCATTGCTATCACTGCAAATCCAAACACCCCACTCGTCGGTGTCCCATCTCGCATAGAAAGCGTCCCCATCGCATAATATCCCCTATAAAACACACTCTTTCCGTCAATAATGACTAGCTTCTTCAAAACTCAATCTCCTTCAAGATCTTATCCAATTGCCCATGCATATCTTCTACCGAGCCATCATTTAATATATAATAGTCCGCCATTGCAATTGGCCCACCTTTCTCCAAATTCTCTATTTCCGACCTATCTCTTTCTTGTATTTCTTCCGTATTAAACGGTCTATCTGGTCTTTGTGCTACTCTTTTGTGTCGCAAAGCTTTCGGCACTACCACCGCCACAAAAGTCACCTCCCCTGGATATTCATGCTTCAAAATCTTGTATTCCGTCCACGAATATACCCCATCAAGCACAATTCTCTTTTGTCCAGCTTCAATTAAATCATTCGCTTCTTCAATCACTTGCCGCACCACCCAATCTTTTCCCTCAGTTTCACGAATCATTTCCCGAAAATGTTTTTCACTCTCTCCATCTGGCGTCCGTTCTACCCCGCGTCTTTTCATTTCTTTATAAATCATTCCCCCAAAATATACTTTTGGATATCCTTTTTCTGTTAAATAATCCACCGCCACCGATTTACCACTGCCGCTCATCCCCACAATCGCCAGCAGTTTTACATTTCTTTCACTCATACATTTATTATATCTTAAAAACTTTTATCGGTCTACCGCACTTCTTAAATTCCAAGGTCTCCACTTCAGCAATCTCCACACATTCTCCCTCAGATTGTACTACTACTTTCACCGGCTCCGCAAATTCTAATTTATCTCCCACGCTTTCAGACAATTTCAATCCGCACAAAACACTTCTCATCCCAAACCATGTCATTTTCCAGAAATTTTTTAAATCAAAAATCCCACTCTTAAATTCTTTTTTCTTCATAAAACTAGGCGATAACTTCATAATCCTCGCCACCGTTCCCGAATTCACCGCAAAATATTCCGTCATGTCCCCCATTTCTTTGCCATTATATTTCACCGCCAGTAAAAATTTTCTTTTTCTATTCTTCAAATACCACTTCACTGCCGACGTCAACGCAAACATCGTATTATTTTTATTTTTTCTCAAATGTGCTCGCTTCTTTCCCCTATTCAACATCCTCGCCGCATCCGCCATCATTCCTACCGTAAAATACCCAAAAGCATACTGAAAATGTTTACCATTTACCAAGCATTCCAATGGATATGCCTCCACTACTTTTGTATCAAAAATATTTTTAAATTCCATCATTCCAAACATTCTTGCCACATCATTAAAATTCCCATATGGTAGCACCATCAGCCGCACATCTTTCCCACATTCCATAATTGCATTCACCCCCACTTCTGTCGTCCCATCTCCACCTGCCGTCATCACTATATCCCCATCATCCAAAAGCTTCGCCAACCGTCCTGCATTTTTCACTACCGATATTTGTTCTACTTCAAATTTTCCCACCAAAAATCCTTTTAATTCTTTTGCTGGCAAAATCACTTCTTTTCGTATTAATTCCGCTCGTGTTGAGCGTGGATTATATACTATAAACAATCTCTGCATTGGCCCCCTCATTAGTTTGGCGTAGAGCCATCACCAAACAATCCACCCGGCAACAAGAATTGCAATAAGCTCCAAATAATCGCATACATTGCTAGTCCTATTACAATCTGAATTATTCTCTCTTTTGCTTTCATCACTTTAGACGCATCATCTTTCGCCGTCAAATATGTATATCCAGCAATCACAATTCCCATCGTTGCCAATATTCCCACGCCATACGTCATAATCGTTAAGACCAAATTCAAAATATAAAATATCCCTTCACCATTTTCCCCCACTTTTGACCCATCCAAAATACTTGTTTTCACTTCTTCCGCCCACACTGGCACCGCCCCCCACAAGCTAGTCATCAATGCCGCAATATATGCAATAATCTTTTTCATATCTACCTCAAATACTCATGTAATTTTTTCGTATCTTTATGCTTACGCAATTTTGATAACGCTTTCGCCTCAATCTGGCGAATTCTCTCTCTTGTTACTGAAAACTCCGCCCCCACTTCTTCCAAAGTATGCGGCCTGCCCCCACCAATTCCAAAGCGTAATTTAATAATCTTCTGTTCCCTATCAGACAGCGATGTAATAATCTCCGCCAATTGCTCTTTCAAAATCTGATTTGCCGCCGAATCCTCTGGCGAAATTCTTTCTTCATCCTCCACAAAATCTCCCAGCACCGAATCTTCATCGTCTCCATCTTTCCCCACGCTCGCATCCAGCGATGCAATATCTTGCTTAATACGCATTACATACTCAATTTTCTCTACATCCATCCCCATCTCTTTGGCGATTTCCTCATTGGTTGGCTCGCGATTTAGCTCCTGCGTCAATTTCCTAGACGAACGCAACACTTTATTAATCGTTTCCACCATATGCACTGGAATTCTAATCGTCCTCGCTTGGTCAGCAATTGCCCTTGTAATCGCCTGGCGTATCCACCAAGTAGCATATGTAGAGAACTTAAAACCTTTACTCGGATCAAACTTATCTACCGCTCTAAGAAGTCCAGTATTTCCCTCTTGTATCAAATCTAGAAAATCCAACCCTCGCCCAGAATACCTTTTTGCAATGGACACCACTAGCCTCATGTTCGACTCTACCATCTTATCTTTTGCTGCCTTATCGCCCTTCAAAATTCTCTGTGCCAAATCTGCCTCTTCCTCTGGCGAAAGCAATGGAATTTTCCCAATTTCACGCAAATATAGCCTTACCGAATCATCCGCAAAAGAATCTACATTATCAACTGTAATCTCTAACTCTTCATCCGATAATTCTTCCTCGTCAGAAAGATCCCCCATATCAGGTTCCTGTGGGTCAATAGCCCCCACGCCCACCATTTTCTCATCTTCTTCATTCATTGCTATATATTATACCACACTCCTCAATTCTTACAAAATTCAAACTTACAAGTATCCTATTTTTAAAATAATTATGATATAATTATTATAAGTCCCGCGAAGACAAAACGAAATATTAATATATATAAGACACTTACTATTGATTAAGAAAACTACAATGTTGGCATCTCGTGTCCATTGAGTTTTCTCAATAGGAAAAGTGTCTTCGCGGGCACCCACACGAGGTGCCATTTTGTAGATACTTGGCATCCGTTAAAGAGAAAAGGAGGAAAACTATGGGTGCCATCAAAGCAAAAATCAAAATAGTAAGATTAGTTAAACTTTACGCTACCTTTTCCGTAGCGTTTTTGTTTACCTTCATTATTTCAGGAGTTATAACTCCTACAAAATCTACTTCTGCCCTAGACTGTGAAAATAACACAGTTTCCAGCAATCCTTCCTCCATCTGTGATACTTCCACCACAGACGTAAACGTTAGTATCACTGGTGCTTGGACAGTTTCTGTATCCTCTGCTGGTACTCTAGGTCTTAATCTCACTCCTACTTCTTCTGGTGTATTAAGTACTGCTACAGACAATGTTAATGTTTATACTAATACGCCAAATGGTTATCAGCTATATCTCAATAGTACTACTGGTAATACTGATATTTATAATGAAGA
>JAFWMC010000060.1 GCA_017510805.1 Candidatus Saccharimonadota bacterium
AAAACCACAACCAAAACATCAGAAGAATCAACTGAAAAAAAGTCCTGCAAAAAAGGTCTAATTATCGGTGGCATTATTGCAGCAATTCTTATCGTCGCCGCAATTATTATCTTCGCTGTCATTAAACCATTTAGTAAAAATATGGTCGGCAAATACGAAATCACCGGTCTAACTTCTTCCACTGGTGAAGATCAAAGTAGCTATCTATCACTCATGAAGGCTTTTGGCATGAATCCAGAAATCGAAATCATCGATGGTAAAACTGGGACCATGAGTATCTCTGGTGAAAATATCAAATTCACCTATGATGGCAATAAATTCTATTTTGAAATTGACGAAGAAGAGGAAGAAGACTCTGAAATCTCAAGAGAATCCGAATATACCTACAAGGATGACGAAATCACCCTCAAATCCGACGACAACAATATGATTTTCAGCAGAAAAAGCAACTAATAGATGATCATTACAGGCAAAAAGTTTAGCAAACCCACCATGTCCCGCGTTAAAAACGGGGACATGGTTTTGCCTGAAAAAGAAAGTCCAAAAGAACATATTAGACTCGATTTAGTTTTAGTCAAAGAATACCCAAATTATAATCGCTCGACTCTTCAAAATTTCATTAAATCTGGTTATGTCAAAGTTAATGACAAAATTATTACTAAGCCAAACTACGAATTACTCAAAGATGCAGACGCAAAAATTGTTTTATCGGTTCCAGAAAGAGTTCTTCCGGATCCAGTCAAGCAATTTTTGATTTACGAAGACGAAAATGTTTTAGTCATCAATAAGCCATCTGGTCTTCTCTCCATGTCAAAAGGAGAATACACTAGCGAGGCGACTTTAGAAGATTACGGGCTGCTAGTGCATCGGTTAGATCGCGACACATCAGGCGTAGTCATCCTTGCTAAAAATGAAGCAACACAATCCATGTTGCGCAAACAATTCCAGGAACGCAAGGCTCACAAGACATACTATGCCGTGGTTGACGGAAAACCAAAACTAAATGAAGCCGTCATCAATCTACCTCTCGCGAGAAATCTTAAGCATCCAACTACTTTTATGGTTGACCCAAAAGGCAAACCTGCCGAAACCTACTACAAAGTTGTCAAATCAAATGACAAGTATTCGCTTCTTGAACTAAAGCCCGTGACGGGACGCACCCATCAACTACGCGTGCATCTAAAATATATCGGCTGTCCTATCGTAGGAGACCGCGTTTACAACAAAGAATCCAAAGCAAGTCGCCTTATGCTTCACGCCTCCAGCCTAGAAATTACCATTCCAGGCACAGAAAGCAATATTAGACAAACGTTTACCGCAAAATTACCACCAGAATTTAAAGAGCTAATCTAATGTTTTTTGATAATATAAATGACATCGAAATGTTGGCCGAAAAAAGTGGCTTCACTATCTTTGTTTTACCAGAAATTACAGATAACCTGCAAAAAGAAAGCGACAAAAATCATCTAGTTATTTTCCCAGAAGATGAAAAGCAAATCACTATTGACAGCGTCAGAGCAATCATCGAAAAAAGTCAGGTCAAACAAACCAAGCCTTATTATATATATGTTTACCATGCCGAATTAATGAACGAAAATGCCGAAAACGCCTTTTTAAAATTATTGGAAGAACCAGCCAAAAATTATCACTACGTTTTATTCACTGATTCACTATCCGCGCTTCTACCAACAATCATCTCGCGTGGCGATTTATACATCAAACGTATTAAAAACCCCCTAAATGCACCTGTAAAATGTGACGATTCTATCAAAAAATACGCCAAACGAATAATTTCCGCTAAAGACCGCGAACTTGTCGGTATTATCACAGAAATGCTAAATCAAAAAGAATTCAAGAAAAATGCCCGCGCACTCTCTATGAAAGTGTGTGAAACCGCCATTGAAATACTCTATAAATCCTACTTTGCCACTGACAATCCTATATTCTTAAAAAAACTTCCAAAATTCATTACAGCCTACGAAAACCTTAAACAAAATGGACACATTAAACTTCATCTCATTGCAGATTTATGCTAAAATATCAATATGTTAGGCATAATTGCAATTTTGTTGGTGGCCGTCTATTTGGTATTCTTTTTTCCGATGGTCAAAAAGTCCAAAAAGAAGAAGAAAATTAACGACAAAACTGCCATGCAAGTTAAGAAACTCTGGCAAATTGCCCTAGTTTCTATGCGCGAAAGAAAAACCTTGCGTGCCGAAAAAGCACTCCTTGCTATTCTCAAAGTCGACGAAAAAAATGCTGCCGCCTATAACCGCCTTGGCATTCTATATGCCAAAAGTCAAAAATACGCTGAAGCTATTGAATGCTTTGAGATTGCCCAATCACTCGATGAGAATGCCTCATCCTTACATAATGCTGGACTAATTTATCTCGAAACTGGAGAATATGAAAAAGCCGCTATGGCTTTCAAACAAGCTCTTGAACTAGAAGGCGATGTCCCTACACGTTATATTGCGCTTGCCAAAGCCGAAGAACGCATGGGGAACCGCAAAAATGCTATCGAAGCGTTAGAACAAGCCTACTCGCTCGACCCTAGCATCAGCATATTAAAACAAATCCTCGCCATCCACAAAGACGCCCAGGACGAAGAGGGAATCGCAGCTACGAACGCCCGCATTGAGGCGTTAATTACTGAAAATGAGCACAAGAAAAGAGCAACTATGCGCAGAGCAAAATCTATGCGCCACTCAGCCAACTCCTCCCGTGCTACCGCCCAAACACGCACCATGCGTCCGTCCAATGCTATACGCCATAGACGAAGGGTTTAGTAATGTTTGAATTAGTCAGAAAAAGTATTGGCGCCGCCATCTTAATCGCTTTAGGCGATTATGCCTTGCTGAAACTAGGCAATCCTATCGGGCCTATAATTTTTGCCTTTGGACTACTCGGAGTATGCTACATGGGACAAAATCTTTTCACCGGAAAATGTGGCTTTATCTTTGATGACAAAACCAAAGTTTCTCACCTTTTTATCATCTTACTTACCAACCTTATTGCAGGCTACCTCATTGGCGCATGTCTTGGCTTAATTGATGAAAGTGTCAAAACCGCTGCTATTTCAAAGGTTGCAAGCTGGACCTTTGATTTATCCATGCTTATAAAATCAATCCTGTGCGGAATCATTATGTATATTGCCGTATTCATGTACAGGAAAGGCACCCCCCTTGGCATTATTTTTGGTATTCCACTTTTTATTTTCTGTGGTTTTCAACACTGTATTGCCAATGTTATCACTATGGGTGCCGCCATTACCTTCGACTGGTCACTTACAGTTGCAATTTTAGGCAATTTTTTCGGTTCAATTCTTATGTGGTACATTTCAAAAGATGCTACCAAGATAGCCAAAATATGCAAAAGGGCCTAGATTGAAGACAATACTATCTTGCGCCAAAAGAATCGAGGTGTTATAATAATTCTGTGCCGCGATAGCTCAGCTGGTAGAGCGCATCCATGGTAAGGATGAGGTCTCGAGTTCAAACCTCGATCGTGGCTCCATCAATGATTCACCTGATGGAGCCAGAACTGCTATCAGAATACTAGGACTACCGCGACAATTATTATTGTTGCTGGAGTCGTCTAGTGGCTATGACAGCAGACTGTAAATCTGCCGGGGTTCCCCCATCGTAGGTTCGAGTCCTACCTCCAGCACCATCTAAGAAGCTATCTTGGCAGTTTTCCGCCCTCGCTCTATTGGAAATAGCGCTTCGGTCGGAGAAACTACCAATCTCGCATCTTAGAAAGGATGGAAGTAAAACCGTGCCGCGATAGCTCAGTTGGTAGAGCGCATCCATGGTAAGGATGAGGTCACCGGTTCAAACCCGGTTCGCGGCTCCATAATAACACTATAGGTGTCTTTTTTGTTGGTCTGAGATTATTACTGAATTAATTTGCGGCGAGAACGAGCTGGTTTGGCTACAGGCTTAGCGGGGGATTTGCTGGCGACCGGACGGGGGCGGGCAATGCGACGAGCAGTAGTGCTGCGGGCGGTGCGGACAGAGCTATGAGGGGCGCGAGTGGTGGTGGCGGTAGCGGAACGGGCAGTGCGACGGGCTACTCTGGTAGCACGACGAGTGGTGCGAGTGCGGCGCGATGTAGTGGCCTTTTTTTCTTCCCTGGCTTTAGCCTCGGCAGCAAGCTGGGTTTCAATGCGGGCTGTGGTGGCAGTGACAGCTTCGGTGTCGCCGGCATCTTCGTAAATGGCGAGAATTTGGCGCAAGGTGGAAGTGGTGGGACTGATACTGTAGGCGTTTTCTAATGATTCTACGGCGTCTTTACGCTTGCCGAGTTTCTCTTGAGATTTAGCGAGAGCAATAAAGCGAGCGGGAACGTCGCCCTCCATGGCAATTGCCTGCTGAAAGGCTATCTCGGCCTTTTCGTAGGCACCAGTTTCAAGATAAATTAGACCGGCATTATGTAAAGATGAAGCATTATTATCTAGTGATTGAGCGATTTCAAAACACTCAATGGCCTCGTCGTATTTTTGCTCTTTAGCATAGAGGATACCAAGGCGATTATATGCGGCGGCGTTTTTTTCGTCAAATTTAAGGATAGTAAGCAGGGCCTTTTCTGCCCTTAGAGGCTTTCTTTCACGCATGGAATCTTGGGCGACATTCCAGAGTTTTTTCATTTGCTGGGCGTATTTGGAATTTTTATCGGGGATTTCTTCTTTTGGCTTGATAATGGGATAGAAAAAACAAAGATAAGTGCATAGAATTAGTATTAGCAAAATACCTAACATACTTTTAATTATATCACAGTTATCTTAAAAATCTGCTATTAAGTGTAGCTTGATGTGGCCGTTTTTGGAAATATTGTTGTAGCAGGTGATAAGTTTGGGGAGTTTTTTAAGGAAAGCGGGGTTTTTGGTGGCGAAATATGATTTGTAGGAGATTTCTATGGTAACAGAAAGAAGCTCTAGAACTTGCTGGCGGGTAAATTTGCGTTTTTTGGTGAGATTTTCAGCGAAATCTGGCAAATCTCGCTCGGTAGTTTTTAGTAGCTGGTGAGCTAGTTCTTTAATTTCCGAACTGGCTACTACTGGGGTAGAAAGCGGGTTTTTGACGCTTTGATAGTAAATTTCGGCACGCGAGAGGATGGTAGGAAGCAATAGTGATGGGTCGCTAGTAAAAAGGATGAAATGATAGTTTTCCTTTGGCTCTTCTAGTAGTTTAAGTAGGGTATTTTGGGCCTCTAGTGTCATGGCTTCGGCGGCCTTAATAATAATAAAAGTATCGGTGGTTTGTTTTAGGGTGCAGGCTTTGATTAATTCCCTGGTGGCCTCAATGGAAATTTTGCCATTTTCGCTTGGCTCTAAGATAAAGAATGGTTTGATTTTTAAGTTGTCTATACCTGATATATTTATGGCAAAAATGCAGGTATCAGCGGCGGCGGCGATGTTTTTGACTTTGTCTAGGCCGTCAATAAACATTTTAAATGTCCTCGGATAGGATTTGTTGGAAAATTGCTGGGGTACTAGCGGAAAAAGCTTTTCTCTGACCATTTGGAATGGTAATTTCTAGCTCTTTAGCGTGGAGCATTAGACGCGGAGCAGTGGATTCGTCGCCATAGACTCGGTCGCCGAGGATGGGCGTGCCGATGTATTTGAGATGGACACGTAATTGATGGGTGCGGCCAGTGGTGGGCTTTAGCTCTAGGAGGGCAAAATGTGGGGATTTTTGTAAGACTTTATAATATGTCTGGGACTCTTTGCCGCCGGCTTCCACGAGGAAAGTGGTGGGATGTTTATAGTTGCGGGCGATGGGAAGATCAAGGTTGGCTTCGTCTAGCTTAGGATGACCATTGACTATGGCAAGATACGTTTTATGAGCTTTGCGATCCTGGAATTGTTTGCGGAGCATGGTTTGGGCTTGCTCATTTTTAGCAAGAATTACTACGCCAGACGTATCGCGATCTAAGCGGTGGACTAAAAGACCGTAATCTTCTAATGTTGGCTCGGGGTTGTATTCTCCTTTGCTCATGCTGAGAAGACCGGCAGGCTTATCAACAACCAAGACGTTTTCATCTTCGTAGATAATAGGGAGCTGTGGCAGAGTTTTAGCTTGGATTTCCGGAGGTGTAAAGATGACTTGGTCCTGCTCGACAATCTGGAAATTAGGCTTTGTGATAACTTTGCCATTGACGGTAGCATGACCGGATTTGATGAATCTTTGAATATTAGACCGGTTAATGTCGGGGTGAGTTTTTACGAGATAATGGTCTAGGCGGGTAGTTTTTGGCTTTTCTGGGGCACTGGAAATAACCTTGTCGCCGTTGATAACGCGGGACATTTCGGGCTTACTAAATTTTTTACCAGTAATAATCATACTCTTATTATAGCATAAGTATTGATTTTTTTCTAGATTTGTGGTATAATTAAAGGATAAGGGTAATACTTAACGAAGATGAAGAGCCTTTTGAGCCTCGTATAATTTAGCATTGGCAACTTCATTGGCGTACTTTTCGCCTTTTTTAAGCTCGGCATAGAGCATATCGTCGGAAATTTCGGCGTATCTAGATTGGAATGATTCTAGTAATGTAGCCACTGAACTAGCAACTTTTTGTTTCAAATCGCCGTATTTAGATTCGCCGGCCCAGGTGCTGATTACGTCTTGGAGCGGCAAATCGTTGGTGAGGGCTTCTATCTGTAATAGATTGGAGATGCCTGGCTGATTAATCATATCATATTTAATATTGGCGAAACTATCGGTGGTAGCAGACATGATTTTTTTGCGGGCTTTTTCTGGAGTATCGGAAAGCATAATTTTGGAATTTTCTGCGGGGGTGGATTTACTCATTTTCTTTTCTGGATTTTGAAGGTCGCGGATGCGGATACCTTCGTCTGTGCCCATGAATTTGGCTTGGTCGCGAGTCTTGGCAGGGAGAGTGAAAACTTCACCATGTTTGTGATTGAAGCGCTCGGCTAGATTGCGAGCCAGTTCTAAATGTTGAAATTGATCCTCCCCGACAGGAACATAGGTAGCACTATAGAGTAAAATGTCGGCGGCCATGAGGACGGGATAGTCAAAAATGCCAACATTGACGGAAGATTTACCCTCGCCCTTTTCTTTGTATTGAGTCATGCGGCTCGCTTCGCCCATCGTGGCGGTACAGTTTAGAATCCAGCAAAGCTCGCTGTGGGCAGGAACGTAAGACTGGCGATAGATATGGACATTTTCGCCTAGCTCTAGCCCAGAAGCAAGGTAATATTTAAGGCTTTTGATGATGTTGGTCTGCATATCGCCATCTACATCACTGATGATTGAGTGGAGATCTGGTACAAAGATATTGATATTGTAATCTTGACTGTGCTGATTGGCAAGACGAACCATCGGTAGAAGGGCGCCGAGGTAATTGCCAAGGGTGAGCTCGCTATTGACGCGGAGGCCAGTTAAAATCGTTTTCATAACTATATTATATCATACTAACTTTGTCTCTGACAAAAACAAAAAACTAAGCAAACTGCCTAGCTATGATGGATGGTGGAGCGTATGAGATTCAAACTCATGACCTCTACTATGCCATAGTAGCGCTCTAATCAACTGAGCTAACGCCCCATACTGAGAGGTGAATGAATACCCCTATATTCTTATTATAGCACACTTTGCAAAAAAATGCTAGAGCATAGGGGCAAAGAAACGGAGAATAGCCTGATAGATGGAGCGCGGGAGCGTTGGCGTGGCCTCTTTGAGGGAAACTGAGTGAGATTTATTGCAAGCTTCAAGTAGGTCTTTTTTGATGTCGCCCAGGGCGGATACTTTATAGAGATAGACGCCACATTCAAAATGATGATAGAGACTACGATAGTCCATATTGATACTGCCAACGGTAGCAATGGTATCGTCGGAGATAAAAACCTTACTATGAATAAAACCGGGGAGATAGCGATAGATTTTGACATCAGACTTGATAAGCCGTTCAAAGTAAGAGCAGGTGACATCAAAGATAATCTTCCAATCTGGATCATTGGGGACAATAATACGCACATCTACGCCGCGTTTGGCGGCAAGCTCTAGGGCGATAATCATAGATTCGTCCAGGATGAGATATGGGGTATACATATAGACGTATTCTTTGGCACTGTTGATAATATTAAGGTAGATATTTTCACCGACATATTCCTTTTCAAAGGGGCTAGTGCTGTATGGTGCGGTAAGACCGTTAGGTTTAAAAGTGGCAGCAAAATCGGTATTGGGTTGGAAATTGACATAGCCCTCTTTTTCGTCACTATATACATGCCAAAGTGCAAGGAATTGCGCAGTGAAACTCCAGGCGGCTTTGCCTTCAATTTTAATGCCGTTATCTTTCCATTCGCCATGTGGGCGGCTGCGATTGATGTAATTATCGTCAAGGTTGATGCCGCCAGAAAAGGCTATTTCACCATCTATAATCATCATTTTGCGATGGTCGCGATTATTGAGAACGAGGCTACCTAAAATATTGGAAACTTTGTTAAAGGTAATGCATTTTATGCCTTTTGCGCGTAGACGAGAGGGGGGATATTTATGTTCCATAGATATACTTCCCCAGCCATCATACATGACGCGCACATCTACGCCATCTTTGACTTTGGCCTCTAAAATGGCGAGAATTTCCTGCCACATGGTGCTATCTGGGCCGATAATGTAATATTCAATGAAAATGTATTTTTTGGCTTTTTTGAGAGCCTTGAGCATTTCTGGAAAAACATAATCACCAAGAGAATAATAGGAAATTTTATTTTTTTGATAAGCTGGAAAGCCGACTATTTTAGTGAGATAATACAAATCGCCGAGATGTTGATCTTTAATTTGCTGGACGACGGCGGGATTTTCTCTTAGGTGTTTTTTACTTTCGTTGATGCTTTTATCAATTTTTTTGATAAGTGGGCTGCGATTTAAGCTGGCACGGACGATAAGATAGAATAGTGCTCCGGCCACGGGAAAAATTAAGATGACAATAAGCCAAGGCAGATCTTTGCTAATACTATGGGTATTTTTGATAATTGCTAACACAAGGGCGACTTCTATTAGCATATAAACTAATTCAAAGATGATAAATTCGTTGCCAAGAAAAAGTAATAGCCACAACCAGACAAAGAGTTGGGCTATTACGCCGAAGGCGACAAGAGCAATCCTGATTATGGTCATCAACATCTTGCCACTATTATACCATATTTTACTCTGATATGCGAGTGAAAGTCATACGATTGCCATTGCTTTCAAATTGAATGGTATTGTTTTCGTAGGTGTAGGGAGTATTGGTGTTGGTATCGGCTATGTAGAGGGTAGTGTCGTCATAAGTACAGGTGTGGCTTTCGCCGAAGATATTAGTAGTGCAAGTATTATCGTTGCGAAGCTCAATATCTGCAGTTAGACCCAGAGCATTGAGAAGGTCTACGGAATTTTCTTCTTCGCCATTTAGATAAAGACTGGATAGTTTATAGGCACCTACACGCTTACTTTTATTGATATTGTCAACGATGATTGTGGCGCCAATGACTACGCCAACAATGGCGAACGCAGCAATGATTCCACCAATGATGGGGATGGCGATATTGGTGGTCTTTTTGTTAGTTTTTTTGGTGGTTTTAGTGGTTTTAGCTGTTGTTTTAGTAGCCATGATTCTCCTTATGGTAATATGTTGTTTATTATGATAACATATTTAGGAATTAAAAACAATACTTAAGGTATTTACAAAAATAGAGTAATGATATATAATTATATATCGGTGGTGGGAGTACATTAAAACTAGGAGGTGGTATTTTGTTGAAAAAGAACGAGATGGTGCTGGTGATACCGGCGGAGGGGGATTCGGCATCAACGGAACAGTGGTATGTGATGGCGCTAAGAAGGCACTATAATATACCATTAAAGAACATCAAGGTCTTTGATTATGAGGCGGGGCGGATTATCCCGTTAGACATAATTGCTGCAGCAGACCAGTTGTTCCTGGAAGATTATCCAGCAGTATACAATTGGGAAATTCATGCTCAGGCAGGATTTGGGGCATATATAGCATATATATTGCTTCATAGATATCCAAAGAGAATCAAGAGAGTTTTCTTTGTAGGGGGAGCACCGTGTAATGCAATGACGGGGATTGCAAAATTATTCCATCGGGTATTGATCCGATGGTGGTACAAAAGCCCGTTTCAGTTTTTTGCGGACGATCCCAACCCTCGGAAAGATCCGATTATTGGTCTGATTAAGGATTCGTCTACTGCGGCGATGCGCGCAGATCCAAAGTTATACTGCGAGCAGATTCTAACCATAGGCAGATGGAAACTGCCGGACAATTGGACGGTTAGCCGCAATATAAAGGCATACTTTGTGCCAAATGGTAAAGCGCCGTTTCCATCGTGGTGGAATAACACATACGATAATAAGCTGGCGAAGGCTGAATGGTTGAAACATGATGTGTTTCATACTAGACAGCCAGGAGATGGTTTTAGCTTATACAGTATGATGCCGGCAAAAGCGTTGTTTACCGTAATGGACGAAGTACGATAATAAAATAACTACCACCCACTTTGCGCCCAAGGTTTATTTGGGCGTTTTTTATGGTTTTTTAAATTTGTGTGATATAATAAACCTAAGATGAAAGTGAGGTGATATGAGTAGATTCGACGAGCAATACTTAGACTTATGCCAGCGTGTGTTGGCGCATGGCGAGAAAATTACTAATTACCAGAAACAGAGCGTAGAAAAATCAGAGAATGCAAAGAGTTCAATGCCAGACCATGTAGCACAGGGTCAGACGGGAGCCACGACAATTCGACTACCTCACCAAATTCTAGAATTTGATTTAAGCGAGGAATTTCCAGCTTTGACGACGAAGTTTACTACTTTTAAGTCGGCAATTTTAGAAATGTTATGGATTTGGCAAGTGCAAAGTAATGATGTGGGATGGCTTCACGAGCGAAAAGTGCCGATTTGGAACGAATGGGAAATTCCAGAGGATGGAATCTATCATGGGCGCGATTTTGTGAAGCTATATCAGAAAAAAGGGCTGGATGAGGACCCGCGCGGGACGATTGGAACGGCTTATGGTTGGATTGCGAAGCGTTATCAGTTGACGCAGACATTGATTGAAACTTTGAAAAACGACCGCGGTAATCGCCGAATGGTACTGAGTTTATGGCAAAATGAATGGCTAGAGACGGCGGCGTTGCCGTCGTGCGTGTGGAGTAATGAGTGGAATGTCGTGAATGGCCGGTTAAACTTGCTAGTAAACTCTCGCTCTACAGATATTCCATTAGGGTTACCCTTTAATATTACGCAATATGCTACATTTTGCTGCTTGATAGCACATTGTTTAGATCTAGAGCCAGGAAAAATGACCTTTGTGACTAATGATGCGCATATATATGAAAACCAAGTAGCTGGCATTAAAGAACAGATTGCGCGTGCCGAGCAAAAGATTAAAACTGATGGGAAATTATTTGATGCGCCGAAACTATGGATTAACCCAGAAGTGAAAGATTTCTTTAAGTTTGATAATTCGCGTGAATTAAAGGATATAAAATTAGTAGATTATCAGCATCAAGGTAAACTAAAGATGCCCATAACGGAGTAAACAATGAGTTTTTCAATAATTGCAGCCGTAGGTAAAAAGGGAGAACTTGGTAAAAAGGGAGGGTTGTGTTTTGATATTCCTGGGGATTTGCAGTTTTTTAAAGAAGCGACGATGGGACATCCGGTGTTTATGGGGCTAAATACTTGGCGAAGTTTGCCAGGGAAATTACCAGGGAGAGAGCATTATGTTTTGACTTTTAATCCTGAAAATATTGGCAGAGATGACATCAATGCAGTGACAGATTTGGATAAATTTGTGGACGAATGGAAAGATTCTGATAAGGAACTTTTTGTGATTGGTGGAGGAATGGTTTATAAGCAGATGCTGCCGCATGCATCAAAGTTATATTTGACGGAAGTAGATGCTAGTGATCCAGAGGCGGAAGTGTTTTTTCCAGAATTTGATAAGTCAGAATGGGTGAAGGAAATAATTGGGAAAGGAGCGGATAATGATCTAACTTATTTGCACGCACTGTATACTAGAAAATAATCTAAAAAGGAGAATAATTATGAAAAACGATCCAGTATTTGACTTGATTGCAGAAGAAAAGGTGCGGCAAAGTGAAGGGTTAGAATTAATTCCCAGCGAAAACTATGTATCATCGGCAGTATTAGAGGCGATGGGGTCAATTTTGACGAATAAATACAGTGAGGGATATCCTAGCTTTAAGGGCCTGACTTTTGTAGATAGTAAACTAGAGATGCCCGAGGTGGAAATTGCTAAAGAAATTTTACCAAATTATCGTTATTATGGTGGGCAGAGAAATGTAGATAGAATAGAGCGGCTAGCAATTGCTAGGGCTATGGAGCTATTCCATGCGGATCATGCTAACGTGCAGCCACATTCAGGGGCAAATGCTAACGAAGCAGTGTATTGGGCATGGTGCGAGCCAGGTGATAAAATTTTAGCGATGAATTTGGGGCATGGCGGACATTTGACACATGGCTCGCCAGTGACGCGCTCTGCAAATATCTATAATTTTATTGCCTACGGAACTACGCCAGATGGAGATATTGATTATGATGAATTAGAGCGGCTAGCATTAGAGGAGCAGCCAAAGATTATTTTAGTAGGGTATTCGGCCTTTATGAAAATTCCAGATTTTGACCGTGTAGCGGAGATTGGTAAGAAAATTGGGGCACTTTTGATGGCGGATATGGCCCATGTGGCGGGGCTTATTGCCGGCGGAGTACACCCAAATCCTTTGGAACATGGTTTTCATGTGATGACCACGACTACACATAAAACTTTGCGGGGGCCACGTGGCGGACTAATTCTCTCTATGGGTAATGTGGGATCGCCACTAAAAAAGACTCCAGAGAAAAAGTTGGAGAACATTCCAATTTTAATTGATAAGGCGGTATTCCCTGGTACGCAGGGCGGGCCTTTGGAACATGTGATTGCAGCTAAAGCTGTAGCTTTTGGCGAGGCTCTGCAGCCGGAATTTAAAGATTATGCTGCTAAAATCGTAGAAAATGCCAAAGCTTTAGCGGATAGATTAGCAGAAAATGGCTTTGTTTTGCAGGGTGGGGGGACAGAAAATCACTTAATCCTTGTAAAATGCGAGGAAGCATTTGGGGTAGACGGGAAGTTTTATGAAAGAGCACTAGATATGGTGGGCTTGACTTTGAACGCTAATGCCCTTCCAGGAGATAAGGGTGGAGCATTCCGTCCAGGTGGAGTGCGGTTAGGTACACCAGCGATTACAACGCGAGGGATGGGCGTGAAAGAGATGAAGCAAATTGCCGATTGGATGAAAGAGGTTATGGATATTTGCGTGAAGGCTAAAACTGAGGAGGGGCTAGATGAGTATAAAGCAGGGCTTGAACAGATACGCCAAGAGGTGAAAGATTTAGCATTGCAGTTCCCTGTACCAGCCATAGGGTAATATGATATAATAGTATTATGTGTGGGGACGTAGCTCAGTTGATAGAGCGCCGCATTCGCATTGCGGAGGTCGTGGGTTTGACTCCCATCGTCTCCACCATAATATGCTTGCATTTTGGGATTTTTTTATGTATAATTAAGGTAAATAACATTAACATAAGGAGTTTCAATGGAAACAACTAATTTAACAACTAACGAAGCCTTGGTGGCTGGCGGGATACTAGGTGGGATGTTCGCAGTTTTTGCGATTGTAGGTCTCGTTTGGTTTATTATGCTAATTATTGGCTGGTGGAAGATGTTTGAAAAAGCTGGCGAAAAAGGCTGGAAAGCATTGATTCCAATTTATGACTATTATATTGCCTATAAAATTGCTGGAATGTTCCCTTGGTGGCCAGTACTTTACTTTTTAGCGGGAGTGATCCTAGCTGTAGCATTCCCAAATTTGACAACTCAGTTGAACTCTGGTAACGTTAACATTGAGATGACCGGCACAAATCCTCTAGGCTTAGTACTATATTGTGTAGTCGCTATCTTCGCGATTGTTATTTCCATTATTTGGAGCTTTAAGATTTCTAAAGCCTTCAAGCGTGGTGTAGGGACTGCGATTTTAATGGTATTCTTCCCAAATATCATGACAATGGTACTTGGTTTTGGCAAGGCAAAGTACGATAAAAGCGTTTTAAAGAAATAGCCAAACATTGTTCTTCTATAATCAAAAATACCCCGAAAAGGGGTATTTTTGTGGCTTCTCTCTCCAATGTAATTAACGTTTGGAGAACTGCTCTTTCTTTCTGGCGGAGCGTAGACCGTATTTCTTGCGCTCTTTTTCGCGTGGATCGCGCTTGATGAAGCCGGCTTTCTTCAGTACTGGGCGAAGGTCGGCTGCTTCAGTGGTGATAGCCTTAGAAATGGCAAGTTTAATGGCATCAACTTGGCCAGCCAAGCCACCACCAGATACTTTGATGGTGATGTCGTAATCAGCTTGTTTTTGGACAAGCGCTAGGGGGTCAGTGATTTCGGCAAGTTTAGACTTGTCGCCACAGAAATACTCTAGAGCTGGTTTATTGTTGATAGTGATATTGCCTTTGCCTTTGTAAAGGCGGGCACGGGCAGTGGCGCTTTTGCGGCGGCCGAGCCCATAGGTGTATTTAGCTTCTGGCATAATTATTTAATCTCCTTTGGGCTTTGGGCAGTATGTGTATGCTCGGCGCCGTCAAAAATGCGTAGTCTTGCTAGGCGATCTGCGGCAAGCTTATTCTTTGGAAGCATACCCTTAACTGCTTGTTTAATGGCGCGTGATGGATTCTTCTCAATAACTTCCTCTAACTTGAGGGTCTTGAGACCACCTGGGAAACCACTGTGATGATGATATAATTTGTCGGTCATTTTGTTACCGGTGACTTTAATATCTTTGGCATTAATGACGACAACATAGTCACCATTATCTGTGTGTGGCGTATAGGTAACTTTGGACTTGCCCATTAGCTTGTCGGCAATTACTACTGCCAATTTGCCTAGTGGGAGCGTAGAAGCGTCAATGATATACCATTCGCGCTTGATTTCGGAAGATTTCTGGGAATAAGTTTTCATTATTTATCCTCCTTTTTTACTTCCATGTTAATGTCATCTACGAATGAGATGGTGCCAAGCTCGGCATTATCGCCCTTGCGATAACCGGCGCGCTCAATGCGAAGATAGCCGGAGTCGCGGGTAATTTGAGGGGCAATTACATCCATGAGAAGATTTGCGCAATCTACACTGTTTAGGCGAGAGATGAGCAAACGACGGTTGGCTAGGCCACCTTTTTTCGCAATAGTAATTAACTTCTCGGTGTAGCGGCGCATTTCTTTTGCACGAGCTAGCGTAGTTGTAATAGATTGTTCCCTAATCAGAGAGCACATTAGACTGCGACGCAAAGCCAATCTCTGATCGGTTTCACGGCCGAATTTACGACCTTTGTATCCGTGGCGGTGCATATTAAATGTTTAACTCCGTTAACTTTTCTTTAACTTCGTCAAGCGCTTTAGTACCAAAACCTTTCAGCTCCTTTAAGTCACTATCAGATAGCATGACTAAGTCGCGAATGGTTTTGATTTCGTTATTGATGAGCGCATTGGCGGTGCGAGCAGAAAGACCGAGCTCTTCAATTGGGAGCATTAGACCGGCATCTTCTTCCTCCTCGGTGCTGCCTGGAGCTGGAGCGCTTTCGACGGTAGTGCCACCAGCTAGAGCAGTGTATTGATTGACAAGGATGGCATTTGCTTCTTTAAAAGCTTCCTCTGGGGTAATGGTACCATCAGTATCAACAGTGATAGTTAGTTGCTGAAGATTAGTATCTTGGCCAACACGAGTATTTTCAACATTATAACGAACGCGGAGGACTGGTGAAAATACTGCATCTAGCGCAATCATATCTGAATGGACACGATCTTCGCTGCTTTGTTCAATAGTAAGGTAGCCGCGGCCAGTTTCAACGATCATATGCATCTTTAAGGTGTAGTTTTGATCGTCAATGTGGCAGATGGTTTGATTTGGGTTGGCAATTTCTACTTCGGCTGGAAGATTGATATCGCCAGCGACTACGCGCTTGTCACCATCTTTTTCGCTTTGGTCTTTACCTTTGATTTCTAAAGTCAACTCAACTGGTGCGTCTGTATGACATTTGAGCTTAACATTTTTAAGGTTAAGCATAATGTCTACGACATCTTCACGAATTCCTGGAATAGCAGTAAATTCGTGAGTAGAACCTTCAATTGAGAAGCTGGTAATTGCAGCGCCTTTAATGCTTGAAAGAAGCACGCGGCGGATGGAATTACCAAGAGTATTGCCATAGCCATAGTAAAGTGGCTTAATTACAAACTCTGTGCTATTTTCTCCGATTTGGTTAACTTCGGCGAGGTTTGCTTCGTGAATTACTTTTGTTGTCATTTATTCCTCCTTAGCTTAGCGTGAGTAGTACTCAACGATTAATTGTTCGTTAATGCCCGCCTCTGCTTCTTCACGCTTTGGCAGTCCGGTAATTTCAATTTTCATTTTTTTAGCATCGCTTTTGAGCCAGCTGAGTGGATTCTGAGATGATGCTGCAACGATGTCGGCTAGACCTTTGAAATATTCAGACTTTTGAGATTTTGGACGTACTTCTAGAACATCGCCTGGCTTCAAACGAATAGATGGAATGTCTACTCTGCGACCATTTAGGGTAAAGTGGCCATGTGAAACTAGTTGGCGAGCCTGACGACGAGTCAATGCAAAGCCTGCACGGTATACTGCGTTGTCAGCGCGGCGCTCTAGGAATTGTAGCAAATTTTCACCTGCTAGACCTTCGGCACGGCTAGCCTCTTTCATTAATTTAGCGAATTGCTTTTCAAGGAGGCCGTAGGTGCGACGTACTTTTTGCTTTTCGCGAAGCTGGGTAAGGTAGAGGCTACCACCACGGCGACGCATATCTGCATGTTCACCAGGGATACCCTGCTTCTTTGCCATTACTTTATGAGCCTTTGGTGCGAGAGCATAACTCTCTCGGCGACTCTGTTTTCCGATTGGGGATCTATCTCGTGCCATTATGGTTTCCTTTCTCCCTTAGGTCTGACGCCACCATGGGCAATCGGGGTGACATCTGTAATGCTGTCGATTTTAATGCCTAGACCGGAAACTGCGCGAATAGCACTGTCGCGGCCAAGACCAATACCTTTAACGTAGACATCTACGCTGTTTAGGCCATGATCTTTTTTGGCAATCTCAGCGGCTTTTTCGGCGGCAATTTGAGCTGCATAAGCAGTCCCCTTTTTACCACCACGAAAACCGTTGGCACCTGCAGATGATGCAGAAAGCACTTGACCCTGTTTGTCGGTGATGCTGACAATGGTATTATTAAAGGTGGCTTGGATGTGTACTTCGCCAGAAGTAACAATTCTTTTGCCTTTTTTGCCACGCTTTGTGGTTTTTGCTTCGGCTGGGGCTTCGGTAGCTGCGGCATTAGCCTCGGCTGGAGCCTCAGGAGCGGTTTTAACTTCTTCTTCTGCCATTTATCTATCTCCTTAAGTCTTGCTTGCTGCTTTTGGTTGCGCTCCACCGACCGCGATCGCCTTACCCTTACGAGTGCGTGCGTTCGTACGAGTACGCTGGCCGTTGACTGGTAATTTAGCCTTGTGGCGGATACCTTTGTAGGAATTGATATCCTTAATGCGCTTAATATTATTGGTAACGAGGCGACGGAGATCACCTTCAACGGTATATTTACTGGAAATAATGTCGTTGATTTTCTGTTCCTCAGCCTCGGTGAGATCTTTCACCCGAGTGGTAGGCTCAATTTTAGCCTCCGCAAGGATGGCTCTCGCGGTCGTTCTACCGATGCCATAAACGTAAGTGAGGGCAATCCACACTTGTTTGTCGGCTGGTATTACAACACTTGCAATTCTTGCCATACTTAACCCTGCCTTTGCTTATTCTTAGGTTTTTTCTTGTTGATGACACGTAGAACGCCTTTTCTGCGGACAAGAATGTCATCAGGGGAGATTTTTTTAACACTAGCACGTACTTTCATAGTGTCAAAATCCTTTCCTTATTATGCGCCTTTTGAGGTACTTTGTAACTAGATTTTACCTACCAGTAATCAGTAAAATGCTGGCTACTTTCGCCCAGCAGGTGCGTTATTATTATTCATTAAGCGGAAGCTGATTCTACCCTTTGTTAGATCGTAAGGGGTAAGCTCTACCTCCACTTGGTCGCCCGGGACGAGACGGATGTAGTTCTTACGCATTTTTCCGCTCATATGGGCAATAATAATATGACCATTCTCCAGCTCTACCCGAAATTGAGTATTGGGCAAGGCTTCAACAACCTTACCTGTAAGTTTGATAACTTCCTTTTGACTAGCCATAAATTACTATTTAATTATATCAAAAAAATTAAAAAAATACAATAGAATAAGCCGATATTCTATTGTATTTTTTAATAAGGCTATTCAGCCTCTTTACGAGCGCTCATTACGGCCATGACGGCGAGAACGTTGAGGGTAAGGCTGAGAATACCACTAATGTTGGCGCCGATATTTTGGATGCCACCGACGGCAATGTTGTAAATGCCAGAAATAACAGATAGAACTAGCAGAACCAATAAGAAGGTGGACTTTTTTGGGTCATTTGAGGCGCGCATAAGTAGCCACCCTTCTAGCACGCTAAGAAGTGAGGCAATGATTGCAGTTACACCTACCATGATGCGGATTAAATCGTCGCTGATATTTGCGTTTCTGAAAGACTCTAGCTGACTTGCGTTAAACATCTGGGAAAGATCAACGCTATTTATTGCAAACATTGCTAGGATACTTACGATAGCACCAAGTACGCCAAATATGAGCATGACAACACCTAGTACCTTTAGATATTTTCTGCTTAAACTTTTTTTATCGCTTTTTGCCATTATTTTATCCTTTTTTTAAGTATACTTTTATTATAGAACGGCAACACTTAAGCGTCAAGACCCTTGTGCTTTACTCTGTGCGGAGAGACTCCACTGGGTCTTTTTTGCTAGCTTTGCTGGCAGGAATAGCGCCAGCTAAAACGGTGAGAGCCACGCTAACTACTACAAGGGCGATACATGAGATAATAGAAAGGTTGGCAATATTTTCAATGTGGGCGACATTTGACACTATAATGTTGACTAGCATACAGATAAGAGCAGAAATACTGATACCAAGTAGACCAGCGACAAGCCCCTCTATGATAGTTTCGGCGCGGAAAACGCGGACAACGTCTCTCTTGCTGGCTCCAATAGCGCGCAAAATGCCGATTTCTTTAGTGCGTTCAAGGACAGAAATGTAGGTAATGATGCCGATCATAATACTGGAAACTACGAGTGAAATAGCGACAAAGCCAATCAAAACGACTGAGATAATATTGACGATATTTTTGAGTGCTTTGGTAAATTCTTCTGATTGATCAACGTAATGCACTTTTTGCTCAGCCGAAGCCCCATCATTATAGGTATCTAGGAAGGATTTAATTGTGTCTTTGTCTTGATTGGTCTTGGCGTAAAAGCTAATTGCCTTTGGGGCAACTTTTTGACTTTCGGGGACAATTTCCTCAACTAGAGCATGAGTATAGCCCATATATCCGCTAGTATCTGCTTCGTTTTTAACTTTGGCAACACCAACAACTTTTAATTCTTTAGCGGAGGAGTATTCCTCATCAGTGAGGTTACTATTGTTACTAGGCAAAGTCACACGATACGTTTTGCCAACAATATCTGCATAATTAAATTGCATATCATTAAAGGTGGGTTTAATACCACTATTTAGTTGTGTGATAATTTCGTTTAGTTTTGTACGGTCAATGAGATTGAGTGAATACATAGTAGTAAGCGGCAATTCTTTTTCTTGGTTTACAACAAGCAGTAATTCGTTGGAGCTATCTGGTAATTCACCGTTGAGAATTTCGTAGGGCTTATCTGAGATAATCTCGGAGAAAGAAGTCTTTGTGATGGTCTCAACATCAACCGTGTTATCACTAACGCTGCCAAGTGCAGATAAAATGTCGCTACTAGTGTCTACAATATTAGTCCGTTGGACAGGATTAACCTTGATAATGTTGCCATCTGCGTCTTTATCATAAATATTTAGCTGGACACCATAATCATATTTGATAGTGTTGACGGCATCGGTAATCTTAGATTTATTTTGCTCAATATAAGCCTTGAGGGCAGCAGTATCATTGGTCTTGACGGAATCCTGCTGAGTGACGTAAGTTGCCGAAGACATATCGTCTGTAACGAGAATAGAATCATCGGTAGCTACTGTTTTGTCATTTTTATTGGAGGAACTATACGAAATACTAACGTAATCATTATACTTAGCATTGACGGTAATGTCTGACGGAATTGAGCCACCACCAACCATGTTACCAGCGTAATCATTAACGCCATTAGCAAAAGCAAGAATTAGTGCAATACCAATAATACCAATACTGCCAGCAAAGGCGGTAAGGAAGGTGCGACCACCTTTAGTGAGGAGATTATTAAAGCTGAGGGAAAGTGCTGTAGGAAGACTAAGTGAAGTATGCTTGGGACGTTTGGTCTCATTTTGCTCAGCGGTATTTTTGTAAGGATTAGTATCACCAATAATCTGGCCATCTTTGACGGTGATAATGCGGCTAGAGTACTCCTTGGCTAGCTCTGGGTTATGTGTGACCATCACCACTAAGCGATCTTTAGAAACTTTCTTTAAGATTTCCATAATTTGGACAGAAGTCTTGGAATCTAGAGCACCAGTAGGCTCGTCGGCGAGGATAATGTCGGGATTGTTAACAAGGGCGCGAGCGATAGCTACGCGTTGCATTTGGCCGCCAGAAAGCTGGCTAGGGCGCTTGTTCATGTGGGAGCCAAGACCAACTTCTTTTAGTGCTTCCTCAGCGCGGCGCTTTTTCTCGGCACCAGACACGCCAGACAGAGTGAGAGCCAGTTCCACATTCTGTAATATTGATTGATGGCCGATAAGATTATAGCTTTGGAAGACAAATCCTACTCTATGGTTACGGTAAGAATCCCAATCTTTGGCGGTATAATCTTTAGTGCTGATGCCTTCAATGATTAGATCGCCGCTAGTGTAATGATCTAAACCGCCGATAATGTTTAATAGTGTAGTTTTACCAGAGCCGCTAGGTCCGAGAATGGAAACAAATTCGTTTTGACGCAGATTGACAGAAACTTTGTCTAGCGCCTTTAATTCTACCTCGTCGGTTTGGTAGAGTTTTGATATGTTTTTTACTTCTAACATTTTTTCTCCTTTTTATACTCTAATAGCACGTAAAAATTGGCGGGAAAGATAGGTTTGCTGAACCTGAGACCATTCGCCAGTACAAGTAATGAGAGAGATGGATTCTTTGCCGGCGACTGGGGTCTGTTCCATCTTATACATCTGAGAATCGGCTTCGTCTAGAGGAACAGTCGTATTATCATATACTTCGTAGGTATATTTGGTGCCATCACCCATCTCAATGATAATTTTATCACCCTTGACAAGACTTGGCAAATACTTGAAAACTCCAACTTTGGTAGGACCGCCATTGTGTCCGTCTATGACAGATACGCCACCTTTTCCTGGCGTAGCCGATCTAGTATACCAGCCGACGTCAAAGATATTATTTGGAGTATCCAACTGACCAGTACTGGTGAGGCCAATGGGTAGTACACGAGAGTTATTGACGTTTAGTTTTTCAATGCTAAGATAGCGAGGTTTATCAGCAGCAACGACATATTCTTTTTTATCGTCGTCTGTGATGTCGGTTTCATCTACATCAGAAACATTGACAACATCATTAACGGCGGCGGCACGTTCACTGCCTTCCTTCTCGGCATAATAATTATGTTCCCAGATAACAACTCTAAGCAAGCAGGCAACCAGAATTAATCCTAGAACCCCCCAGATGATTTTGGGCCAATGCTTTTTGAGAGGACTAACTTGTAAGCTCATTTTTATTTATAATCGTCATATGTTACCATTAACGCCCGGGAATCTAGCTGGCGGAGGTTTTCGAGTGCCACCGTCACTACGATCAGTAAACCTGTACCAGATAGAGATAATCCTATCGGTGCTCCGGTAATCAAAATGAAGATGTAATCTGTGGCGAACGGTAGCATGGCGATAAGGCCGAGACTGAGTGCGCCGAAAAGATTGAGACGATTGACTGTCTTATCTAGGTATTTAGCGGTAGTAATGCCGGGGCGAACACCCTCAATGAAGCCACCTTGCTTTTGCAAATTATCGGCAATTTCTTTAGTGTTAAAGATAATGGATGTATAGAAATAGGTAAAGAGGAATACTAAGAGGAAGTATAGGGCGGGATAAAGGAACCACTGAGCGGTAATACCGTCTGGATATTGAGTGGCAAAATTGGAGGCATTAGGCGCAGTAAAGAGCTGCATTAGCTGAGTCCCAAAGGTGTTTTCGCTATCAATAGTAACGAGTAACTGACCAAAGAGGGCTGGGAGAGAAAGGAAGGCTGTAGCAAAGATAACTGGTACCACGCCGGCGGCGATTAGCTTGATGGGCAAAATTGATTTGATGCCGCCATAGGCACTGTTGCCATGGACACGTTTAGCATAATTAATAGTAATAATACGTTGGGCTTCATTTAATTTGACTAGAAGATAGAGGACAATTAGAATTGCTACCGCAAAACCGAGTACAATCCAGAAAATCTGAGGATTTACTGGGAGATTAAACCAGCCAAAGAGTGAGAGGCTGCCAGCGGAGGTATCAAAGAGAGAAGCGCCCAGAGTGGCCATGGTAGTAGGCAGCTGGGAAATAATAGAGGCAAAGATAACGGTAGAGATGCCATTACCAATTCCCTGCTCGGTGATGAGCTCCCCGAGCCACATGAGGAGGACGGAGCCGGCCGTCATTGCAGTAACGGAGATGACCCATTCCATGGTGCTAGGAGTGAAGGCAATGGAGGTATTAGTAGCGAGGGTAGACTGATAAAGGATATAAATATAAGCGATAGACTGGACGATAGCTAGAGGAACGGAAATTATCCGAGTCCATTGATTAATCTTGCGACGACCAGATTCACCATCTTCAGATAGTTCCTCTAGGCGCGGAATAGCCTTGGTGAGAAGCTGGACAACGATGGAGGCGGTAATATAAGGGGAAAGACCGACAAGGATAATAGAAAAGCTAGTCAAGCCACCACCAGAAACAAGATTAAGAAAACCGCCAAAATCAGAACGAGAGATAAGATTTTGAATGGCCTCTTGGAACGTGGCTGGCTCCCCCAGAGGGACAGGAATATGGGCTAGAAACCTATAGACTACAATTAAACCAAGTACGCAGAGGACGCGCCGGAGCATGTCTTTGTTTTTGAGTGATCTGAAAATTGTCTTGAAATGCATAACTTACCTTATTGTAGCACAGATTAGATGATTTTGGAATATGGGATGAGGATTATTTGTTGTTTTGAAGCTTTTTGGCTTTTTTAAGGAGGGTTTGCTGGTCGTGGTAAGCGCCTTTTATGGCCTTTTGAAAAATAGCATCAACTTCCGATGAGGTATTTTTAGTAGTAAGATCTCTTGTGGTAATAGTACGTTTTGGGCTCATGCTATTCTCCTTGAATATACTTAACTAACTTATTCTTATTATGCTCAATGTTTAGCTTATTGTCAAAATCAATAAGGTCTGCATTTCTAATCCATTCAGAGATTTTATTGTCTACTCGTTTTATTACAATATCTATAGTAATACTACTTCCATATCTATCCGCACAAATGGAATGCCGGAGAC
>JAFWMC010000061.1 GCA_017510805.1 Candidatus Saccharimonadota bacterium
TATTGCACCATATACGCATGCCGATACTCCGCAATCTTTCGTGCCGACTCCGTATTCATCAAATCCTTCAGTAGTAGCAATTTCTCGTAAAAATGATTAATCGAGCAGCTCTCTGTAGTATTTCGATATTCCTCCGGTGTCATATTCTCCCTTGGTACTTGCTCTGGTAAATATATCGCCCTCCCTTATTTCATCGCCATCTTATATACTCTTAGGCTATGATAATAATCGTGTCCACTTGCATCCCCCTCAAAAAAATCCTTCACATACCTTATTACGTGTCGCACCAAATCCCCCTCTTCATCTCTCCGATATTCAATTATCCCCATTACTTTTCTTTTGCTTTTTTCAATCTAATAATATTGATAAATACCACCATCAGTCCCACTATCACAAATAGATAGAATGTAATCCCTCGATTTAACAGCATCGCCGAACTTACCAGTTCATCCCCAAATGCCACCGCATATAGGGCCAAAAATACCGTCTCGCTCACTCCCACTGCCCCCGGTATTGGCAACCCCGATGTTGCCACGAATAATACTGACTGTATCGCAAATAGCTCCCAAATCGTCGCTCCAGAAAGCCCCATTGCCTTATACACGCAAAACGGCACCAGATAAAACAATGATTGTTGCAAAAGTACCTTCCCCATCGCTATCCAAAATTCTTTTTTGTGTGTCTTAATGTATTCTGCACTCTGCCCGTATTGTTCAAGACTTTTCCCTATTCCCTCTTTCCATACTTCCGCCTTTTTAATACCAAAGCCTTTTAAGGTGTCAAAAAACCAATTTACTACCCCCCTCGCCAACGTTTGTGAAAATAGGCACGCCAAAAGCACTAAAAGCGCCACTCCGTTTATAATAAATCCTAGCACAAACAAGAATAGTACGTTATCTGAGATTAATGCTGGAGATAACCATAAACATATCGTCCCAAGTAGCATTATTGCTAACTGCATTCCACAAGTTTGAATCAAAATCGCCACCGTAGCATTCGCCCCCTTTATCTTCTCTTTAGTCATGTAGTATATTTCTAACGGCTGGCCACCACTCGCCCCCGGTGTTACCGAACAAAAGAAAAATTCTATCAATGAAAATTTCAAGGCCTTCCCAAAAGACACTTTTTCCCCAAAAGAATTTAGTAGCGTCATTATATTCCAGGCCTGTACCATAAAATATCCTATCATCAGTGCTACCCCTAAAAATATAAATAAAATATCGGCCGTAAATACCGCATGTGCCACCTCACCCAAATCTTGATCTTTAAATACAAAGAAAAATGTCGCTGCCACCAACACCACAAAAACCACCGCATACCACACCATTCTGCGCAAATTCGTGCTCATCTTCTTGTCCATATTTGCCATAATAAGATTATATCATAAAAAAGGCTAGTACCAAATGCCTACTTTGCATACAGTTTCCCGGAGGCTTTTAGAAAAATCAAAGTTTTATACCTTTACAGCTCAAGGAGATGAGCGAAAAGAAAGTTTACTTTCTTTTCCGAGACGAGGCAGAGCTGTCTTTTAAGACTTTTCCAAAAACGCAGGCGTCAGTAAAATAGGTATTTGGTGCTAGGCTTTTTTACATTATTATTTAATCTCTATTAGCTCGCTACCATCAAGATCATAATCTTTCATCGCCACAGACTTAATTGCTGGATCTTCATAAGTACTATAATAATATGTATTAGTTGCCGTTGAAAAACCACTTGTATAAACCGTCTTTTCAAAATCACCATTCCCCATTGCTGCCGCACCATCAATCATTGCCACTCCTGTCAAAGTATGGAACAGCCGGCTCACATTCTCATCTTCACCAGATTTTACAGGATAATGTGTATTTAAATACGCAATCCTCACAAAGCGCGACGGTGAATAATAATCGCCCGGAATCCCTCTCATCAAAGAGCCAGAACCAAATGGTTTAATCTCGGCATTCCGCCACACTACCTTCTCTGGCATCGGGCTGGCTAGATTCATATAGTTGCGCAAATTCTCTTTGTGCCAAGCATATGTTGGCTGATTTGTTAGTACATCTACGTCATTATCATAAATATGCATCCCATCTGCCATATATTCTACTACAATACTCCGCTTGCTATCGCCGATAATCCAGTGCAGTAATGAAGTTGGGAATTGATCGTTGATTGGCTTGTCTACAATTGCTGTATTTTTCAAAGCTTCTTCTACTTCATCTACCGTCTTGAAATTCATTGCCACCCATAGTGGAAATTCATATGCAGAAATATTCGTCTTGCCATCTACTGCACCTGTCTCATATTGCGCATAACCTGGGAAATTCAACCCCGCAATACCCAACCCAGCATCATTCATACAGTCAAAATAAAGCGGCACATTTTCTTCTACTAAAGCCATCCCAATCACCGCATATTTCATCTCTTGCTCACCCAAAAATGCCGAATTATATCTATATCCCTTTGGCGTCACCACCACATACTGCCCATATCCAGTAGACCAATCCAAATTCCTACCAAAATACATATTTCCCTTATCATCACTAAATCTTACCCCAGTGCACATATAATAAACCTCCTTTATAATGCTTATTTTTTTATTTTAACACACATTTATCAATTTTAAAATTTTATTTCATCTAGTTCCTTCACAGTCTTTTTAATGTTCCCATCCAAAATATCTTTTATCTGTTGTGCAGTCTCTGTCGCCGACGCCTTAATATCATCAAATGCCTTCATAATTTGCTCATTATCTTTTCCTTCGTAAATATTATCTAACGCTTGCCACTTCTCTAAATATTGCGTTAATTTCTCTTTAATCTGCCCATTATTCGTTTCGTTTATTACTCCTTTTAGTTTCTCTATGTAATTTTTAATTCCATCTTTATCTATTGTGTCTGTATTAGCATCCCAAATTTTCGTCACATCCGCAAATTTCGCAATCACATCCACTTTCTCTTGAATATGTCCCGCCAGAGCCGCCACTTTGTCTGCAATCATCTTTTTCTCATGCTGTTCCCCTAGTTTAAAGGCTACCACTGCTGTCCCAGCTAGCAAAGCCACCGCCACTGCCACCCCAGCTATTATCTTAATTACTTTATTATTAGATTTTTTTCTTTCCATATTGTCTCCTTATTTTTTATTAGCCCAAAGTTCCCATTCTAGTGGCCAAGCATTAAAAGTGTCACATCCTCGCATCCCCGTAGACTGCTGTAACATCAGCGGTGCCACCCCTCCATTCGGACAAGATTCCACATGGCTATAATGCCCTAGCCAATGCCCCATTTCATGATTTACTACCATATGTTGATAATCTCTCTGCCCCATCCCTACCGTTCGTGTCGCCTCCGTACCTTCTCGCCATCGCACATCATTAATAATCACTTGATTATTCCAAGTCGTACAAGATAATTCCCCAGAGCAGCCATTTAGCGCCTCTAGATGTGCTGGGTCAGACAATATTACGTCCACATCTTCCCCGCTACTCACTTCTACAAATTTAATTCCTGCTCGCACCCAGCCCCTTGCATCCGCTAAAGTTTCTGCCACTTTCGCCCGAAAATCACTAAAATCTGCCACCACATTTCCCCACACTTCTGTCTTGTATTTTACCGTCAAAACATTTTCATCATCTTTCTTTTCGCTTGCCACCTTCTCTGTCACCTCTGGCCACATCAACACCTTCCCTGGCACAGGTATCTCTATTTTTTCCGCTGTAAGTCCAGCCACTACCTCATTACTGCTAGTCGCAAAAGCCACCCCCAGCCCAGCTGCCGTCCCCATCGCACATATCCCCACCGCTAATAATATTGCCTTCCGCACCATACTACTCATTTACTGCGCTAGCTCCTCTCTTTGCAATTCAATATACTCCTTAATTTTATCTTCCGCCCTTAATTCCTTCATCCGCTTCGCAAATTCCGTCCAAGGAATCTTTACTGATATATAATTTACTGTTGTGTCTGTTTTTTCTATTAGTTTTACAAAATAATACCCATCTCCATTTGTAGATATTAGCCTCTCGCTCACTTGCCCTGGTGATAATTTCATTGCTTCCGCTGCTCGCCCGCCATCTACGTTCATCTTGTCTACTAGTCCCCCTGTTTCTTCATAGCGCACTTTATCTCCCATCTCTTCCGCCACTGCCTGTAAATTTCCTTCCTTTTCGCGAATCTTCTGTGCTACCTCATTTGCTATTTTTGTCGCATTTTCATCAATCTTTTCAGATACTTTATTTTTTATGATAGATAAATACAGCATCCTTTTATATTCTGTTTCAGACAGTCCAAAGTTATCTTCCAAAATTTTCTTAAAACCTTCCTCACTCCGCTCTGTCCCGCCAATCTTGCGATGCTCTTCATAAGATTCATTCACCTCTTCGTTTGTTACCTCAATATTTAATCCCCTTGCCAATTTTATCGCATAAGTATAATCTTCCGCATCGTCCAGTGCCAATCTCTTGTAGTGTGCTCGCATCGTATCAGCATCCTGTGTATCTCCCAGGCTCCCCTGCTGTTGCTCTACTGGCGTAATCGTACTCTTATAAATCATCAAATAGTCTGAATATCTCGCCTTTTCACCATCCACATCTGCCACCGGCACCGGCAAAATCTGTGTTATCCTATATAATACATCTCCCGTATCTTGCGCCTTATATAGCGCAAACCACCCCATTCCCGTCATCACCAAAAGCGCCACCACTGCCACGATAATCGTCACCACCACCAAGCGATGTTTTGCATATTGCAACGGATACTTAAATTTTCGCCCCCGCGCCAGCACTTCCTCGCGCCGCTCCTCCACCTTCTCGCGCTCGGTCTTTTTAGTAGCATCTTTCTTTTTAATATTAATCTTCTTCATTTTTACCTGCCTTTCCTACTAAATTTTGCAGTTTATTATATATTTCCTCTGGATGTGGCACCTTACTAATCGTCAAATCCCCCACTGCCGTCTGGACTAAAATCGTCCCATAGTTAAAAAGACCCGATTTTATCCCTGCTCTTTCATATGAAATACTCTGGACTCTATCTAGCCCTAGATCTATCACTGTCTTTTTAAACAGCCCTTTCTGGCTGATCTGCCTTAGCCGCTCGTTTGTTACGATATAAATTGAAAAATACCATAGAATATAAGCATACAGCATGCCCAGTACTCCTACTACTACCGCCCCCAAAAACACCCAAAACATCTCCGTCTGCCCCGGCCATGCCACCATCGGCACAATTCCTAGCCCAATACATAATACACACCACCAAAATCCTTTCCGTGCCGTCGCAATGTGCCGCCGAAATATGAATTCTACTTTCTCTCCTTCTCTCTGCCCATCAAAAGTCATTTCGCTCATATAATAACTATTATATCACACCGAGGGCAGTTTTGCGCTACCTAGCAACGCACCGAATACTGAAGCCGAGGCCCTTATTGTCGCTATCCTGCGGGTAGACGCCTTCAGAACTGTAGGTCAGGTGGTACGCATTAGCCTCAGCGGAAGGCGTACCAGACCAGAAGTAGCCGTCGCTGCCCTGATTGCTCTCGGACGCGCGGACCCAATTCCAGTTGCCGTAGTACTTAGTAAAGCCTAAGATGTTCGTATCATTAACGAATTGTGAACCTGCGGTGTAATTGTAACCAACGTTAGGGATATTGCTAAATAATCTAGCCCAAGATTTGTTTACGCCAGAATCGCCATTAGTAGGCAA
>JAFWMC010000008.1 GCA_017510805.1 Candidatus Saccharimonadota bacterium
CTCATTCTGCTCTCGCTTGCGCTGCACTCCCCACCTTGCTAAACCAAATCTGGGAAATAAAGCGAATAGATGGCAACAAAAAAGACACCATTCACCACGCACTTGGTCGCGCAAAGAAACAATCGGCAAATGTTATAATAGCGACTGGAAAAACCAGATTTAGACCACAGCAAATAATAGGCTATATCAAGAAAGAACTGGAAAAACGAAAAGACGCTAAAAAGCTTATATTCATTGATAGGCAAGGTAATATACTTGTAATTAAGGGCAGAGTATGATAAAATATAACTAGATTGGCAATAGGATATTGTTTCAGTCAACGGGTATGAGATAACATCAAGAGGATCCTCGGCCCCGCGACCTCCCCTGGGAGAGGAAAATAAGACGGGTAACCCAGAAAAACTTTGAGTTTTTAGGACAGCGCCCAGTAGCAATACTAAAGCGGGTCCCTTTTTCTTTGTCAGTTTAAGCTCCGAAAATCATGCGCAGTATGTTATAATAGATACTAATATGACAGAGAAAAAATCCACCAAGTCCGCACCGGTCAAAACCGCCGCATCGGTCAAAACCAATAAATCTACCAAATCCGCTAAAAACACCAAAGCCAAATCTCCCCAGCCAGAAAAAGTCGTCTCCGACTACAACGGTTACGATTACAAAAAAATCTTCTGGGAAGATGCCGATAGGGAATATGAAGACCAGGCCGATCGCCTTGCCATTCGTCGTCTACTGCCCGAAAAAATGGACAAATTTGTTGACATTGCTGGTGGCTATGGTCGCCTTGCTAAGGAATATCTTGGCCGCGCCAAGTCTGCCACGATTTTTGATTACTCCAAGACCGAATTGAAACAAGCCAAGGAGGAATTTGGCGACAAAATCAGCACTAAAGCTGGCGATATTTATAATATTCCGTTCAAAGATAATACTTTTGATGCGCTTATGATGATTCGCGCCACACATCATTTTAATAATATGCCTAAAGTTATCGCCGAATTATATCGTATTCTAAAGCCTGGCGGCATTGCCGTTATAGAAGTGGCCAATAAGCGCACTTTGCCCAAGATGTTCCGCTACTGGTTTAGAGGCTCTGACGTTAATCCTTTTGACAAAAAGCCATCTAATTTAAAGGGGCTTAATAAAGATGGTTTTTATAATTATCACCCCGCCTACATTGAGGAAGTTTTTGAAAATGCCGGCTTTGAAATTGAAGAAGTTCTCTCTGTTTCCAACTTCCGTAGCACCACCCTCAAAAAAATCTTTACTCCCAGCTTCCTGATGAAACTTGAGAAACCCACCCAAAAGCTCTTCGCTGCCGTAAAATTCGCGCCATCAATTTATTACAAACTTAAAAAACCAGAATAAATATGTTATAATAATACTATCTTCGCTTGACGCCATCGTTCAACGGATAGGACATATCCCCTCTAAGGATACAATGTAGGTTCGATTCCTACTGGCGTCGCCATTGAAATTATTTATAAAATATGATATAATAGATACTAGAGGGTCGTTGGCACTCTAGTATTTTTTTAAGTTGCAGAAAAGTCTAGAACAGGAGGTGGGAAAATGATTTTCAAGGAGAAGTATGAACAGGAACTGATGGAGCTTCTGATTGAGGCAAATGCCATCAGCTTTGGTGATTATACGCTCAAAACTGGCCGTCAGTCACCGTTCTTCATCCATTCAGGAGCGTTCGACAATGGGCGTGAGCTGAATATCTTGGCAAAATGCTATGCCGCGGCAATCAGGCATAAATTTTGCCGAAGGCACATTGATGTGATTTTCGGCCCGGCCTATAAAGGCATTGCGCTAGCAAGCGCAGTAGCAATGGCAACAGACACGCTATATGGCGATGTGATTCGTTATAGTAGCAATCGCGACCCGAAAGACCACGGCGAAAAGGGCGATGTGCTTGGCTCAGAGATACGCGATGGCGACAGAGTTCTCATCGTTGACGATGTATTGACGAGTGGCACCTCAATCTACGAGGCGGTCGAATTCCTAGATAAACACGCAGACGTGGAAATCCTGGGTGCGATTGTTGCCATAGATCGTTGTGAACGCTCGGAATATAACAGCTCTTTGTCTGCCAGAGTACAGGTAGGGAGAGGCTGCGGTTTTTCGATTGCGCCGATACTGATCATGCCAGACATCGTGCGATATCTCCACGGTAGCGACATCATAGACGAGGCTACGGCGATGAGAATCGCCAAATACTATGACATGTACGAGCCGGAAACAGGAATCCCGGCACCTACGCGCAATATCTAAGGACTTGACTTTTTAGCAAAAACAAAATACCCCAGCTCAATGCTGGGGCATTTTCATATTCTAAATTGGTGACCTCAGCGGGAATTGAACCCACATTGACGGGATGAAAACCCGTTGTACTAACCATTATACTATGAGGCCGAGTGAGGGGAAAGAAGATGAAAGCTCGCTTTCAGATTCTTTCAACGAACGAGGTCGCACGATTTTCTGAAAGAAAATCGGGAGGCCAAACGAATCTATGCTACTCGCACTAGCGAAGCTAGGGAGGCCGAGTGTAAAAGAACACATAGCTATTATACCAAACTTTAGCTCTCTTTGCAAGCCAAATTCACTTCATAGGTATAATCTGTCTTCCCATATGGCTCTTTCGGATGATATTTTATATATGAAGTATTCGTATTACACTTATAATGTGCTGTATCAAAAACCTCTCTCAGTTTGCCGCCGCGGTCTTCGTCAAAGACCAATAACTGTCGCAAATATACTCTTTCCATGCCATTCTCCTGGAATTTCCCCATTGCGTCAAACAGGGAATTATCCCCCAAATTATTTACAAATTTATCATAAAAATAGTTCTCGTAATAATCTTTTGCCAGCGCATTCATCTCGCGCTCCGTGCGATATTCCGGCATATTATAAAATTGCAGTGCGGTATAGCCAATTACCCCAATAATTGCTACTACTAGCGCCCCGATTGCCACTTTTGTGATGGTGTCGGTCGTTTTACCATAAGAATTCCTTTTCATACTTCTATTATACCACAGTATGATATAATATAAGTATGAGCAAATTTCTATTTAAACGTACCAAAATCTTGGCCACCATTGGCCCTTCAGTCTTTACCGAGGGAAAAATTACCGATTTAATCATGGCTGGTGTTAACGGCTGCCGGCTTAATTTCTCTCACGGCAACAACACCGAAAGAGATCAACACATTAAATGGATTCGTGATGCCGCCGCCAAAAAAGGTCGCTCCGTTGCTATTTTACAGGATTTACAGGGGCCAAAAATTCGTCTTGGCGAAATTAAAAACAATCATATGGATGTTAAAAAAGGCGATGAGCTAATTTTAGATTCTGCCGTAGAGCAGCACGACGGTTCCCATATCCTTCCAGTTCAATATAATCTTGCCGAGCGTATGAAAGTTGGCGAGCCACTATATATGTTTGATGGTAAAATCAGGACCACCGTCAAAGAAATCGTTTCCAAGACCGCCATTAAAGTCGTCGCTGAAAATGACGGTTTCATCATGAGCAAGAAAGGCTTAAATCTTCCAGATACTGATTTTGGCGGCGATATTCTCACCGAAAAAGACATGGCAGATATTGAGTTTGGCGCTAGCCGTGATTTTGACTATGTCGCCCTCAGTTTCGTCCAATGTGCCGATGATGTTGAAAAGCTTCGTCAAATTCTTCTTTCTCATGGCTCAACCGCCCAAATTATCGCCAAAATAGAAACTAAAAAAGCCATTGAAACAGATGAAAGCCTAGAGGCCATTGTGAAGGCCACTGATGGCATCATGATTGCTCGTGGCGATATGGCGGTAGAGGCCGGCGCCGAAGTCGTCCCCGTAGTGCAACGCAAGCTAATTGCCCTCTGTCGCAAATACGGCAAAATGTGTATTGTTGCAACTCAAATGATGAGTTCCATGGTGGAAAGTCCCGAGCCATCTCGTGCCGAAGTTTCCGATGTGGCTAATGCCGTCATTCAGGGCGTTGATGCCGTGATGCTTTCTGATGAAACTGCCAATGGTAAATATCCTATAGAAACAGTCAAAGCCATGAAAAAAGTCATTCTCTATACCCAAAATAATACCAAGATGGTATCTCTAAACGACGAAATCAAAAGCGATGAAAGCTACGACGCTATCTCTAAAGCCACTACCGATCTCGCCGAAAAAATTGATGCCGATGTTATCATCTGCCAGACTTCTACCGGCGCCACCGCTGCTGCCATTGCTGCTCAGCGCCCAAATTTACCGATTATCACCGTCACCAGTAGTCCTCGCGTGGCTGGTCAGCTAGCCCTTACTTATGCTAATTCTGCCTTCGTCCGCCCCTATTCCGAAAATTATGGCCTAGAGCTAGCTCAGGAGCTAAAGGAAAATGGCTATCTCCAAAAGCGCGAAAATAGAGATAATCTTACCGCCGTTATCGTTTCCGGTATTAAAAGTACCGCTGGCGGCACTAATACTATTAGGGTCCGCAATGTTTAATAAAAAAACCATCAAAGATATAGACGTTTCTGGCAAAGTAATTTTATTGCGCGCCGACTATAACGTACCAATGGAAGATGGCGATATCGCCGACGACCTTCGCATTCGCGCCAGCCTGCCCACTATTCAATATCTGCTAGATCATGGCGCCGACAAAATCGTCATTATCTCCCATCTTGGTCGTCCCAATGGTCGGGAAGAAAAATACAGCCTGCTGCCTGTCGCCAAGAGATTGAAAAAATTGTTACCAGATAATGAAGTTTTCTTTAATTATGACGTTGCTGGCGAAGAAGTTAAAAAAACCATGGCTAATTTGCCAAAAGGTAGCATTTTCCTCCTGGAAAACCTTCGTTTTTGGCCAGAAGAAAAATGGAATGATGTAAATTTTGCCAAGGAAATCGCCGAGGCTACAAAAGCTGACGTTTTCGTCCAAGATGGCTTTGGTGTAGTCCACCGTGCTCACACTTCCACAGATGCCATCACCAAAATACTACCTTCTGTGGCCGGGCTACTTCTAGAAAAGGAAATTACTACTCTTAGTAAAATCCTTAGCAACCCTACTCATCCGTTCTATGTCATCATTGGTGGTGCCAAAGTGGAAGATAAACAGCCACTCATTGAAAAATTCACCGACATTGCCGACGAAATATGGGTAGGTGGCAAAATCGCCGCTGATGGCTACCAGGCAGACAATGATAAAATCCACGTTATTACCGACTTTAAGGAAGATTCCGCAGGCATCAAGTCTGATATCTCCGACTCCGCCGGCGATGAATTAGCTAAAATTATTACCGATAATGCTGCTACTGTCCTCTGGAACGGTACACTTGGCAAAGTAGAAGATCCAGATTTTGCCCGCAATTCCAAAATTATTGCCGAAGCTATTGGCAAAAAAGCTAATCTCACCTCTGTTATTTGCGGTGGCGACACTACTGCCTTTGTTGAAGGTCTAATGAAAGACGACCCAGATTTACATTATACGCTACTGTCCACTGGTGGCGGCGCCACTCTCTCTTTTCTATCTGGCGAGCCTCTACCAGGCTACGACGAGCTTGAAGCTGCTACCGTTTGCTGACCCATCATCTGAGTATTCGCCAGTATCTGTTTTTGACGCTCATATTCTTCCAAGGTTAGCCGCGGCAGGGAGATATAGAAGGTAGACCCATCCCCAAAGGCGCTTTCCGCCCATACTTTGCCATTCATTGCTTCTACTCGCGATTTTACTAGATATAGTCCCAGCCCCGTGCCGCCGATTTCGCGTGTTTCTGAATTATCCACTCGGTAAAATTTCTGGAAAATATGATTTAAATCATCTGGCGAGATGCCAATTCCTGTATCCGTTACATTTATCAATACTCTATCGCCATCTCCGCGCACATTTACCCAAACTGCTCCGCCTTCTGGGGTGTATTTTATGGCATTTTCAAGCAAATTATTCAATATTTCACGCAAAAAGTCAATATCTACCAGCCCATATACTTGTTGGTCAATGTCATGACCATCTGTCCCCGACCCAAAGGAATATTTAAGATTCTTTGCCCCCATTGCTGGCGCCTGCCCCTCGGCTATACTCTTTACTGCTTCTACCATATCTACTGGCACCATACGTAAGCGGATTTTTTTGTCGTCTAGCTTGGTTACGTCCAGCAAATCTTGAAATAACCTTCCCAGATGCTGCGAAGATGCATGTGCTTCCTCTAGGTATTTTCGTGCTCGCTCGTCTATAGTGGCCGTTTGCGGATTTAATGCTAGCCCCAGATACCCTTCTATTGACGCTACTGGCGTACGCATTTCGTGGGAAGCTGTAGATACAAATTCCATCTGCGCCCCTTCTTCCTCTAACTCGCTTGTAATATTCCGAAATACCATCACCGTATCACCGCTAGCTGTTGGCAGTACTGTCATGGAAATTGGCACTCGCTGCCCCTGCATATTTATCAATACATACTCCCTGGTGGTAAAATTCTGCTTTGCTGACACCGCCGCCACAATCTTATTTTGTGGCGCATCTACCGGCATCCCCTCCCCAGTTTCAAATCTCATTATGGCTAAATACTCCAACCCCAGGGCATTTTCTGAAGCTTCGCAGCCAATCATCTGTACTGCCGCCGGATTAATCAAAGTAATCACGTTTGCATTATTTATCACGATTACCCCATCATCAATCGTCGCTAGTACCATCCCAGCCATTGTTGCTTGGTCTGCCGTCGGATCTATTGCACCCATCACCCCGCCAGAGGTATTTCCCACCACTGACGCAGGTTTTTGCTTATTACTAAAAAGCCCACGCAAACTCATATTATTATTTTACCACAAACATAATGAAATGTGATAAAATTGTAATATATGAATAAGGATGTTATTTACATTGAGCCTGAGGATGACATCACCGATATCATCAATCGTCTCAGCTCGGCTAAAGAGAAAGTCGTTGCGCTTGTCCCGCCGAAGAATCTCGGTATCTTGCGTAGCGCCGTTAATACCAAATTAATCGCCAAAACTGCAAAAAAGCAGGAAAAGGTCGCAGTTTTCGTCACCACTGATAAATCATTAATGAAGTTAGCTATGTCTGCCGGTATCCCTGTAGCCAAAAATTTGCAATCTCGCCCAGTCATCCCTACCGCTGCCGATTTGTCCGACAAAAAGGCCGATAAAAGCGAAATTATTGACGATTTAAGCGTCCCTGACGACGCAGAGCCATCTGATACTGCTAAAGCTAAAACTGCTCCCAAAAAGCCTGAAAATGCCTCAAAACCAGCCAAAAAAGAGCCTGAAACGCTCAATTCCGCCGAAATTGACGAAGATTTGGCAAAAGAGGGCAAAAAAGGCGATAAAAAGGCCGAAAAATCCACTAAAAAAGGCAAAATCCCTTCTCTAGACAAATATCGCAAGCGTATTATTATTGGCGGCGCTGCCGGTGTCATCCTTATCGTTTTTCTTGTTTGGGCACTAATTTTCGCCCCAGCGGTCAATATTGTTGTCGCCATGCATACTACCGCCAATAATTTCTCTGAAAATATCACCCTTACCACCGACAAAAACAAGCAAAATCTAGACGATTCCATCCTCTACGCCGAGAAGCAAGAAGAAAAAATCACCAATTCAACCAATTTTGAAGCTACCGGCAAGAAAAATGTTGGCGAAAAGGCTTCTGGTACTCTTGCTGTCACCGCTTTTCTTGACGACGCCAAGACCGTCAGTATCCCCGTTGGTACCACCTTTACCTATAACGGTCTTGCCTATCTTTCTACCAGTGATGCCATCCTTTCTTGGGATGGTAAGTCCAATGAAGTTTGCGAAAACTACCCTGATGGTGGCGCTAAAGCCGTCCGTAGTGATGGTTGTAAAAAGTCCGCCTCTGTCCGTATTAGCGCTTCCGAATCTGGCGAAAAATACAATATCTCCGCTACTGCCTCTGGCTGGCATTCCAGCGTGTCAGACATCTACAGCGCCGCTAATTCTGGTGCCATTGCTGGCGGCACCGACAAAACCATCACTATTGTCCAGCAGTCCGATATTGATTCCGCCAAAGACAAGCTAAAAAATGACGGCAAATTGGATAAAGATGCTCTTAAAAAGAAGTTCTCCCAAGATTTTGTCACTATTGACGCTAGTTATAAAGAGGAAACTGGCGAAGTTAAATCTACCCCCGCTGCCGGCGAAGAAGTCGGTGACGGTGTCAATCCCAAGCTAGAGCTGACTTCCACCGCCACTATGTATGGCGTAGATAAAACTACCATTGAAAAATACATCAAGGCTAAATCTAAAGATTCCATCGCTTCAGACCAAAGAATTTACTCTTATGGCGATCCTTACTTTGAGAAATTCACCGAAAATAACGGCGATTTCTCCGCCAAATTAAAGACCACCACCCAAGTCGGTCCAGAGGTCACCGAGCAGGAAATCATTGAAAAAGCCAAGGGCAAAAAAATTGGCGAAGTCCAGAGTCTTATCAAATCCATTAGTGGCGTTAGTTCTGTCAATGTAGAGCGTTCCTTCTTCTGGGTCAGCTCTGTGCCAGACGATGTCAATAAAATCACGGTAGAGCTAAAGGTAGAAGAATAATGAAGATTATTGGGCTAGATGTCGGCGAAAAGCGGATTGGTGTTGCCAAATGCGACACTTCCGTTAGAATTGCCATCCCCCAAAACACCATAGCGGTAGACGGCACCGAATTCCAGCAAATCGCCAAAATCGCCCAACTTATCGGTACTGATTTCTTTGTCCTTGGTCTGCCCCGCAGCAATCAAGGCACCGAAACTGCCCAGTCTGAGTTCGTCAAAAAGTTTGCAGTAGAGCTAAAAAAGCATCTGCCCTCTGCCAAAATTCGCTTCCAAGACGAATCTCTCACCTCTGTTGAGGCTGAGGCTCGCCTCAAGTCCAAGAAATCCTACCGCCGCAGCGGCAAACTCTTCAAAAAAGGCGAAGTAGACTCCGAAGCTGCCACCATTATTCTCCAGGATTTCCTCGAAAGCTTTCAGAACAACAGTGGTGCCGTTAAAAATGGCAAGGCCAAGATGAAAGTTGTCGCAATAATCTCTAGTATTATTCTTACGCTTTTGGTCCTCTCTGGCGGCGCAGCAATTTGGTACTTCGCCAGCCTCACCCCCGTCGGCTGCTCCTCCGAATGTAAAGACATCACTTTCTCTGTAGAACAAGGCGACTCCCCTGAAAATATCGCCAAGGTCCTCAAAGAATCTGGCCTCATCAAATCCGCCCTTGCCTTCCAAATCAACGCCCGTCTATCTGGCGAAGCTACTCAATATCAAGTTGGTAGCTACACCTTTAATCAGGGCATGTCATCCCAGGAAATTTCCGGCAAACTTGCTCGCGGCGAAATCAATCAAAATGTCTTTAATTTTACGATTGTTCCTGGTCAAAACATCTTCCAGATTCAAGAAAGTCTTAAAAAGGCCGGCTATTCCGAAACGGAAATCGCCGCCGCCTTTAGCAAGACCTATTCTAGCCCCGTCCTAAAAGACAAGCCAGCCGATACTTCCTTGGAGGGCTATCTCTATCCCGAAACTTACGAATTTTACAAAGATACCACTGTGGAATCTATCCTTCAGCGTGCTATTGACGAAATGAATTCTGTCATCATTAAACATAATTTTGAACAAAAATTTGCCGCTCAGGGCCTTAGTCTTAATCAAGGCCTTACGCTCGCCTCTATTGTTACAGAGGAGTCTGTCGCTGGTGAAGAGGCTAATGTTGCCACGGTTTTCCTTAATCGTATCAATAGTGGTATGACGCTCGGCTCCGACGTTACTGCCAAATATGCTGCCGATTTACTAGATCCATCGCGCACCACTTACACTGACAATTCTCTCATTCTAGAAATAGATTCTCCTTATAATACTCGTAAATACGCCGGTCTGCCCCCAGGGCCTATCGCTAGCCCCTCTCTAGCTTCTCTTGAAGCAGTTGCCAACCCTACTGATAATGATTATCTTTACTTCTTGACAGGGGACGATGGTGTGATGTATTATAGTAATACAGAGTCCGGTCACAATCAGAACGCAGCCCAGTACTGTCAAAAACTCTGTAGTGTAGCATTATGAGTAGAAAATCCACTAAAAAATCATCAAAATTAGCCACTTTTAAGCGGTTTTTGCCGTATTTTGGTGTTTTTATGGTAATTATGGCTATTGCTTACTTTGGTTCGTTAAACAAGACTACAGACACCTCACAGAGCAATTCTAGCATGGAATCTATCGCTAGCAATAATTACGCAGTTTCTGCAGACCAATTATCAGAGTTCTATATCGTTTCCGAGCTAGCCTCTGCCATGCAGCTCCCCACCGCCGAGGCCGTAAACGTCAACTATAACTCTCTCACCGCCCTCAAAGATATCGCTCAGACCACCACCGATAAAATAGAAAAGCCAGACATTGTTGATACTTCGGGTCTTGTCCATGGCGGCTTTATCAATTATACCGTCGGCGAGGGGGAATCTCTTGATACTATCGCCGGAAAATACGGAGTTTCCGTCACGCAAATCCGCTGGTCTAACGGCCTAAAGACCTCTGACGTTTCTACCGGTACCGAGCTTCGCATCCCTGTCGTTCCAGGCATTATTTATACCACTAAATCTGGCGAAACATTGCAGGGGATTGCCGAAAAATACGGCTCCCCAGTAGACCAAATCATTGCCTATAACGACCTCAGCTCTACCGAATCTGTCCCAGAGGGCACCATTCTCCTCTTGCCATCTGGCGAGCTCCCAGAAAACGAGCGCCCAGAGGGAAATACTGCTAATGGCACTGCCTACACTAATAATGGAGCAATCAATACTGATACTTCCTCATACTACGCTAATCACACCTATTGGACTTCGTCTAATCCTATGCCTTATGGTTGGTGTACTTGGTATGCCTGGGCGCGCCGGAGCCAGATGGGCGGCAACTATACTCTTCCTGGCGGCCTTGGCAATGCTAATATGTGGGCGGCTGCACTCTCTGGCTCCTTCGCTATAGATCGTTCGCCACAGCCGGGTGATGTCTTCCAGTCTAATTCTGGCTGGTATGGCCACGTTGGTATTGTTGATAGTGTTAATTCCGATGGTACCATCACTATCTCTGATATGAACGGCATCGCTGGCTGGGGGCGTGTTGGCTCCGCTACTGTGCCGCAATCTGTCTGGTCCACCTATCAATACATCCACGGTAGATACTAGACAAAAAAGCATAAGTGTGGTATAATAGAAAGATAGTACCTTATTAACCTATTTTCCATAAAAAGGAGGGATAAATTATGGAAATTTTGGACCTTAAAAACCAGCCAGTATTATTTCTGCCGCTGTCGGCGTTCTCGGACCCTGTCATTAACGGCAGCGAGACGTCATTCGGCGTAAATGTTAGCATGTCTGATAATAGATTCTTCAAGAATCTATATTTTACGCTAGCAGACAATGAGGACGCTATCGCCATCGCCATGAGCGCCGCTTCAGAGCGCCCTGATGGCGAGATGGGTATTGTACTCGTTACCGAGTACGGACATCTTTCGGTCGTATCAGAGGTTTTTACAGATGACCTCAGCAACCAGCATTACTTGCCAATCATCTGGAATGCTCGCCTCGAAAGCGCCGTAGATGGTGTACCGGAGGATGTGCCGTATTACGGACTCTACGCTGGCGTCACCAGCGAGACCGGTAACGGTTGCACTTGCGGTGTCGGCTATGCCGTCTATGACAGGTCGTCCAATATCTTTTGGAACGACGATGAGGCAGAAGCCTTCCGAGCCGGTTCGTAAAAGGTCATGGCTAGGAGCGTATGCTTGCTCCTGGCCATTTTTAATGGTATAATTTAAATATGTTTGTAGATACTGCTAAAGTGAGTTTACAGGCCGGCAAGGGCGGCGACGGTGCCGTTTCTTTTCGCCATGAAATTTACATCCCCAAGGGTGGCCCAGATGGTGGCGATGGTGGCCGTGGTGGCAGTATCATTTTTAAGGCCGACAAAGACACAAATACACTACTAGATTTTCGCTACAACCCAATCTTAAAAGCCGAAAACGGTCAAAACGGCGCCGGCCAGCGCGCCGCCGGCCGCTCCGGCAAAGACCTGATTGTCGAGGTGCCCATCGGCACGATGGTATGGAAGTTGGCTGGAAGGTCTTCATCTAGCGGGCTTGCGGAGGTTACGACCGAGCAAGAGCGCCCGAGCCCCGTAACGACGGGCGCGAGGGACGCGACCGCGGATGAAGAGCCTTCCAGACAACTTCTGGCAGACCTAACCACCGATGGGCAAACTGCGATAATCGCCCACGGTGGCGACGGCGGCTTTGGTAACGCCCACTTCAAATCTTCCACCCGCCAGACTCCAAAGATTGCTGAAGTTGGCGAGCCCGGCGAGGCTTTTGAGGCCGAATTAGAATTAAAACTTTTGGCTGACGTGGGTCTAGTCGGTTTGCCAAATGCCGGTAAATCCACTTTTCTCTCTGTTGTTACTAATGCCAAGCCTGAAATTGCCGATTATGCTTTTACTACCATCACTCCAAATCTCGGCGTCGCCACTATTGACGGTCAAGATTTGCTAATCGCCGATATCCCCGGTCTGATTGAGGGGGCGGCAGAGGGCAAAGGTCTTGGACATGCCTTTCTTCGTCATGTGGATCGCACCGCAGTTTTACTCCATTTAATTGATGTTTATAATGACGACGCTGGAGCAGCTTATCAAATTATCAGAAATGAATTAGATAAATATTCCGATTTAAAAAATCGCCCAGAGATTGTTGCTCTCACTAAGACCGAAGGTCTAGACCCTGAAATTATCAAAATGCAGGAACAGAGTATTCTGGAAAAGAATCCAAACGCTAAAATTTTTGCCATCTCCGCCGTCGCCCACCAAGGCCTAGACGATCTTTTGCGCGAACTGAAGTCCGCAGCCAGCGATCCTCGTCGCCACGATAATATCCGTTTGTCGGGCAACAGTGGGGAAGAGCTTACGGATTTACCATTCTCGGGATCTTCGCAGACCGCCCCTTGGGACGCGGAAGGCGCAAGCCTACAACGGGAGCGAACGAGAGGGCAGACACTCGTAACGACGGGATGGCCGCCCGGTGCCCGAGAAGGCAAAACCGTAAGCTCAGTCCCAACAGATGGGACCCCCCGCTCTTTGATACCAACAATCAGATTGTCCGACAAACAAATCAAATCCGCTTGGCAAGTAGAAAAAGCCGGTGACATCTACGAAGTTCATGGCGAAAAAATTGAAAAATTCGCTCGCCGCACTGATATGTCTAACTACGCTTCCGTTAATCGTCTACGCGACATTATGAAAAAACTTGGTATCCGTGCCGAGCTTACCACTCAAGGTGCTAACCCTGATAGTATCATCAGTATCGCTGGAAAAGAATTTACTCTTGCCGAGCAATTCGATGAAGATTAATTTTGTTTTTTGTGCTTGCAGAATAAAAAAGTCTATGCTAAAATTGGAATAAGCATATTAAGGAGAGTAATATTCTAATGAGCACTAAAATTCGTCTGGGGGGGGGTATAAAAGCTATTTATTAACTGTTTCTCGCACAGCAGCACTTTTGCTCTGTGCATTTTTGTTGTCTTACCTCTCCACCTCCATCCTTTCTCCAGTCCCTAACTCTTCTGCCCTAGAATGTACTAATGGTACAGTCTCCGGTAGTTCTTCCTCAGCTATTTGTGGCACAGACACCACAGACGTAAACGTTAGTATCACTGGTGCTTGGACTGTTAGTGTATCCTCTGCTGGTACTCTAGGTCTTAATCTCACTCCTACCTCTTCTGGTGTTTTATCTACTGCTACAGACAATGTTAATGTTTATACTAATACACCAAATGGTTATCAGCTATATCTCAATAGTACTTCTGGTTCTACTGATATTTACAATAATACTGATACATCACAAGAATTAAATCACTTTACTGCTACAACTGGTACCAAAAGTTCTCCCACTACACTTACTAACAATACTTGGGGCTATAGTCTATCCTCCTCTCCTACTACCTTCTCCAAAGTAGAACTAACTAGTAGTTCAGCAGACAGTCTTATCTCCTCTGGTTCTAAGACTACGGGAGCAGGAGATAACCTACCAGTTACCTATGGCTTCATGGCCGATACTAAACTAACACCTGGTACTTATTCCACTCAGGTTACTTATACGGCTATAGCAGAAACGCCAAGTTATACTATTTCTAGTATATCTCCTAGTGAACTCTACACCAACGACCAAACAGATAAAACCATTACTATCCTTACCACTACTCCAGCATCTGAATTAGGATTAGGTGATATTACCGCCACTATCACTAATGGTACAGATACAGTAAATCTAACAAACTGTTCAGAAATCACCAGTAATGATTACCGTGGTGCTACTTGTACTTTTCCTGGAGGTTTAGCTATGGGTTACTACAACGTAACATTAACTAGCTCTTGGCATAGTGCCACTTATACTCTAACGAATGGTTTTAGAATTAGAGATTACAGAACAATAGCAAATATTACTTATATGCAAGACATGAATAGTGATATTTGTGAAAACACTACGGAAACCACTTCTTACGCTTCTGCTCCTACTCTTATTGATAGCCGTGGTAAAGGTAATGCTGGGAGCCAAACTGGTACTTATAAAGTAATTAAAGCCAAAGATGGCAACTGCTGGATGGCGGATAACCTAAATCTTTATAATACTGGAGCATCTTCATCAGAAAAACAATTAAACTCTACCAATACAGATATACCATCCGGCAGTTATGAAATTCCAGATGGTATTACCCAGACTTCACAATGGGGTAGTAATATCTATGATAGGCCAATGGTGGAAGTGGCGCATGGGTTAGGAGATTACGCAGATAAAACAAATCAGTACGGCACATGGGGTGAAGTCTATTACAACTGGTGTGCAGCTACTGCCACTTC
>JAFWMC010000062.1 GCA_017510805.1 Candidatus Saccharimonadota bacterium
ACTTGGGGTTATACTCTCACCAACCTAGGAGATAACCCATCTCAATCTACCTTAAGCTCTACTACCTTCTCCAAAGTAGAACTAACTAGTAGTTCAGCAGACAGTCTTATCTCTTCTGGTTCTAAGACTACTGGAGCAGGAGATAATCTACCAGTTACCTATGGCTTCATGGCCGATACTAAATTAACTCCTGGTACTTATTCTACTCAGGTTACTTATACGGCTATAGCAGAAACGCCAAGTTATACTATTTCTAGTGTTTCTCCTAGTGAACTCTACACTAACGACCAAACAGATAAACAAATTACTATCCTTACCACTACTCCAGCATCAGAGCTAGGCTTAGGAGATATTACTGCTAAGATCACTAATGCTCCTAGTACCTCAGCAGAAACATCTACTAATACCGTAGTATTAACAAACTGTACTGAAATCACACAGGAAGTAAGTGGAGTAAGCTATAGAGGGGCACAGTGTAGTTATAGTGGCAGTCTAGTCTATGGTACATATAATGTAGTTCTAACTAGTTCTTGGCATAGCTCCACATATACATTGGTAAATGGTTTCAATATTAGGGATAGTAGAACTATGAGCAATATTACTTATATGCAGGAAATGAACCCAGATATATGTATGAACTCTACTAATAAGCAAACTGCCAATCTTCTAGATACTAGGGGCCAAGGGGATAATGGTAGTGACACCACATCTACTTATAGAGTTATCAAAGCTATCGGCAATGTCAATGACCCTAATTCTGAATGCTGGATGACCACTAACTTAAATATTTATAATAAAACCATCACCAACCAAGACTCAAATATTACCGCGACCAGCTACACCATTCCAAATACTTCCGATAGCGCTACATATACCGCACCAACAGTACATGTAACTACCAATGCAAGTTATGCTGGCACCGTATATTATAATTGGGCAGCCACTACCGCCCTACAGAATAGTTTATCGGCCACTAGTAAGCAGACCCAGTCTATTTGCCCCAAGAACTGGATTATTCCAGCAAATGGAGATAGTAGCGTAGCAAAATCTTGGGCGCACCTTTTATCGACCTACAATATCACCACGGCAGAAGAAGCATATGCTAATAGTATGTTAGGCCTTAATAAACTTACAGGATATTGGAATCAAGAGGGTAGAGAAGGTGGACAAGATTTTCATACTGTTTTCTGGTCATCTATTCCCGAAACTGAAGATATTTATTTGGCTTATAATTTTCAATATTACGTTAATGTCACTAACAGCTTTTTTAGTACTACCATGTCAAATAGCAAAGCTCTTGGTGCTACGGTTAGGTGTGTTGCTCGCTAGTACAATATGCTCATTCACGCAAAGTGAAACTTATAAAATCTAAGCACATTGCAGAAGCAAGTCTAAATTTACGCGATGAATGTTCAAAAAACTAACCCCCTTATGCTATAATAATAATATGAACAAGTTACATTATTCTGGGCCGGTAGTTTTGGCCGTCCTAGACGGCGTGGGTATCCGTAACGATCCTAATGGCAATGCCGTCCGCAAGGCTCATACAGAATTCTTATCAAGGGCCGTTTCACAATATCCCACTTATGCTCTGCAGGCATCAGGCGAATATGTTGGTTTGCTCCCTGGTGTAATGGGCAATTCCGAGGTCGGTCACAACGTCATTGGCTCTGGCCAGATTATTAAACAGGGAATTGCCAGAATAGAAGAGGCCTTTGCTAGCGGCGAAATCTGGAAGACTCCTACTTGGCGTCAGGCCCTAGAAACCGTCCGTCAAAATGGTGGCACACTCCATTTTGCCGGTATTCTTTCTGATGGCAGTGTCCATAGTAATATTAATCACTTGCTTAGGCTTATTGATCGCGCACATGCCGAAGGCATCCAGAAAATTCGCATTCATGCCGTATTGGATGGCCGGGACGTTCCTCCTCAGTCTGCCGAAATTTACATCAAAGCCCTAGAAGATTTTATTGCAAAATACGATGAAAAGCCAGATTACAAAATTGCCTCTGGCGGCGGCCGGATGGTCTATGTTGCCGATCGCTACGAGAGCGACTGGGGTATTGTGCAGCGTGGCTGGAATGCTATTGTTCATGGCGAGGCGGCAAATCGTTTCACCAGTGCTACCGAGGCAGTCCAATCTTTCAGAAAGCAAGACCCAACTATCCAGGATCAATACCTCCCCCCATTTGTCATTGTCAATCAGCAAGGCGAGCCTGTCGGCACCGTTAATAATGGTGATGCTTTCATCTATTACGACTTTCGTGCAGACCGCGCTTTGGAAATTTCCATGGCCTTTACTTATAATGATTTTCCATATTTCAATCGTGGCTTTCGCCCCCAGGTCTATTATGTTGGCATGACCGAATATAACTCCGATACTCACGTTCCCGCCAACACGCTTGTCCCGCCAATTCATATTGATAATACTCTTAATCAATATCTCGGCCACCGTGCCATCACCCAGCTAGCCATTAGTGAAACAGTCAAATTTGGGCATATTACTTATTATTTTAATGGTAATAGTTACGAACGCGCCCTCGGCGAGGATCATATGCAGATTCCTTCGGATACCACCCCATTTAATACTCGCCCTTGGATGAAGTCTGCTGAAATCACCGACGCTACTCTTGAGCGTCTAGGTAATTATGATTTTATCCGGATTAATTTTCCAAATGGCGACATGGTTGGCCACTTCGGCGAGCTAGAGCCTACTATCGTTGCTTTGGAAGCAATAGATATTCAATTATCTCGTCTTGCTAAAAAGATAGATGAGCTTGGCGGTATGATGATTATTGTTTCAGACCATGGCAATGCTGAGGAGCTTGTAGACGAACAAGGCCGCCCCAAATCTGCCCATAGCACAAATCCTGTTCCTTGCGTCTTTTACGATAATACTCCTAACCGTCAAAACTATACTTTCAATCAAGTACCAAATGCTGGCCTAGCCAATCTTGCTGCTTCCATTGCTACCTTGCTTGGCCAGGATGATTTGCCAGAAGTTTGGCAGCCCTCCCTTGTATCTGTCAAAGAATCATAGTATAATGGCTCTATGAGTACAAAGATTACCAAGGCTATTATACCTGTCGCTGGTTGGGGTACAAGGCGCCTACCTATTACCAAAGTTATTGAAAAAAGTATGCTTCCAGTGGGCAACCGTCCAATCGTCGACTATTCCGTACAAGAGCTGATAAAAGCTGGCGTAACAGATATATATATGGTCATTTCCAATGTTGAGCCTTGTCAAGTTCGCGAGTTCTACAAAGATAATATTGCACTTAATGCTTACCTAGAGGAGCGTGGCAAAGCAGACCGTCTAGCTCTTGCCAAGACTTTGCCAGACAATGTCAACATTCACTACCTTGCTCAGGATCCTTCTGGCAAATATGGCACCGCCGTCCCGATTGCCATGGTTGCCGAAGAATATAGCATCAACGAGCCAGTCTTAGTCTTTATGGGTGACGATTTTATCTGGAATCCAAATGGCCCTTCCGCCGCTGATTCGCTTTTAGATTCTATCCAGAGCGAAGATGAATCTGCTATTCTTGGCGTAGAGATCCCCAGAGAAGATGTTGAAAAATACGGTGTCCTCTCGGCTAAGGATGGTAAACTCACCGGTGTAGTAGAAAAGCCATCTGTAGCAGATGCTCCATCCAATCTTATCAATGTTAGTAAATATATTATGTCTCCGGCACTAATTGCCGAGATTAAGGAATATGTCAGAACTCACGATTTTGGCCCACAAGACCAAGAATATCTCGTCACCGACCCAATAGATTCCTTTATCAAAAAAGGCGGCACTATGCGTGTCGCTCCTACTAGTGGCGAATATTTGGACGGCGGCTCTGTAGAGGGCTGGGTCCATGCCAATAATGTAGTTTGCGGCAGCTAAATCTTGTAAAATTATTCATCCTGTGATATAATTAGGCTATGTCTAAATATCAGCAAAACGGGGGTAAAGAAGCTACCTATCAGGCAGAGATTGGTGAGCTAATTTCTCGTCTGCGCCAGCAAAAGGGCATTACCCAGACGGAGCTGGCCCGCCTTGCTGGCACCTCTCAATCTGCTATTCATCGTATAGAGGCTGGCCGGCAGAATATTTCCCTAGATATGATAAAAAAGCTCTCCACTCATCTTGGCGGGCAAATCCTCTCTGTAAATGACAATGTTTCCCAAAGTTATCGCATTAAAGGCGGCCGGGAACTTTCTGGTGAAGTTACCGTTAATACCTCTAAAAATGCTGCCGTAGCCTTGCTTTGTGCCAGTCTTTTAAATCAGGGAAAAACTACTTTGCGTCATCTTGCCCGTATTGAGGAAGTCTTTCGTATTATTGAAGCTTTAGAGTCTATCGGTGTCAAATGTCGCTGGATTAATCACAAAAAAGACTTAGAAATTATATCACCACGTGAATTAAAAATCAAGCACTTGGACAATGATGCTGCTCGCCGCACGCGTTCCGTAATTATGTTTTTAGGCCCCCTGCTTCATAAATTTAAAGAATTTGAGCTGCCTTATGCTGGTGGCTGCGCCCTCGGTGTCCGCACCGTTGATCCTCATCTCAAAGCTCTCTCTACTTTCGGCATGGAAGTAGATGCCGTATCTAGACCAGGCACCTATAAAGTCAAAGTTAGTCGCACTAAAAAAACAGATAGAAAAATTGTTTTGATAGAACGTGGCGATACCGTCACCGAGAATGCGTTGATGGCGGCTGCTCTCAGTCCCACCAAGACTACCATTGTCGGCGCTTCCCCTAACTATATGGTTCAAGACCTCTGTTTTTTCCTGCAAAAATTAGGCATTAAAATCACTGGTATTGGCACCACTACCCTCACTGTTACCGGCAAAGAGAAAATCAGTGAAAATATTGACTATTCTCCCGCCGAAGACCCTATTGAGGCCATGTCTTTCATTGCTGCTGGCCTTGTCACTAAGTCCGAGATTACCATCCGTCGCGCGCCAATAGAATTTTTAGAGATAGAGCTAGAAATTTTACGCTCCATGCATGCTGATTTTGAAATTAGTTCCGAGTATAAGGCCAAAAATGGTCGCACGCGCCTTGTAGACATCACCGTCAAAAAGTCCAAGCTCATTGCCCCAGCCGACAAAATTCACCCCATGCCTTTTCCAGGCCTTAATATTGATAATCTTCCATTTTTCTCCGTCATCGCCGCCACTGCCAAGGGTCGCACCCTTATACACGACTGGGTATTTGAAAATCGCGCGATTTACGTTACAGAGCTTGCCAATCTTAATGCCAAAGTGGAACTATTAGATGCCCACCGTGTTTATGTAGAAGGCCCTACCAATTGGCGCCCAGCCGAAATGGTCGCTCCGCCAGCCCTGCGCCCAGCCGTAGTTATCTTAATAGCCATGCTTGCCGCACCCGGCACCAGTATTCTGCGCAACGTCTATTCTATCAATCGTGGCTACCAAGATTTTGCCGCCCGCCTCAGTAGCCTTGGCGCAGACATCGCCCCTCTTGCTGGCTTGTAATAGAAAGCGTCATTTTAATTTTTTACTCTTTGCTGCAGCTTTTTCAAGTTTCTTTAGTGAGTCAAGATAGGCTTTTTCTACCGGCGAGATTGTCTTTACTTGGTACTTTCGGTATTCCTTTGCAGCCTTATCCATAGCTACCTCGTGACTAATCTTGCCAGCGCCATCTAATAGCTCGCCACCAGTAGTTTTTAAAATACTATCCAACTGGTTTAAGTAGTCCTCCATCTTCATCGCATGGTGGCGGATGGCTTGTATTTCGGCAAAATCAAAATACCCAGAAACAATATTATTCAGAATCTTTATTTCTTTTTCGTCCAAATAGTTTTTTGCAACAAGTGCTTCGCGTAAAACCGGCAGTTCACCCTCAAAAGATTTTAACCCCATAAAAGGTTTTTCTGCGTCTGCTCGCTCATAGATAATCTCTGCTGCAGTATGACCATGTGCGGCGTAATGAAGTTTATTCTGAACAATTTTAAAAAACAAAACTGATTTTTCATCTTTAGGGTCATAATCTACGGCTGTAGCATAAAGATCTAAAACCTGGCGATAGATTACTTTCTCGCTAGAGCGAATATCACGAATTCTATCAAGTAGCTCTTTCCAATAGCCACCGCCGCCATGTCCTTTTAGTCGGTCGTCATCCATGGCGAAACCTTTTATTAAATACTCTTTTAATACGGACGATGCCCAGCGGCGAAAACCTATAGCTTTTTTTGAATTTACACGATAACCAACAGATAAAATTGCGTCAAGATTATAAAATTTAGTTTTGTATATCTTATGATCTTTGGCAGTTGTTTCCAAAATGGAAACAACTGAATCTTCATCGAGTTCTTTATCTGAAAAAATATTCGAAAGATGTTTAGAGATGGCCGATTTCTGAACATCAAATAATTCCGCCATACCTTTCTGCGTTAGCCATACCGTCTCATCTTTAAAATAGGCACTGATTTTTTGCTTTCCGTCTGGTGAATTGTAAAACATAAAATCGCCATTATTGGTTGCTATGCCAGTTGTATTTCTTTGAGTCATAGAAAACCTCCAATCTGCCCGCCCAATTATTTAAACTATATTTGTGAGTGTGGAGTAACTACTTTTATTGTATCATGTGAAAAAAACATTTGCAATTTTCAAAAGACTTGTGCTATAATTACGATAAGCATATTAAGGAGAGTAATATTTCAATGAGCACTAAAATTCGTCTGGGGGGGGGGTATAAAAGCTATTTATTAAC
>JAFWMC010000009.1 GCA_017510805.1 Candidatus Saccharimonadota bacterium
TAACGACCTCAATTCTCTCGTAGATAAAAATGGCAATAGCTACGATGATGGCTACAATTTTGACGAAAAGGACGACGACCCAGACACTGAAAATAGCACCGAAAATGATTACCCCGATTTTGATCCAGAGGCCGCCCGGCAACGTTACAACTCCGACAAAGAATAAAATCTAACATAAAAAACGGCCACCCATAAAACGTGGCCGCTTAACAACTCAGGTGGTGATAAAAATTTCTGGTATCTTCTTCAAATCTTCATCGACCTTGGCTGATAGAATTCGATTCATCAGCTCATCATTCGGAGCCTTCTTGTATGAAAGGTCAATGCTAACTACGGCCGATAAAGCATTAACATATCCAGTAAGATCAGTCCTTAATGTGTGGACCTGATTGGAGTACTCCGGCCATCTCGCTCTCAAATCCTTGAGGAACGGAATCAAGAAAAACCACGTTTCAAAACAGTTTTTGACAATAGACACCTTCGGCATATCCCTTGCCATAGTACTAAGGTTATGTCTACGGTCAAAACCTTTACCAAGTGCCGCATAGTGATTAGTTGAAAGATTCTCATAATATCTCCGTTTCGTAACAAGCTTGGTTTCTCCAGGCATCTTCCTAATAGTCATACACTCAACAGCACGTCTAGTTTCCTTATCCACCGGTAAATCCATCACGAGGGTGCCTTCATCCTCTGGTACATCATGAAGAAGTAGCATTGCAAGCAAAATGTCTTCATTCAAGTTCATTCCCACAGCATCGCAGGCCAGGGAAAGTGGATGAATAATATACGGCTCACCGGATTTACGAGTACTAGTTTTGTGCCTATCTCGAGCATAACCAAGAGCACGAGCAGTATTCGGATGCTTACCGTCCGAACATACTCCCCTCAGAAACGTAAACATCTTGTTGGATCGCTCTGTATAGTATGCAACCTTTTCTTCACGTGTCATACGCACAAGATCGTGCCTAGTATCCCTACTATCCATTCTTAACACCTCCTTTTCAAAGAACTCACCACCTCATTATTATCATAACATAGATCATAAAAAAAGCAATCTTACGATTGCCATGGCGGAAGCGTCTGGACGAAGTTCGAACCTTAATGCTAAAATAAGATTATGAATAAATTTACTGGAAGCTATGCTGAGTTTGGCGAATATCTCACCAAAAAACTTGCGGAAAGAAACCACGATTTTGATACTCGCGTGAACAAGCTAACCCTAAATAAACAACTCAAAATCTACAAAAAGTATTGGCCAGAACTTTTGGAAGAATCCAAAGCCGTTGCTCATTTTCTAAATATGCCCGAGGATGAAATTCTCTACGACGAAATTGCATCTACCATTGATAACCAAAAACGCCACGTCAAAAATGCTCACGACTCAAAGACTGACGCCTGCACAATTTTTGCTATTAAGGAAAATGGCAAAACTTTTGTCGGTCGCAATTATGATTGGGACCCTTCGGCACGTAATTATTTTCAAAATTATGATTTAAAAATTGGCAATTCTTATCGTTATTTCGCTTTTTCTGATGAAGGAACTTACCCTCGTCATTACGGTCGTCGTACCTGGAAACTTTACATGGAAGACGCCATCAATGAACACGGGCTTTACATTGGTCTCACCGCTTCAAAACTACGTGAAAAATATTGGAATTATGGTTTTTCATCTTATCATATCATTCGTTATATTGCCGAACATTGTAAAACCACCAAAGAAGCCCTGGCAGTTTTTCGGAAAATTTCTGTAGCTGTGCCCAAAAATTTTCTCATCGCTGACAAAACTGGCGACATTGCAGTTATAGAACACGCCGCAAAAAGCTATAAGATTTTACGTCCTAAAAATTTCAAAGACGCTGAGTACATCATACATACCAATCATTGTCTTAGCCCTGAATATGCGAAGGTAGACCCAGTTCTGCAGTGCAACCCAAGCGCCGATACATTTTTGCGCTACGCTGAAGCCGATTATTTGATCCGCACGCAGCTTCCGAACTATGATTTTACCGATACTGGTCGTATTCTTAGAAATTCACACTACGTTTATAACAGCGATACGATTTGGTCGCTTGCCTTAGAGCTTTCTGAGTCTCGTCTTACTTATTATTGCGACACAGCTAATGGTCAAAAAGAAGGTCGCTTTGATTTTGACTAATTTAAACCTACAAAAAATGGCGGAAGCGAGAGGATTCGAACCTCCGATACATTTCTGCATACACGATTTCGAGTCGTGCGCCTTCAACCACTCGGCCACGCTTCCACCTCTAATTATACCACATCCACCCCTATAGCCAAACTTTACCCCTTCATCACTAAGTTTCTTCTGGCCACTCTTCTGCAAATTTCGTATTTGGATACGCCTCTCGCACCTTCTTATCTGGATAAACCGTATCTAGAAATTGCCCATATGGCGTATACGGCGGCACCTCACGATGTCTCATCCCCATCCTTATTACTGCTGAAAACGAAATAAACATGTCTATCGCTAGAAATATCCCCACCACCCAAATAAATATCTTACCCCACTTCATCGGAATTTTCTCTATCCACCGCGACAACACCGGATACACCCAACCAATAAATATCGTACAAATCAGCCCCCATGCCAAAAACACCGGCAAACTCGTCCGCCCATTTATATTTAGAAAATGATCCGAATAATCCCAAGACATCGTCCCCGTAAACATCTCTTGCAGCCAACCCATCACATATTCACACACCGAGCATACTACCCCACCTATCAAAAACAATTGCCACCATTTATACTTTTTTTCCGCCAATACCGCCGTCATTATCACCGCCCCCACCCCATAGATAATACTAAACGGCCCATAAATTACCCCGCTTCTCCTTTCCCAGAAAAACTCTCCATGCCAAATTAAAGACACTACACAATTCAAAATCACCTCATAAAAATACCCGAATAAACATCCAATAATAAAAATCATAAATAATTTCTGAAATCCCAAACCTTTCCCAAACACCTCTTTTTTTGCTTCGTCAGACGACCTACCCATTTTTCCTCCAAAACATCAATTTTTGCCACTTCGCATTCATACTTGCCCCCACCATCAGCATATCTAGTACCGCCAGTAAAGGATACGCCAAAAGTCCTATCCCAATACTCGCTAGCACCACAAAAAGCTGCATCTCATCTGCCAGCATAAAATACCATCTTAGTACCGTAAAGCACACCAACATCCCTATCACACATCCGCTCCACACCAATTTCCGATACCAATCAAACGGCCGACAAATTCTAAACAAATAAGAAAGCCCCGACACCGCAAACACTATCGTACATGCCGTAAAGATATGTGGCTCGCCCACGCCCACCATCCTAAATAATACATACGCCCCAATAATCAAAATCACATTCGTCAGCCCCCCAGGAATCGCCTTTCTAAGAATGTTAGACATAAAATCACCCTTTATTAAATCCGTATTTGGCATCTGCGACAAGAAGAAGCTCGGCACCCCTATAATCCACATCGTCACCATTGATACTTGTGCCGGCAACAGCGGATACCTAAAGCCCAAAATCAGCACCAACACCGCCGCGATAAATGAAAAGATATTCTTCACAATGAAAAGGGAACCAGACCGCTCCAAGTTGTTTACTACTCTCCGCCCCTCTTTTACCACCCCTGGCATCTTTGCAAAATCAGAATCTAAAAGCACCATCTGTGCCGCCTGCGTTGCCGCCTGCGCCCCACTTGCCACTGCAATACTCGCATCCGCATCCTTCAAGGCCAACACATCATTCACACCATCACCAGTCATTGCCACCACATGCCCCTGTTTTTGCAAAGCTTTCACTAATTTTCGCTTTTGCTCTGGCAATACCCGCCCAAAAACTACATGTTTCTCCACCGCCTCCAAATAATCCGCCTCATGCTCTAATCTTCGCGCATCCACATACTTTTCCGCCCCCGTTATCTCCGCCTGTTTTGCCACTTCCGACACCGTCAAAGGGTCATCTCCAGATATCACCATTATCTTCACTCCTTGCTCTTCAAAGTATTTAAAGGTCTCTGGCGCCGTTTCTCGCACCGGATTTTCTAGTACTACCATAAACAGCGCCTTTACTGGCTCAGTTAGCTCTTTTCCGTCTAATTTACCCTTATACGAGCCAAAAACAAGCACTCTCAGACCTTTTTCCGCATAGACCTTCACCTTATCCCTATATTTAGCATAAGCCCCTCCTAGCACTATCTCCGGGGCTCCCAGCACGTAATTTTGGCCATCTATCACCGCCCCGCTATACTTATATTGCGAAGAAAATCCTATTATCCGCTCCACTGTGCCCTTTTTTCTCCTAAAATGCCGTTTCATTGCCTCCATTGTCGCATTGTCCGCCCCTTGTGCACACACAAAAGTCCCCAAAATTGACTCGTCTGCCTTAGCTAAATTCACCACTTCTTTCACCTTCATCTCTGGGCTAGTAATCGTTCCTGTTTTGTCCACGCAAAAAACATCCACATGTGCCAAAGTTTCCACCGATTTCATCTCATGAATTAGTACTTTTTCTTTCGCTAATTTCATCGCCGATATCGCTAAAGCCACGCTCGCCAGCAAGAATAGTCCCTCTGGTATCATCCCAATTACCGCCGCCACCATACTCTGCACCGACTCTTTCATCCCCTCACCCATCACAAAAAATTGCTGCGCAAAAAGTAGCCCACCTATCGGTATAATTGCTATCCCTGCCACCTTCACCAATTTATTTAACGACCGTATGATCTCCGATTGTTCCTCTGTTTTTATCGCCTTTGCCCTCAAAGTCAGCTGTGCCGCATAGGAATCCTCACCCACCTTTACTACCTTTGCCACACATTCACCGCTTGTCACAAAAGAGCCAGATAGCAGCTCCGCTCTCTTATTTTTCTGAATTTCATCCGCCTCACCCGTCAACAATGCTTCATTCACTGCCACACTTCCATCTAATACTTCTGCATCCACCGCTATCTGGTCGCCCGCTCTAAATATTACCTCGTCATCTATCACAATGTCATCCACCGGTATTTCCCGCTCCTTGCCATCCCTTATCACTACCGCTTTCTGTGCATTCACTACCGTCACTTTCTCCAGCACTTTCTTCGCCCGAAATTCCTGCACTATCCCAATTAAAGTATTTGCAATAATCACCGGCAAAAAAGTCAAATCTCTATAAGATTGCACAAAAATCAAAATTGCCGCAATTAAAATAAATACCCCGTTAAAATAAGTAAAGGTATTATCTCTTATAATTTGCCAATTTGATTTAAACGGTGCCTTTAAGGGTGCATTAGATTGCCCTGCTCGCATCCGCTCCGCAACTTCATCTTCACTTAGCCCCTGATATTTATCCCACGCAGAAGCCATTTCGCATCCTTATTCTGTTTTTTGCTCTGGATTGTAATTAGCCATACCCTCTACAATGTAATCTGTAGAAAGATGCAAAGCTGTCGCAATTGCTGCTGCACATGCCATATATGATACTGCTGGCTCGCCCGTTAGGAATGATGCCACCGTAAATCTTGTTCCAGATAAATTCAAGTTCGCTTCTACTCCCTTGCGATACAATTTTGAAGACTCAATCTGCACCGCCGAAAATCTATCCTGCCCATAGGTAAGAGTAGCCTTTTGTCCTGCAAAACTGGCAAAATCTTGGTAGTGAATATCATCATGATTCAAAATCACAATCTCTGGATCCATTTTAAATAACGTTGAGGTTGAATCCAAGAAATCCTCTGCACTCATATCAGACAGGGAAGCAGGCACAAAATCCGTAATTGCCGCAATGTGCACCGGCAAACCATAAAATACGTCTTGCTGCAAAGATTCCGCTGGTGCCGTCACTACTACATAATTCGCTCCCGCCTTCCATGCATCGGAGAAAAATTTATGCAGCTCTCCTACCTTTAAAGCTCCATCAGACGCTAACACTTCCACCTGTTCTCCCGCCGCTTTCAAAATTTCATACACCAACTGCGCTACGTCCACCTTACCAGTCGTACCCGTCACGCAGATCAACTTCATATCTTTAATTGGATTACCATAATAAGTTGAAAGAGCTTTCGCCTTGATTTTCACCCCACGTGAACTCTTTCCACCCTTAGCTTTTTTCTCTTTTTTAGTGGTGTCTGTGTTCCTCTTTGGCCGTAAACTCTTTCTCATAGATTTAGTATAGCATATTTTAGAAAAATGTGCTATACTTATATTAGGTGTTTATAGCACCATTTATTGTGCGCCCGTAGGCAAAGCCTTCGAGCGCTGCACTCGGGATAAAGCTGAAAACAAGTTTTCGCTTTCCCCTCGTTTGCGCCCGTAGCTCAGCTGGATAGAGCGTTTGCTTGCGGAGCAAAAGGTCGTAGGTTCAAATCCTGTCGGGCGTACCACGGTAGAAGCCGAATAAAAAGAGAGTTTACTCTCTTTTTTGAGGCGCCGCCCCATGGAAAACAATTTGCGAAGCAAATTGGTTACCAAGTATATATTTCCGAATATTTTCATTCGTCGGCGCTATACCGGCTTTTTTCAGCTTCCGTCCCATCTTCCGCCCTATCATCCCTTCTTCCTCTGAATATACACACCCACAATATTTCTGCATATATAGTCCTATTTTCCTCGCTTCTTCCTGCCCCTCTTTCCATCCCTCACGAAAATCTCTGTATAAGAATTTCACACCATATTCTTTTGCCAAATCTTCCATCATCCCCTTGATAATATCATGCTTTTGATAGACACTGTAAAGCAACGTCGTAGACACCGCATCAAACCCATTTTCTTTTGCATATTCAAAAACTTTCCCAAGGCGCAAAGGATAGCAATATTCTTCACACCGCCTCAGCAGATTACCCTTATCAGTATTTACGTTGCACACAAATTTGTCTAGTCCATATTCATCTTCTAAAATCAGCTCTACCCCTATATCTTCTGCATACTTCTTTAAACAATCTCGCCGAGTAATATATTCTAGATATGGATGAATATTCGGATTATACCAAAAAAGCGTCGGCTCATGCCCCTCACCTCGCAAAACCTTAATCGGATACACGCTGCACGGCGCACAACAGGTATGTAATAATAATCTCATTTCAATAGCTTCTCTATTGCTTTCTTGGTGACTTTCAGATCTTCAAATGCATGCGCTCCATCCTTACGCAAAATTGTTTTCTCGTGCCCCTTACCTAGTATTAATACCAAATCGTCAGCCCTTGCTAGTCGCACTGCTCGCTCTATCGCCGTCTTTCTATCTGGCTCAAATACCACATTTTTACCTTCTACCATCCCAGCTTCTTCCGCCCCTTTGATAAACTCCTTTGCTATCTCCTCTGGGTCTTCATCTCGCGAATCATCCTCTGTAATAATCAAAACATCGCTATATTTCGCCGCAATTTTACCTCGCTCCGCCCGCGTAGACTCATCTCGCCTACCAGCCCCACCTGTCACCGTAATCACTCGCTTTGTCCGCCGGCCAGTCTTTGGCTTTGGCGCACACACCGAGCCAAATACTTTTAGGAAAGCATCCGGCGTATGCGCATAGTCCACTATTGCCGTAAAATCTTGTCCCACATCTACCTTATTCATTCGCCCCTCCACCTCTTCTAAATCTGCCAAACCATCCGTAATTTGTTTTTCCGTCAACCCCAATCTCAGCCCCACACACGCCGCCGCCAGGGAATTATACACATTAAACTGCCCTGGAATATTTACCTCTATATTCATCTTGTCTGCACGGATATTACAGGCTTTTTTATTCAATTTTATATCACCACACGCATATTTTACACCGCTAGCGCTTAATCTCACTCCTGTAGCCCGTAATTGCCCATGTTTTATACCATATGTGATATAATTATCTACATCTTGCATAAACCATATCCCTGATTCGTCATCCGCATTTACCACTCCAAAATTCGCCTTCTTAAAGAGTCTTCTCTTTGCATCACGATAGTTTTCAAAAGTCTTATGATAATCCAAATGCTCGTGTGTCACATTTGTCATCACCGCAATATCTATTGGTACTCCCATAATTCTGTTCTGCACCAATGCGTGCGAAGTCACCTCTAGCACCAAATACTTCGCCCCCTTACGCGCAATCGCATCTATCCGCCGATTCAAAGTATTCGCATCCACCGTTGTCATATGCTCCACTTGCTTATGTAACCTATCCACCCCCCAAGCTACCGTCGTCATCAAGCCCGCCTTTCGCCCAGCAGAATTCAGCATCTTCCAAATCATGAAACAAGTCGTCGTCTTGCCATTTGTTCCTGTCACCCCTATCACTGTCATCTTCCGTGCCGGAAATTTATACTTCGCCGCCGCTACCGCCCCCTGCGCCAGATGATACGGCACTACCAAAGAATCATACGCTGGTATTTTATCCTTCACACTACTCATTATTATAATTATACCAACTCTTGTCCTTTTTGTAAAAATCTGCTATAATACACTTACGACCGCTTATTGCGCTCCCCTCATTGGAACGTGGTAAGCGGTCTTTTTTATCACAAACTCCACCCCATTTTGCAATATATGTGCTATCAA
>JAFWMC010000063.1 GCA_017510805.1 Candidatus Saccharimonadota bacterium
AGCGCCACTACCAAACCCACCACGCCGTATAAAATCGTCTCTTTGCCAGACTTTACCTTATCAGCCGAGCCTTCCGATGTTACTAGCTTAAAGCCACCATAAATAATCATTATTACCGCAACAATACCAATCACACCTAGTAGCACATTAATAATTGTATTTATTGTTGTCCAGATCCCGTTACCCTTCTGATCTAACTGAGTTTCATCCATATTACAAAGCGCATAGTTATCCAGACTTGCTCCGGCATTCTTTGATCCTGGCGGACAAGTCACCGCATCCGCTACATTTGGCACCATTACTGTCGCAGTCGCCATAGTCACTACCGCCAAAGCGCCCATCAGCCCCGTCGCTAGTTTGTTTTTAATGTTAGTTTTCATAATTAGCTTTTACTCCTTATACCTCTATTATACTACACTTTTTAGAAAAACAACAAGTTTATATTGCTGCCAGGATAAAATTCACAATTGCCCAAGCCAACAGGGCAATAACCAGACCCATCACCCCAGCAAAAATTGCCATTTTTCCTGTTTTTACCTTACCTGGATCGCCCTGTGATAATACCATTTGCGCACCACCATAAATCACCACCAACACCGCCACAATGCCCAGTATCGCTATCAATACCCCTACTATCGTCGTTACTACTGAATTTACATCTTGCGCATTCTCACCACTATTTTTTGCCACATTACAATCTGCCGCACTAGCCACATCATCCCCAGCCCTCAGAGAGCCTTCCTCACAAGTAATTGCCATAGCTGGCCTACCCAAGCAACCTATAGCCCCCACCATCATCCCCACCAACATCATCATTCTGATTTTTCGTCCGATAGACATAAAATCCTTTCACTTTTCTTTCTCTTATTATACCACAAAAAAACGGGCTCCCCGAAAGGAGCCCGTCTGGCCTATTTATTTGAAAATATTACCGAGCACAAAGTTGACGATCGCAAATGCTAGAAGCGCTACTATTAGACCGATAATGCCATACATAATAGTATCCTTAGCAGACTTTACTTTGTCTGCTGCCCCAGCAGATGTCGTGTATTGTATACCACCATAAATCACCATTACTACGGCCAAGAAGCCTACCACACCAATCACTACATTAATAATGGTATTTAACACTTGCATCAAATTATTCTGGTTGTTCTCATTTCTGATAGATGAACAGTTGCTCAAATCCGAAGCAGTAGTGCCATCAGGACAGAACACCGTCGTAGCAGATACTGGTGCTGCTACACCCAAAGCCCCAGCCGCCACTAAAGCTGCGCTCATTACTAAAGTTTTTACCTTATTTGTCATGATTTATCTTCCTTTTTGATAATTTACTTACCGTAATTATATCACATCTACTTTCAAAATACAAGGCTAAATGCACGCTTTCTAGCCAGTTTCAGCACTACCCTTAGCGTCCAAAGTTGGCACGCTAGCTACCACTACCTGAACTATCCCCCAAGCCATCACCGCCACTATTAAAGCAATTACCGCATACAAGATCATGTTCTTTGCTTGAGTCATCTTGCCGGGTTCTCCCAGGCTTGTCGCATACATTATTCCTGCAATCACAATTACTACTACCGCTATCAATCCTATTACTGCTATTACGGTATTAATCAAATTAATCGCCGTATTTGACAATGCACCCTCTTTTACTTCACATCCGGCTTGTTTCCTTAAATCCTCAGGGATATTATCATCGCTACATACATTCTTCGCACCACCCTCTTCCGCCATCACTCGCGCCGGCAGGGAAATACTAGTAATCCCCATCATCGCCACCATCACTACTAATACCATTAACTTTTTCATTTTTGCGCCTCTCCTACTGTGGTAAAAATAATATTCGTTAAAAGTGTTGCAATCAATATTATTCCTAGCCCTATTACCGAAAATAAAATACCTTGTGTAGCCTTTTTAGTTGTGCCAGGTTCACCATGCGAAGTCAAATATACTACTGCATTATAAATAATTGTCACTACTGCCACCATCCCCATAATTGTATAGACATAATTTAGTATTGTCTGCAACTGAAATTCACCTGTCGGCAAATTCTGTACCCCCCCTTTTAACTCGTTTGCTACATCTAACTTTCCATCGGCAAATATCTCAAACATCTTCCTCCTTTTACCTGCTTAATAGAATTGTTGATATTAAATTCGTAATTAATGTAGACAGCAACGCCACCCCTGTTCCTAATACTGCCGCTTGAATTGTCTTTTTGCCCCTAGCCACTAGTGCTGGATCACCACCAGAACGCAAATACCAGTATCCGCCATATATAATAAATCCCGTTGATACTACCCCTAGAATTGCAAACATATCAAACAAAATGTTTAAAACTATTACCCATACAAATGTCGCTTCTGCGTCCTTATTTGGTGTACCTACCACGCACCTACCATCTCCATCCTTAGTCACCAAACCAGCATACCACGGCTTCATCCCAAAGAGATTTTTTTCACATTCTTCCGCTGTTTCTTGCGTAATAATACCTTCATCTGCATAGGCCTCTCCTACCCCAACCGCCCCCGCAAAAAACATCACCATCATCACAACCAAAGCAACTATACTCTTTTTCATGTCTTTATTATATCATGCATTAAGATAAAAGAGAACTTTTAGGCGCCAAGACGAAAATACTCCATAACACTTGAAAAAATAACGCTTATGTGATATAATAAGAAGAAGTACATAAGAGTAATCCATATGGGAAAGAAAAACTTTTTACAGAGGTTAATCATTCTGCCCATATTAGGGCTTCTTTTTGCAACTTTTTCTGGCCTCATCAATCCATTACCAGCCTATGCCGAGCCAGAAACATCATCAAACAACACTTTTGTCGAGAATCTCGTCGGCCCCACCGAGGAAACTCAATCCACTACCCAGGAAACAGACAAAGAAAAGAGTGCTTTTCTTGAAAATCTCACTGGCCCCACCGAGGAATCTAGCTCAAATGAAAAGTCCTTAAAAACCACCACAGAAGAGGAAGAAACGCCAGATTGTTACGAAGTAGTCGGTGGGCTTGGCTGGATTATCTGTCCTGTAGTATCTGTCATTTCTAGCGGCGTAGACGCTCTTTATGGTATCATCAATAATTTTCTCGCTATTGAACCTATCACTTTCAATGAAAATTCTTCTACCTATATCGTCTGGGCCATTGCTCGGGACATTGCCAATATCGTCTTTATCATCCTTATTCTCGTAGTTATCTTCTCTCAAGTCACTGGTATTGGCTTTGATAATTATAACATCAAAAAGACCCTCCCCCGTATCATTATTGCAACCATACTTGTCAACTTGTCTTTCCTTATTTGCTCCCTTGCCGTAGATAGTAGCAATATTATTGGCGCTAGCGTCAAAGGTCTATTTGATTCCATCGCCAATACCGTCAAACAAAATAGCACTGAACTCACCGGCGAATTATCTTGGGCTGCCATAGTTGGCCAAATCATCGGCACTATCGGCACTGGTGCTGGTGCTACCGCCATCGCCGGCGGAGCTATCGCCCTATCTGGCGGCCTCGGCCACTTTATCTGGCTCCTCATCCCCGTCGTCCTTGGTGCAATTATCTCTCTAGCTATTGGCGTCTTTACTATTGCTCTCCGCCAAGCGGTCGTTTCGCTCCTAGTCATGCTAGCGCCTCTAGCATTTGTTGCTTACCTCCTTCCAAACACCGAAGGTTGGTTTAAAAAATGGAAAGATATCCTTATCCAAATGCTCATTTTCTTCCCAATGTTTGCCGCTCTTTATGGCGCCTCCAATCTAGCCGGCTGGACTTTTATCACTAACGGCGTTCATAATGGTAGCGTTATGGAAATAATCGTCGGTATGGCTATTCAAGTTTTTCCTCTAATTATGAGCTTTAAACTTCTTCAAATGTCTGATACTGTCCTTGGCAAAGTCAACGAAACTCTTACTAAATGGTCTCAGCCAGCCCAAAACGCCCTCAAAAACTTCTCTATTACCCAAGCCGCTACCGCCAAAGCCAAATACGACGCCAACAATCTCTCTCGTAAATATACCGGCATCAACTCCATCAATCCCGCTCGTCTACGTTCATTTGCTGCTCGTCGCCAACACGAAATAGAAGAAAATCGCAAACAAGCCGAAGAGCGCCGCCAATCTATCCTTAGTGCCTACACCTACGCCAGGCAAATGAATAAGCAAATTGAATTTGATCAAAACGGTCGCCTCACCATGTCCCAAGACACCAAAACCAATGGTATGACCGAAGCTATGCGTCTTGCCATGCAAAATAAAGAAGCCGGCCTCAATCTCTCCGGCCTTCAACTAGAACGCGATAATGCCCTCAATCAGGCTGGAACCTATGCCACGAATAACAATATCCAGAGTACCGAACTCCGAAATATCGTCAGCCGCCAAGCCGATAACTGGCTTGACTATAAAACTCAAACTAACGCCAAACGCCGTAATAATCTCGGCGACGAACAATTTTACGCCCAATCCATACTTAATGCTAGCAAACGCGATGAAAAGGGTAACCTTATCAATCCTGATGCTTACAAAAAACTTGTGGTCCACGGTGGCGGCATGGAAGCCATCACCAACTACGCAGCTGGCAATTTCAATAATAATGCCACTGCCTCTGTTATCGCCAATGCCTACGACCTCACCGAGGCTGAACGCCAAAACGAGATGAAACGCTTTACAACTTACCTTAATACCCAGGCTACTAAATCTGTTGAAGATTCTATAGATTCCGCCATCAAATCCAACGACGTTAATAACCTTATCGCCGGCCTTGAAACTCTCGATGTTCGTGGTGATGACGATCTCGTTGAAAAATATGTCCGCAAATACCTCAATACTGGACAGCTTAAATACGGTACTGAAGATGCTAATAATTTCGCCAAGAGTATCATGATGATGAAAAAAGTTCCAGAAATTCGTCGCCTTGGCAAATTTATCAATGTTGAAACTCGTCGCTTTACCAACGGTAAACGTGGTGAACTTGCCAAAGTTGACGCTAACCTTGCCAATGTTACCTATGACGAATACGTTACTGGTTCCCTTGAATATATTGATGCTAATGGTGACAAACAAATCTATACACCAAAATATGATATTGTATCTACCCTTGAAGGCACATCCCATAAAGAACTTGAACGTACTGCCATGCAAGCCCTTATTCAAGCTGAGTACGAAGTTGGTGGCCCAGGCGGCGTTGGCATTAAACGTATTCGCCAAATTGACAGTAAAATTATGCCGCAGCTTGTCTCCGCCATCCCTACTTTTGATTCTGGCAGCGAAAACCTTATTTCTGTCATTAGCTATCTTACTGGTATGGGTATCGATAAAAATGGTAACTGGTCCAGCAAAGTCCGTACCGACAATCCTGAAGATCTCCGTAAAAATGTTGATTTTCGCGAATTTGCCTACCGCACCCGACAATATCTCAGTGCCTTTACCGCCAATGATCTAGTCTCCATGAAATCCGACATGTTTGCCGCCGTCAAAGCCGTTTTCTCTGAAGAATACCAAATGCGTAAAAATAACGGGGAACATCTCTCTGTCGCCGATGTTAATGAATATATCAAGACAGAGTTTAAAAAGATCTTCACTAAAGATAGTAATATCTACAGCGACTATCTTACTGGTGAAACTAGAAATGGTTCCGGCGTTCTTGATCAGCTCATGCGTGGCGACCCAAGCGCCTACAATGGTATGAAAAACCCAATCCGCGATATTCTTGACCTATCATAATAATTACCCACAAATAAACATAAACACTATCAAAATCTATCCATAAATGCTATAATATAATTATCTATGGCTCAATATAAGGTCCCACAGGATGTTGAGGCGGAGGATAAATTACTCGGACCATTTACCTTCCGACAATTTATCTATCTGATTGTTGCTGCCGGCTCAGCAGCTCTAGCTTATGCACTCTTTCAATTTTTCCCACTACTTGGTATCCTACCAATCCCACTCTTTATCTTCTTTAGCGTCTTAGCTTTACCTCTTAAAAAAGATCAGCCCATGGAAACTTATCTCGCCGCCATTGTTTCTTTCTATCTTAAACCTAGAAAACGTATCTGGACCCCCGGCGAAGAAGAGTCTACCATTGAAATTACCGCACCTAAAAAAACCGAAAAACCTCGTGCTCGTAATATTACCGAGGAAGAAGCTGGTCATCGCCTCTCCTTCCTTGCAGATCTCGTAGATACCGAAGGCCAATCTATTCGCAACGTTGATACTGCTGTCCGCGACGAATATATTGCTGAAGCTAACGCCATTCCTGATATTATGGATATTGGCACTAGCCGTACAAACCTCAATCAAATGATTAATCGCGAAGAAGAAGATCGTAAAAAAGAAGCCATTGAGCAACTCCGTCAGGCAATGAGCCGAAATACCAATCTAGAACAGGGAAATATTAATCCTGTCCACGAGCAAACTATCGCGCCACCCACCAAACCTTCCACTCCTACCTTACCAAATCTCACTCCCACCCCTCCGATCAATACCGCTGAAAAAGTCATGTACGCCGCCCCTACTCCACCACCATCTGCCGCTCCGCCTCAGCCCACTCCTGCTCCTCAAGGTCCTAAACTTATCACCGATTCACCAGTAGTTGTACAGCCAGATTTAAGCCATCAAAACAAACCTTCCGCCACCAAAAAAGCCGCTCTTAAAAATCTCGCCGCCAACAAAGACTATTCTATTGAAACTCTCGCTAAAGAAGCCAAACGTCTAGAAAAACAAAAAGATAACGAAGTATACATATCATTACATTAAGGAGCCAAATGGAAGATAATCAAACTCAACAACCAATTCAACAACCACCAATTAATCAGCCTACACCTCAGCCTAATACTACTGGCCCCATTGTTAATCCAGCTTTTTCTGGCATCCCTTTTCAGCCCACCGCCGAACAACTCGGCACACTTAGCCCCATTGATCCTAGCCAATTCATCGCTGGTGACGATCCCACCATGGCTGCTCCCGCCCCCCAACCGACTCCACAGCCTCAGCCAGCTCCCCAGCCCGTCCCACAGCCTGTTCCAACTCCACAACCAGCTCCTCAACCCGTTCAAGTCCAGCCTGCTCCAGCCCCAACCCCTCAGCCTACCCCACCACAACCAGCCCCTCAGCCTACTCCAGCCTCACAGCCAGCTAAACCAGCCACTCCTGCCCCCAAGCCACAATCACTCTCCACTCAGGCCAACCTTTTAATTTCCGAGCTCCGCGACGGTGTCGTCATCATGAAAGACGGCTCCTTCCGTGCTGTAATTGCTTGTAAATCCATCAACTTTGACCTCATGAGCGAGCAAGAAAGGGAGGGTGTAGAATATTCCTATCAAAACTTTATCAATTCACTTAATTTCACCACTCAAATCTTAGTCCGCTCCCAACGTATCGATATTGCCCCTTATCTTGAAAGATTAACCGAAATTCGTAAAAACACCGATAATATGCTTCTCGGTGTCCTTATGGACGACTATATCAATTTCATTGATATTCTTTCTCAAGAAGCTAATATCATGGACAAATCCTTCTTTATAATTGTTCCATACTACACTTCCGCTGATGCCGAAAAAGTCGTCCAACAAACCAAAAATCTTTTCAAATCCTTCAGCAAGCAAAAGACTCCAGAAGTTACCAAAATAGACCGCAATACTTATGATCAGGCCCTCACCGAAATCAATAATCGTGTAGATGTTATTGTTTCTGGTCTATTCCAGATTGGTATCCACTCTGTTCGTCTTAATACTAAAGAATTATCCGAACTTTACTACAACTTTAACAATCCAGATACTGCCGTCCGCGAGCCATTCATTGATTTTTCAAAACTAGCCACAACCTACGTAAGGAAAGGAGATCAAAATGCCTAGAAAAAACAAACAGCCACAGCTTACTGCCGCCGAAATAGCCGCCCAAGCCCAGGCTCACGAAGATGCAGAGGTTCAAGCCGCCTTTGAACAGGGAATCACCACCCTTCGCGACCTTATCTCCCCCAGTAGTATCGAAATTCACTCTGCCTATTTTCGCCTTGGCACCAAATATGGTCGCACTATTTACGTCTATGGCTACCCTCGCTCTCTTTATACTGGCTGGCTATCACCTCTTATTAATATAGATGAAGTCCTCGATATTTCCATGTATATTTACCCAGTGGATACTACCGTAGTTATGAAAAACCTCCGTAAAAAAGTTACTCAATTGGAAGCTTCTATGGCCGTAAACTCCGAAAAGGGAAAAATCCGCGACCCAGAGCTAGAAGCCGCTATTACCGACGCCGAAGAGCTTCGCGACCAACTCCAAGTCGGTGCCGAAAAATTCTTCCGCTTTGGTCTCTATGTTACCCTCTGGGCAGATTCGCTAGACGAATTAAACTTTGTCCAAAACAAAGTTGAAACCATCTTTGGCCAACAGATGATCTTCAGTAAAGTTGCCAGCTCTCAGCAAGAGCAGGGAATGAATTCCACCATGCCTCAATGTACCGACCAGCTCCAAATCCGCCGCAACATGAACACTGGCGCCATCTCTACCAGCTTCCCCTTCACTTCTGCCGACCTCACCCAGGAAAAAGGTATTCTCTATGGTGTTAATATGCATAATAACGGCCTTGTCATTTTTGATCGTTTCACCCTTGAAAATGCCAATATGGTCGTCTTTGCCAAATCTGGTGCTGGTAAATCTTTCACTGTTAAATTGGAAGCTCTCCGCTCCATGATGATTGGTACTGAAATCCTTATCATTGACCCAGAAAACGAATATCAAAAACTTTGTGACGCTGTTGGCGGGTCCTATATCCGCCTCTCCCTCAATTCCGACGTCCGTATTAACCCATTTGATTTACCTAAAGTCATTGATGGTGAAGATGGCGAAGATGCTCTCCGTGCTAACCTTGTCACTCTTCACGGGCTTTTCCGCCTCATGCTTGGCGGCAACCAAATTGGGCCAAATGGCCAAGTCACCCCTGCTCTCACCGCTAACGAAGAAGCCGACTTAGACCAAGCCTTAATTGATACCTACGCTCGCGCCGGCATTACTTCCGACCCATTAACTCATCAATCCACTCCACCCACCATTGCCAATCTCTACGACACCCTCCTCCATATGGGCGGCACCGGGCCAGAGCTTGCTGGTCGTCTACGCAAATACACCACTGGTACCTTTGCTGGTATCTTCTCTCAACAGTCCAATGTAGACATCAATAATCAAATGGTCGTCTTTAATATTCGCGATTTGGAAGACGAACTTCGCCCAGTTGCTATGTATATCGTTCTTAGCCACATCTGGAATGTCGTCCGTGCCAAACAAAAGAAACGCATGCTCATCGTCGATGAGGCTTGGCAACTTATGAAATATGATGATTCTGCCAACTTTCTCTTTAGTCTCGCCAAACGTGCTCGTAAATATTACCTTGGACTCACTACCATCACCCAAGATGTTGAAGATTTCATGAGTAGTAAAATGGGCCGCGCCATCGTCGCCAACTCTTCTATGCAACTCCTCTTAAAACAATCTTCCTCCGCCGTAGATGTTCTTTCCGATGTCTTTAAACTTACCAATGAAGAAAAGAAACGCCTCAGCAACTTCCCAGTCGGCCAAGGCCTCTTCTTTGCCGGCCAAAACCACGTCCATATCCAAATCATCGCCTCCCAGACAGAAGAGTCCCTTATTAATACTAATCCTAACCGGGCAAATCCATCATAAGACTAACCTTTATTATTTTACTATATTTTCATATAATGATATAATAATTAATATGGTAAGGTCAAAAATATCCCATCTTATCTCTATTCTATTTTCACTGTTATTTACTATATTATCCTGTAATAATGCTTTTGCCGAAATTAGTATAAATACTCTCCGTATGTATTCTTTAAATAATATTCTAGGTTATGATCCAGACAGTACTATTGACTCTAAAAATGACCCGTGTGGTGGTGGTTATCTTAGCGGTGAAACCAATTTTGCAAAAGTCGTAAGTTACTTTTCAGGCAACAATTCAAAAGGTGTTTCTGTGGGTGTAAATGGCATAGCAGCCATCGCTTCTAACTTTCAAGCAGAATCAGGGTTTGGCCCCATGGTGGGTGAGGGTGGTCATATTACAGATGGAAAAGGCTATGGCATAGCACAGTTCACTCCATACACTAAAATCACAAACATCTTAAAAACAGATAATAGAACTAAAGATACATTCAATAAGTTTTTCACCGAAGAATACGCACATAAGTTAACATCTGAAGCAGAAAAAGCAACCGGAGTTACCGACGGTGTTCCGATTAGTGTTAATGATGCGTGGTTAGAAACAGAATTAGATTACATTGTAGATAGTGAATTTAACTCTACTACTGTAGGTAATTATCGTCACAAAGGCGGAGAAATGGGGTTAGATTATATTCCAGATAGTATGACAATTGCTGAAGCATTAGATGCGGCTAAAAACGCTAGTGATGCTGCTAGAATTTTTACATGGATTTACGAACGACCAAAAAATAAAGAAGCTGACGCCACTAAAAGGGCTAATGCGGTAAATGATTTATTATCACAAGTTGAAGCTTACGCCTCAAATAATAACTGGAGTCCAACCACCAATGCTACTCAAAAAGGGGACAATGTCACAATTATCGGCGATTCAATCACCGAAAGATCTAAAAACGATATCACTTCATTACTGCCAGAAGTAGATATTTACGCTCAAGTTAGCAAACAATTTTACTCTAATAAAGTCAATGAAGAAAACCCAGATGGCTATCATATTCTACAAAATCTCATAGATAATAAAAAATTAAGAGATGTTTTAGTTTACGCATTAGGCACTAACAATGCCGGATTAACCCAAAAAGAAGCACAAGCAGTTGTTGATTTAGCTGGTAAAGATAGGACTGTTATATTTGTTACAAATTATAGCGCAGACGATTCACATGATTATACTTCAAACAATAATGTATTTAATAAAATGAGGAACGATAATCCTAATGTTCGTATAGCCGATTGGGCAGGAGCAGCCAATAATAAAGATATACCAGACATAATGGCCGATGCTATCCACCCAACAATTGGTACTGGAACAAATATATTTGCACATACCATCTTTAGTACAATTTATAATGATTCATCAAATGAATGTAGAGTATCTGGTGGTAATGGTAGTATTAACGAGACGGCCATAGAACTATCTTGGCCAGACAGAACCCATAAGCTAGATGATCCAAAACCATCATACAAGGCCGCACTGGCAGAAGTTGGCTTAGATCGATATGATGAAGACTACGTAAAAATAGGAGCCAGCTGTGATGCATTCGTAGCAACTGTTCTTACATATTCCGGAGCGGATCCAAATGCTGCAGCTATTTGTTGTGGTGCAGCTAACCTTCAGAGATACTTCCTTTCACACCCAGAATTATACGAACAAATAGAAAATACAGGATCCAACTCCAACCTTAAACCAGGAGATATTCTTTCTAGTACGGGACATGTTGAAATTTATGTTGAAAAAGATGGGGAATTTAAAATCGCTTCCGCATCACACGGAGATCGTACAGCAGATCATGCAGGTGAATACCGCAATAAATCGGGTTATCTAATCTTTAGAGTAAAAGGACAATAAAATGATAGATCGTAAGAAACTCATCATTCCAGTATCTATTGCTTTTGGCTTTGTCTTTATAATTATTATTACATCAATTATTCTTATGCAAATCTTTCCAAAAAACGACCGTACAGATGCAGACTTAACCTCTCCAAAATATATAGCCTTATTTGAAAATAGATACCAATTAGATTATTCTATTGGTGAAGAAAGTTCAACCAAATCACTCACTAATATTGGTAAAATTATTATTTCAAATGAAGAGCTATCCAGTGCTACAAAACCAATCACACCAAACGAAAAAGAAAACGCTTATCTTACGTCCACCATAGAAGAAACTAGCTTCAAAACAATCCCCAACCTTAATAATGATCATGCCTATGACTTTAATTTAAATATTAGTGATGGACGCTCATACCATATAGTAATCCGTACCGACCAAACATTTGGCGATAACTATATTGCTACTTTTATCAAAAATCTTTCTACCACAAAATCATATCTTATTTTATATACTACAGATTTATCTATTAAAAACTCAATCTTAGATTGGGGTATCAGTTTAGATTTTAATAATCCAGAAACTATTATTAATTAATATCATTAATCTACTCGTTATAATCCACACTCGTAATCACCACCTGGTTATCTTTAAAATTCTGCACTAAACATTTCTGCCGCGTTTCATCCAACTCCGAAAACACATCATCTAAAAGCACTATTGGCCGACGTGCTGATCTTTTATAAATCATATCTGCCTCTATAAATTTTAATGCTAATATTATAGATCGCACTTCACCTCGCGAAGCCGACCCATCCGCCAGCTCACCATTAAATATAAAATCATAATTATCTCTATGCACTCCAAAACTTGTATGTCCCAATAATTTATCTTTCTCAAAATTTCTCTCTAGTTGCAATAAATATTCACTTTCACTTATCACTACATCTTGCGTTTCATATTTTATTTTTACTTCATCTCTATTATCTGCAATCGTCCGATATACTTCCGTTATTTGCTGATTTATCGCCTCCACTTCCAATTCTCGCCACTTTCTTATCTCACAGCCATATTTCGCCAACATCACATTCCATGGAAACAATCCCTCTCGCGAAACAAATTCATTTTTTAATAATTCATTCCTCTGCTTTAAAGCTTTATTATATCTAGACAGGGAAGAGCTATAATTTTCCCGCAGCTCCGAAAAAGTCCTATCAAAATAATCTCTCTTTCTGCTGGGACTAGACCCCACTAAATGTAAATCACTTGGCAAAAATAACACTACTGGATAGCGATATTTTTTAGGTAATCTCGCCCACTTTTTATCTCCCACTAGAAATTTCTTCATTTGTCCATCATAAGTTACTATTACTTTTTCACCATCCGTATAATCTAATTCTATTCTATAAAAATCCTCTCCTCTCCGCACAATATCTTTATCTACCGCCCGAAAAGATTTCCCTCGCATCGCCTCGTATATCGCTTCTAGTACCGATGTTTTTCCACAGCCATTTTCCCCCACAATCAAAGTTGTTTTTTTCTTACACTTCAGAATATATGTCGCATGACATCTAAAGTTCACCAAATTTATCTTATCTATTATCATACTTTCAGCGGCATTATTAGATGTGTATAATCCACATTTCCTACATTTCGCATCACTACCGGCATTGTTCCGTTCTCCGAGAAATTAAATTCTACTTTATCTCCAGATAGTACATTCAAAGCATCCATCACATAGCGAGCGTTTAATACTATCTTTGCATCATTTTCTACTTTATCTACTTTTATTTCCGAATCATTCTCACCCAATTCATTTACTACTGTATGCACTGAAAAAGTCCCCGTTTCTTTTTTAGTTTCGCATACAACCGAGCCTCCAGTATTTCTAGAAAATAGCGCCGCCAATTTTACTACTCTAGCTAGCTCACTTCTACTCAGTTCCAAATTAATTGTCGCATCTTTTGGTATTAATTGACGATAATCAGGATAACTAGAATCTATTAATTTAGAGGTAATTTCTGTCTCCCCCAAACGAAATCTCACCTGCGCCTCATCAAATAGTATTTCTACTTCTTCTATATCTTCAGACACAGAACGTAATACTTCTTGTAATGATACCGCCGGCACAATCGCCGCCACACTACTCTTTACACCATTTATAAATCGCTTTTCTGCTAAACGATATCCATCTGTTGCCGCAATATATAGTGTATCCTTATAAGTATTAAAATATACCCCTGTTAATGCTGGCCGCGTCATATCATTACTTGCTGCCAAAATTACCTCACTTACTCCTGCCCGAAATTCATCTATCCCCACTCTATATATTACCGCTTTTTTCTCATCTATATCTGGTAATTCTGGATATTCATCCGCCGAAGTTCCATTAATTGTTGATGAATAATTCTTTGTTGAAATCGTTACCTTATTATCTTTAGCTGATAATTTTACTATTTCACCTTTTGGTAAATTGCTTACAAATTCCGCTAGTAATCTTGCTGGTACCGTCACTACCCCATCTTTACATTTAGAAGTCGGTAAATAGTCTACTACAGCCATATCTAGATTTGTCGTCGTCAACATTACTTTTTTACCATCTACCCTTATTAATACATTATTTAGTATTGGTAAGGTTGCTCTAGCTCCTGCCGCTACTCTACTTACTACATTTAATGCTTTCGCTAGTTTACTTTGCTCTACTTCAATTTCCATAAAATCTCCTTTCCTTATTATATTTAGTAGTAGTTATTATAGACTATGTGGAAAATGTGTAAAACTTACCTCCTAACAGGGAAAAACCCACTATTTTTAATGTGTAAAACCCATCGGAAAACTTCTGGAAAACTTTCCCACAACCCCGACTTTCCCACAGAATTAAACCACATTTTTTAGTCCAAATCAAAAGTGTGGAAACTTTTTCGCATACTTTTAAACAACTTTTAAACAAACTTTTACACAATCCCTGTGGAAAACTATTCATAAAGCCTCTCTTTGATTTCTGCTATTTGACTATGTAGTCCAAAATTACTTTTTAAATCTTCGCGGATTTTTTTAATCCCATGCATTACCGTTGTATGGTCTTTTACTCCCACCTCCAGCGCAATCTTCGTAGTACTCATAGATAACTCCTCAGACAGTAGATACATTGATACTTGTCTAGCATTTTTAATATGCGCTACTCGGCTTTTTCCACACATTTCCTCTACACTTAAATCATAAAAATCCGCTACTGTTTTTACTATCTGTCTAGCGGTAATTGTCTTTTTTGGACGATTATCATTAGCTCTGGCATAGCCATTACCTAGCATTTCCAGAGGTGTTACTCCGCGAAGCTCCGACAATGCTAATAAATGATTTAGTTCACCCTCTAAATCGCGGATATTTGTTTTTATGTTGTTTGCTAGATATTCAATTGCCTCATCTTCAATATCTGCCCCCATAAATTCCGCCTTGGATTTTAATATGGCGCATCTATCTTCAAAGCTTGGCATCTGAATATCTACCGGCCCTGCCCAAGTTAAACGTGAAGCCAGTCTCTCGTCTACTGTTTTTAGTTCACTTGGCAATCTATCGCTTGTTACAATTAATTGTCGCTCCTTCTGGTATAATTCGTTAAAAATATCAAAGAATTCTTCCTGTGACTTCTCTTTGCCTACAATTAGCTGAAAATCGTCAATAATTAATACGTCTAGTTTTAGATATTTCTGCCGAAAACTCTCCATATCTTTGCTTTTTTGAATAGTAGACACAAAATCCTGATAAAACTTATTTATCGGAATGTATAATACCTTTGCATTAGGGTTATTTCGTAAAATTTCATTACCAATCGCTTGCACCAAGTGAGTTTTACCTAGTCCTGGCCCGCCATATAGAAAGAAAGGGTTAAATTTTGTCCCCGGCGCAGATATTACAGACCTCGCCACACTTACCGCTAAATCATTATTTGTCCCAGTTACAAAACTATCCAATGTGTATTTACTGTTAAGCCCAGTTTTTTCATTGCGGTTTTCTTTTTTTGGTATAGCAATTTCTACTACTCTTTCCGCCCTGTCCATTTTTCTCTGAGATGTACTTTCTGTTGTTACTTCGCGAGCTTTCCTTACCACCTTAGACGCTGGCTGTGAAACATACTCCACTCTAGTAAAATCAATATCATTATTTTTTAGCGCCTCTTGTATAACGTTTCCATATTTTTTTTCTAGTGTAGCGCGTTTAAATGGATTAGATGCTCCAATTTTTACCACACCATCAGCAATATTTACTAATGTTACATCATCAAACCAAGTCACAAAAGTAGAATGTGAAACATTTTGTTCTATTTCAGCCATCACGTTTTTCCACACATCAAACATCTTCTTTTTTTGTGACCTCCGTTTTACTCTCTAACTTCACTCTATTATAGCAGACATCCACAGACTTTTCCACAGGTTTTTCCAAAAAAATCAATATATTACCTAATATTTTTTCACCAAAACAGGTGTAACTTTTCCACAGGTTTGTTAATTAATCTGTTTAATATGTGGAAAACTACTGGAAAAAAGTGGAAATCTGTGATATACTATAACAAGAATTTGTAAATAATAAACTATTAAGAAAGATTAAATTATGCCAAAGCGTACATATCAACCCCACAAGCGCCAGCGCAAAGCCGAGCACGGTTTTATGAAAAGAAACAGCTCCGCCTCTGGCCGCAAAGTTCTCAAGCGTCGCCGCATTAAAGGTCGTGCACGTTTAAGCTACTAGACCATAAAAATCTAGGCGCCAAGATATTTAAGTTTTTTTAAATATTTGCTATAATTAGCATAAAGGGAATTTTAATGGGAGCATTTTATGTTAATTAAGCGCCATATTGGCACGGTTAAAGATGTATTTAAAATAGCCGGTAACCACCCGTTTTACGTCACACAACTATTTGTTAGTGATGGCATTAATATACTTACCTCCCTTTTGCCCCCTATGGCTACTGCTGGTATTATTGGTGTTATTGCCGATAATAATTTTAAAGGTATTTGGTTTTATGTAGTATTATATTTTATTTTCTATACTATTTACTTCATTACACTCTATTGGAATTATCGCATTTATTATAAACTATCCGAATATTACTACCTCTCCGTCCAGCAAAAGTTATTTGCCCATATCATCAATAATGATAATATTTTCAACTACATCTCCAGGGGTGAGATCACCGAAACTTGTGCCGAGGATATCCACTACCTCATAGAGGTAATTGATAATACCTCTAGTGCCATAATGTATATTCTTCGTACGGTTATTATCTTCTTTATCTTTAGCTACTATAATATTTTTATCGCTGCTATTGCACTAGCCTTTGATATTGTCTATTTCTATGTTATGGACCAAAATTCCAAGAAAATCTCCCACGCTTACGAGGGGACGCGAAAATACGAAGATAAAATTAATGATATTTTCCACCAGATGATTGTTAATCGTCGCCAGGTCAAGACGCTTAATATGCTCCCCAATCTTAATCGCCGCCTTACTCGTACACAAAATGAATGGGCTAAACAGTATCGTTCTCGTCGTGATGGTATGACTAATCGCTATTGTTTGATGCCAAGTATTGTGTATTCTGGTAAAATTATTATTTATATTATTCTTGGCTATCAAGTTATCCGCAATCGCATGACTATAGATACTTTAGTATTACTTATTAGCTACTTTGAGCTTACTATTGAAAGTATTGACAAAGCTTTGGATTATCTTCTAAATCTTAGTACTCACGCCGTTCGCATTAAACGCATTAAAAATATTCTAGATTACCAATCAGACGATATTATGGAGTTTGGTGATATTACTAATGACTATATTAATGGCTCCATTACGTTTAATAAAGTTTGCTATGACATAAAGGGTAAGCCTATTCTTAAAAACATCTCTTTCCGCATCCCGCCCAATCAAGTCACCGCCATCGTTGGCCCAGCCGGAGCAGGGAAGACTACTATCTTTAGTTTACTTTATCGCCGCCACCGCGTTAAATCTGGCAGTATTCTCATGGATGATGAAAGCATTTACAATTATAGCAAAAAGGTTTACGCTAGTAACCTTACTGGCGTCTCCCCCAAGCCTTTTGTCTTTAAGATGAGCATAGAAGATAACCTCGCTCTCGTAGACCCTAATCGCCAGCACCAGATAAACGCCTGTAAACGTGTCGGCGTTCATAATGCCATCATGAAGTTGCCTAAAGGTTATAAAACCATTATTGATGATGAATCTCGCCTATTGTCAGATGGCCAAAAGCAGCTAATTTCCATCGCCCGCTCTTTACTTTCTCGTGCAGAGGTTATCCTTCTAGACCAAGTTACTAATTCTGTTGATGCTGCCACCACCAAGAAAATTGCCAAATTAGTCAAAGATTTATCTTCAGACCACACTGTTATCGTGGCTACCCATAGCCCCGAAATGATGAAAGCTGCAGACCGCATTATAGTTCTAAATGAAGGTAAAGTTTCTGCTCAGGGCACCAACGAAGCTGTCCTCAAGCGCTCCAATCTCTACCAAGGCTTGCTTGGTATCGCCGAGGATGGGGAAGAAGATAAAATCATCACTAAGTCTACCTCTAAAAAATCTAAAAAGTCAACCAAATAATCTGCTCATAATTTAGTACTATTTTGTTTCCGCAAAGACACGTTTCATAGAAATCATCTTGCAATTATATTTTGCTTACGTTATAATAAAAATAAGAAGTTTAGGAGGTTTAGTATTTATGTTAAGTAAAATCATGCCGGGGGGGGGTATAAAAGCCAATTATTAAGTGTATCTAGCAAATCTTTTGTTGCTAAAAATAATCATATTGTCCGCTGGGTCTCCACCGGGCTATTTTCATTCCTAATAGCCTTTATGATCGCTAGCATTCTCTCTCCAGTAGAGCGAAGCGGCGCTATAGAATGTATAAACGGTACAATATCTGGTGGCTCAGCTTCAGACATCTGTGGCACAGACACCACAGATGTCAATGTCTCCATTGAAGGTAGCTGGACTATTTCTGTTTCTTCTTCTGGTACTCTAGGTCTAGACCTCACTCCTAATTCTTCTGGTACACTTAGTACTACAACCGATAACCTAAATGTCTATACTAATACTCCAAATGGTTATCAATTATATCTAAACTCTACTTCTGGTAGTACTGATATCTACAATAACTCTGATACCCAAAAAGAATTAAACCATTTCACTAGTACAACTGGCACTAAAGAAGATCCAGTAGTATTAACTAACAATACTTGGGGATATAGTCTAGCTCCTTCTCCTACTACCTTCTCTAAAGTAGAACTAACTAATACTTCAGCAGATAGTCTTATCTCCACAGGAAGTAAAACCACTGGAGCAGGAGATAACATAGACGTTACCTATGGCTTCAAAGCAGATACTAAACTCACTCCAGGAACATATAGTACACAGGTTACCTATACTGCCGTAGCTGATGTACCAGCTTATACTCTTTCTTCTATTACTCCAAATGAACTTCACTTTAACGACCAAACTAACAAACAAATCACCATTCTAACTAGCACTCCAGCCACAGAACTAGGTCTAGGAAACATTACGGCAAAAATTACAGACGGTACTAACACAGTAAACTTAACTAACTGTACCGAAATAACAGAGGAAGTATCTGGTACTAGCTACAGAGGAGCAACTTGCACCTACAATGCTAATCTTCCAGTAGGGAAATACAATGTAGAATTAACAAGTAGTTGGCATAATGCCACATATATATTACCAAACTCCTTTACTATCTACCAATCTACTATGCAGAACTTCACTACTACAGATTGTACTAATCTAGCAGAAAGTACAGCCAGTATAGACCATAGAACACTCTTAGAAGATAATAGAGATGGTAAGTTTTATAACGTAAGCAAGCTGGCTGATGGGAATTGTTGGATGGTAAGTAACTTAGCACTGGATGGGGGAAGGACACTACATACCAGTGATTCAAATGTAACGCAAGATAGGACTTTGCCGGCAAATATTAGTAATGGGACAACCTCGCAATATGACGTGGCGCAAATCTACAGTGGCAATGCTAATTCAACTACTACGAATTGTGGCACAAACCAATATTGTGTAGTAAGTGATGCAAAATATGGCAATCTTTATAACTGGAATGCAGCGACAGCTACTGTGGGATTAACTGGTTGGGTAGGTATTGCTAATGAAAGTGTTTGTCCTAAAGGTTGGAAATTGCCATTCGTCGAAAATAATTCAGAACCTTCCTACGTAAACTTGATGAGTAAATATAATCTGCCGACTACTAATGGGAGTGGTGACCTTTTTGCGCAAGCTGTTCAAACTGTTCAGCAATTACCATTCAATTTTTCCTTAGCTGGCGCATACGGAAACGGCTCAACTGGGCAGACGTCAAGCGGTGGGTACTGGACTAATTCTCCTCACCCGGCTACGTCTACTACTACTTATGACTTTGGTTTTTATGTTAATAGTGGAAGTGAAACGTTTGGTCCTAGATTTAGCGATTATAGATCTACTGGTTTATCTGTCCGCTGCGTCTTCGACTCCTAAAACAATCCCCTGATATGATATAATAATATATATGTTATCTAGACGCTACCGTTTCCACTCTCGCGGCGGAGTCCGCTATACCTATAAAGATGGCAAAACTGTCCGCACTGCCAATCTTTCGCTTGTTTATGCCAAGAATTCCCGCCATCACCAGCGTTTTTGTGTGGTAGTTTCTAAAAAAGTCTTAAAAAGTGCCGTTGGTAGAAACCGTATTCGCCGCCGCGTTTACGAGGCTATTCGTGCCGAGCTTCCAGAATATAAAGCTCACAATGACTGTATTTTTATCGTCTACTCTAAAGATTACACCAAGATTCCATTTTCCGAAATTCAAAAGGCGGTCCATAGCCTTCTTGAGCAAACTGTGGTATAATAAATATAATGTTTTGGTTAATTGATACAATCGTAGTCCGCCCTATCGTCAACATTTTGTTTATTATCTATAATTATATTGGTGATTTTGGTCTCGCTATTATTATCTTCACTATTATCGTCAAGCTCTGTATGTGGCCATTAATGAAAAGTCAGCTCCGCCAGACCAAATTAATGCGTAAGCTTCAGCCAGAGCTCGCCCAGATTAAAAAGAACTGTAATGGTAATCGCCAGCTAGAATCTCTCCAAACAATGGATTTATATAAGCGTTATAATGTCAAGCCTTTCCGCTCCACGCTTTCACTATTTATTCAGCTACCTATCTTTATCGCCCTTTTTGCTGGCATCAGTGCCATTGCTAATCCTCGCCCAGTAGGGGATGGCGGCACCTGTGGCTACACCAACGTAGAAAATTGCGCCTATCCCTTTGTTCACGACATGTCCAGAGTTGGCGAAGTGATAGATTTGCAGCAGCCCTACCTAGAAAACCCTCAGGAGCATACCTACGATTTTAAGCCTCAGCTCTTTGGTGTAATTGATCTTTCCGCTCGCGCTGGCTTTAGTTCTGTTTCCGCTGCGATTATCTTCGTCATGGCCATCTTGTCCGCCCTTGCCCAATATATTATGACCCGCCAGCAGCTTCCTTCTGGCAAGTCTGAAAAACGCAAGACTTTCCGCCAGCTCATGAAAGAAGCTAGCGACGGCAAAGATCCAGACCAAGCCGAGCTTAATAATCTCGCCACTGCTCAAATGGGCAAGATTATGCCCTTTATGATGCTCCTCATCATGATTAATCTTCCTGGCGCACTGGTATTCTACTATCTCATTACCAATCTCATCACTATTATTCAGCAAAAGATTATCTTTAGTCGGGACGAAGAGGAAATGGAAATTTCCGCTGACAAAACCGTCTTAAAAGAACTTAAAAACATCAAAGAAGGAGAAATAGTTAAAAACAAAAAATCTGGCACCAAAATTACTCGCATCACCGCCAAAGATTCCAAAAAACGGAATAAATCATGAAAGGAGTAATATATGAATAAAGACGAATCAATCCGCTACGCTACTAAATTCACCGAGGATTTATTGTCCTTCTTTGGTATTAATGTTGCCGTAGATTCTACTGCCGACGAGGAAGTTATTCAGCTTTCAGTCCCTAGCACCTCATTAAACTCTCTACTAATAGGGAAGAACGCTGATAATCTTCGCTCTCTGCAATACCTCGTTTCAATGGCGCTTGTCGCTAATAATGCTGAGATTACTCGTGTCAACGTTGACATTGCCGACTACAAGCGTCAGCGTGCCGATCGCCTCACTGAAAAAGCCGAGCATTGGATTGAAAAAGTCCGTACTACTGGCGAGCCAATGACTTTAGATCTTAATCCTGCCGACCGCCGCATTATTCACAAACTTGCCGAAGATTATTCAGATATTACCACCCACTCCGAGGGCGAAGGTAAAGACCGCCGCATTATTATTTCTAAAATATAGCCTAGTATGAAGTGGCCAATTATCAAAAATCAGAAGCTCCGCACTTGTCTAGTTATTCTTTTTGCCTTGTTTTTTACGATTGCCATAGATCGCTACTTTTTCCCAGATCAACGCACAATCAATACAAGTGTTCTATGTGTATTTTCTTTTGCGATTAGTATTTATTTTCAGCTATTATCGCACGCTAAAAAATACCAGAAGTTTAAAACTTCCGCATTTTTTCTTAGTTTGTTGTTTTCTATTTCACTTGTAGTTGGTCGTGCAGTATACGACACATCATCAATCAGTCCATTACTGGGTTGGGGAAATACTACGCTTGCAGTTATCAATATAATTGGCTTCACTACCACTTTTACCGCACTCCTTCAGATCGTATTTAGGTTTTTTTCGGTCATAGAAAAAAGACTTGATAAATCATCACTGCCTCGATTTATGTCATCTAAAAAAGCCTTCTATCTGCTTTGGCTTATCTTCTTTCTTGGCTTTGTCCCTGCATTTATAGCTCATTTTCCAGGTATTCTTTCCTATGACTATATCAATCAGACTGAGCAAGCTTTATCTGGCTTATATACCACCCATCATCCACCACTCCATACCTTTATCTGGAGTATTTGCTTACATCTTGGCGAAGCAACAAACGTTTACCCCACTGTTATTTATGAAATAATTCAAGCTTGTTTTATCTCCTTCGTCTTTGCTAGTATTATCAAGTTTCTTATTAATCGAAGAATCAATAAATACATTATATATGTTAGTATTATATTTTTCCTTATTAATCCAGCCATATCCGTCTTTTCTTTAACTATGACAAAAGATGTCTTTTTCTCCGGATTTCTTGCTCTATTTATCCTAGAGATAACTAAACTTATTTCTTCACCAAAAGAGTATTTAAGTAAAAAAACCAATATTATCCTCTATGGGTTATTTGTGGTTGGCACCTGTCTCTTTCGCAATAATGCTATTTATATATTTATAGTCTTTACACCCATTCTGATAATATTATCTAAAAATTGTCGCAAAAAAATTGCAATTATCTCAATCTTTCCGATAGTACTATATTTATTCGGGACTTTTTCCGTCAATAAGGTTTTTCACATTCAAAACGGCAGTCCTGGCGAAATGCTAAGTGTACCAATGCAACAAATAGCAGACGTTTTATATAATGATGAGTATGCTCTCACTGACGATCAGAAAGCTAGCTTTTCCGAGTATATACCCATAGAAAAGGTTATGAATAATTATAATCCGCGTATCTCCGACCCTATAAAAGGCTATTTTGATGGCTATAAGGTCAAAGACAATCTCTTTTCTTTTATAAAATTATGGGCTAAAATTGGCTTGCAGTACCCAGTCAACTATATCTCCGCTTTTCTTTCGTTGAATCTACCATCTTGGTATCCAGATGCATATCCTGTAGATATATACCACCCCGCCATATATATTGAGAACCGCATTCAAGATGATAAAAGTCAAAGTATTGTCCCAGTATTATATGATTATTACTCTGTTGTTTCTCAAAATGGCTATCGTGATACCCCTCTTGTTTCCACCTTCTTTTCAATTTCTACCTGTATCTGGGTTGTACTTTTATCATTATTCTCGGCTCTTTCTCGAGGATGTAAAAAGAGTATTATCGCTCTACTCCCGATTATTCTTCTCTGGCTTACATATCTGCTAGGTCCAGTAAGCATTTTCCGCTATTATTATCCAATAATGATTTTATATCCGCTATTTCTCGTTATTATTATTCAGCCGAAGAAGCTTTTCCTAGAATAATAATAAAATCATATGGCGGCTTTTGATAGTAGGTAATTGGTATATTCTCATAGGAGCCCAGCGTTTCTAAACCATAGTATTCCTTAAGCTTCTCAGCCGTTTTCACCGCTTTATCGTTGAGAATATATACGCAAGCTACTTTCTCACAAGTCCCCTCTGGTGCATCATCTATGTATGCTACTGTAAAGCCTTTTTCTTCAAGTTTTGTTTTTTCTACTCCTGCCACCCCAGCAGTATTAGTCCCATTCAACACCAATATTTCCGCACCCTCTCGTGCTAGTTCATCACTACTTAGCATCTTTTTGACGTACGCTTGTATGTCTTTATAATTATAATTGCCTGCCACTGGTAGCACATAAGAAATGCCATTTCCCAAGGTGCCAGTTGTGACATAGCTATTTTCACCCTCTGGATCGTAAAGTGATATCTGACGAATATTTTCCATTGGAAAATCTTTTGCTAAATTATACAAAGTTTTTACTTCGTCTGCATTAAAATCCGTCCGCACATTATCACCTACCGCCCCCATAATATCCATTACCTGCAGCAGGGAAAGACCATTCTCTACCATTTTGTCGCGTATGGCTAGTAAAATCTTTTGTTGGCTGGCACCACGCGTAAAATCGCCACTAGCCGTACCATGTCTTGCCCTAGCTAGACCCAATGCCTGTTCGCCGTTAATCGTAGTAGGTACTCCTGCATTGATAAAGGTATTTGTCCAATCGTCAGCTACGTCTTCGTCCAACGTCACCGTCACTCCTCCCAGTGCATCTACTACTTGTACTAACGCTCCCCAGTTAATATGCGCATAATACTGAAAATCTATCCCCAGAATTTCGCCGATCTGTTCCATTGCCGCCTTTGCGCCGCCTAGTTCATCTGTGCCATCCTGATTATTACACCAGTAGACTTCATTAACTTTTCCAGTAGCAGTACAGGTATTGCCTACATATAAATCTCTTGGCAAACTTAGCATTGCCACATCTTTTGTTTCTTGGTCTAGGCTCAAAATCATAATCGAATCTGTTAGCTGTGCGCCGTCATGGTCAGAGCCACCCATATCATAGCCACTCGTACCTAGTACTAGGATATTTGTCCGTCCATTGGCATCTTTCTTTAGCTCCACATCTTTTGCGGTAATTACATCCCAAAGTCCTATATTGCCATTACTCAGCTTATTAAGTAGCCCCTGCCCCCATAGATATAACGCTACTGCTCCAGCCGCCAACATCACCAAGAAGATAACTATCCCCGTAATAATCTTACGTTTCTTAGACCACTTTTTATGCTGCTTCTTTGCCTTTTTAGACTTTTTGCCCTTTTTGGCTTGTTTTTGTAAGTCCTTATCAATTTGATCACTGGTTAGATCTAGCGTTCCAATCGGCTTGGTAAAATCATCAATTGCAATTCTTCGGCTATTAGTGTTTTTTGCCTGCTTAGAACCATTTCTCTTGCTTTTTTTGGCACCGCTATTAATCCCTACCGTTCTATTTTTTGTCCCTGAACGAGGAGCAAACCCATCAACATACTTCACTTTTTTGACCATATACTTTATAATTTTAACATATGAGCGTTAAATTGACAAAGAAACAAACGGCTTTATTAAACTTCATTAGAGAGTTTATGGATACGCATGATTACTCTCCCTCTTACAGAGAAATCTGTGCTGGTCTCGGTCTCAAAAGTCCTGCTTCTGTCGCCGAACATATCAATAATCTCGTTGCCATCGGCGCCATCAAAAAGCACGACGGCGCCGCTCGCTCTCTAGAGATAGTAGACCTTTCTTTCCCCGAAACTACCACACTCTTTCGATCTCGCCTTCTCACCGCCACTCCCGAAGAAGAAAAGGTCCTGAAGGAAGCGGCTAATATTCTTGGTCTTGATGTGATATAATTATAGTAGCAATGAGAAAAGTTGATTCTAAGATAAAAGCATTAGTCATAATTATTTCCAGTCTCTGCTGTATTTCTATGTTAACGTTTCTAATTCTAATGGCTAGCTACAATCAACCCATCGCCGACCAATACAATTTTATGGCCAATCTTCGCGATAATGGCATCCTTGGTTACACGGCGGAAATGTACACAACTTGGAGTGGCCGTCTTATCCAGACTATCGGCTTAGGCATCGTTTATCGCATATTTGGAGATATCGGCGCTCAGATTGCTGCGCCAATTATCTTACTCTTTTTGCTCGGCACTGTGTTTACTTGGCTTATTTATCAAGCTATTAAATTCAAGAATCATCAGGCTACCTATTCAGCCTTACTAGGTTTTCTCCTAGCGTCCGGCACTTTATATACCACTACTTGTCTATTTGATGTCTATCTTTGGCTTGATGCCGCCTTTGTTCATATGCTAGGGCTTATCGCAATTGTTTATGATGTTGCTCTATATATCTGGGCTTGTAAAAATTACACTAAAATAAAAGCAACCGTCATGCATAAAATAATACTAGCTATCCTCCTCATTATAGCCGCATTTTTACAGACGGCCAGCGAGGCATCCATGGCAATGACTCTTGGCTGGAGTTTTCTTGCTCTCGTTAGTACCTTTTTCTATAAAAAATGGCATAAGTACCGCGCCCCTGCAGCTATCATTTTTACCACTTTGCTAGCAGGCTCCTTAATCATGATATTGGCCCCAGGTCTTTGGTCGCGCGCCGGTTATACGTCAGACGCTGCACCCCTATCATTTATGGATCTAACTATGAATCGCCCACTCGTCGGCATACGTCGGCTGGTAGAATCACTTTCTCTTTGGAAAATATGCCTAATGCTTATCATAGGCTTTACCATTGGAATATTTAATGTAGCCAAAATTACAAAGAAACACATTAAGTTTGGTGCTATCGCTAGCATCCTAATCTTAATCTCTAGCGTCTATATCCCCATCGTACTCTATTTTTACGGTAGCCATGCTACTGGCATAGAAACTAGGGCTCTGGCTGTTCCAAATATGGGTATCATGATAAGCGTAGTAATTTTTACAATGATAATCACATCCTACCTCACTCAAAAATACAATACCAGTAAATCATTCCTTATTATGGGGAGTGCCACCGTAATAGCAATTTTTAGCATATTTACGGTAAATTTCTTTAAGTTTAATAAAGGTTATATTTCTGCATTGGTCACCCGAAACAATCTTGTGGTTAGTCGCAACAAATTGATATATCAATATCAAAATGGCGAGATATCGTCCCTAAAAATACCAGACGCTCCAGTAATGATCGAAAATTCTGGTGCTACTGATTTTTCACATAATGGCTGGGCAAACATTCAATGGTTCTTTGATTCTTTCATTGAATATTTCCATATAAACCCAGAGGATATAACGGTGTACGGCGAAAAACTTGTTGATTCCCAGTCCAAAAAAGATTGGTACTACGAGTCTAGCCGCACTACTTGCACTACCGGAAGTTACCTTATACTTGACAAATATTATTGTGAATACTCTATTGAGGAGGAAAAATGAAACAAACTAAACTTTCAGTTATTGTCCCAGTCCACAACGAGGAAGAGGGAATCAGGCAATTTCTTAAAGAGCAGCTTTTAAAAGAGCTGGATAGAATTACAAAATATGATTACGAACTAATACTCGTAAATGATGGCTCTACCGACAACACTCTTTCTATACTTCAAGATTTTGCGCAAGGTAATCAACAAATTAAAGTCATTACATTTTCTCGTAATTTTGGTAAAGAGCCAGCTCTTTCTGCTGGTTTAGCCTACGCTACTGGCGATGCTGCTATTACCATTGATGCTGATGGTCAGCAACCGCCTAAATTAATCCCTAAATTCATCAAAAAATGGGAAGATGGCGCAGAAATTGTTACCGGTGTACGCGATCATTACACCAAACATGGCACTATCCAGAAGCTTGGCTCCAAACTATTCTACAAGCTCCTCAATTTAATGGGCAATAAACATACCGTGCCAGGCTCCACCGATTTTCGTCTGATGGATAGGGTAGTAATAGACGAATTTAATCAGCTTTCCGAACATAATCGTATCACTCGTGGTTTGATTGATTGGCTTGGCTTCCGTCAAGAATACATTGAATATACCTATGGCGTCCGTATGGCTGGCAAGCCTTCTTATAACCTTAAAAAACTTTTCCAGCTAGCTATTGATAGCTTTATCTCTATGTCTACTACTCCACTAGTTATCTTTGGCTATATTGGTATTTTTATTACTATTGCATCATTTCTGCTTGGGGTCTTTGTTATCATCAATCAATATATTCTTGGTGATCCTCTTCGCCTCTATTGGAATGGCGCCGTCCAAATGTCTATCTTCATCTCTTTCTTAATCGGTTTAGTCCTAATTTCTCAGGCCGTCACCGCCCTCTACATTTCACATATTCATGCCGAGACTCAAGGCCGCCCGCTGTACATTATTGACCAAAAATCATCGCGTAATTTAAAATAATAAAGGAGGCGTCATGCAAGATTTTAACTATTTACCAGACAATGTAATTTATTTAGATAGTGCCTGTCAATCCCTGCGTCCACGTCCAGTTATAGACAGTTTAAATACCTACTATACCGAGCATAATTCTTGTGGCGAACGTGTTAAATATAAATGGGGAAAAGTTACCGACGCTAAAGTTGAAGCTACCCGCGAGAAAGTTCTCAAATACTTAAAACTAAAATCTAGAGATTACTTTGTTTCCTTCACTCTTAATACTACCTATGGCTTAAATCTTATTCTCTCCCAGATAGATGTCAAGAAAGCCAACGTTAAGCATGTCGTCACCTCTGATATTGAACATAACTCGCCTTTCTTAGCTAGCTTATCTTTTGCCAAGTCCCATCATCTGCCTCGTACCGTCCTCACTCGTAATGAAGATGGCTCTGTTAATATAGATGATATACCAGCAAATTCCGTCGTTGTCCTTGGCTGTGTTTCTAATTTAGATGGTCGCCGTCTTGCTAACATTAAAGAAGTAGTTAAACATATACATAATACTGGTGGCATTATCATTATTGACGCTGCTCAGGCTCTTGCCCACTTTGCCAGTACTCTTTACAAAACCGAAGCCGACGCTATCTGTTTTTCTGCCCATAAAATGTATTCTGCCTCCTTAGGCGGAATCGTTTGTCGTCGTGATTTATTACCCGTTCTAAAGACTACCTTTATCGGCGGAGGCATGGTTGACGATGTGAATTTAGATACTTTTGAGCTTTCAGCCGACAATCCCGACCATGCCTATACCAAATTTGAAGCTGGTCTTCAAGCCTGGGGAGAAATTATTGCGCTTGGCACTGCCATTGATTGGCTCAGCAATTTGCCAAAATCTGCTCATCAGCAGCTTAAGTCTAATAGTGAAGAATTATTTAATTTTCTCAACAATAATCCAAAATTCCATCTCATTAATCACGAGGCCAACTCTACCTCCACTTTCTTTGTCGAAGGTATCGATTCCCATCTTATCGGCGAAGCCCTCGGTGACGAGGGAATTATGGCTCGCACCGGCTATTTCTGTGTCCACTACTATCTAGACCATCTCAAACATTACCCACCACTCATTCGTTTTTCGCTCGGCTTCCATAACCGTCCAGACGACATAGCAAAAGTCATTGAGCGTCTTTCTCGTCTGGCTTAATGTCTATGCTTGCAGCTAGATTTTTATCGTGCTAAACTGATATTTAGACAAGCCATTGAGTAAGAAAGGAATCAAATGAGAGTTTTTACTCGTATGGCTTTTTGCCTAAGTCTTTTGGGGGTATCGTTTATCATTAATATGCAATCAGCGTCGGCTACCAGCGCCTGGGACTATAATCCGGGCAATATCATTAGTGATGCTGTTATGCGCAATTCCAGCAGTATGGACGAAGGTGCCATTCAAAATTTCCTTAAATCTAAAAATTCTTGTAATGATACACGTACCTACATTGCTAGTTGGTATCCTACGGTTTCATACCACATTGAAAACGGCCACTTTGTCTGTATGGCCGACGAATCATTTAATGGTCAGTCTGCTGCCCATATTATTTACAGGGCTGCGCAAGATTATCATATTAACCCTCAAGTTCTGATTGTCTTACTCCAAAAAGAGCAAGGGCTAGTCACCGACACTTTTCCGCATAATTATCAATATCGCACTGCTGCCGGCTACGGCTGTCCAGATACCTCCGCCTGCGAATCTCGCTACTATGGCTTTGAGAACCAAGTTCGCAATGCAGCCGCACTCTTCGATAGTGTTTTAAATGGTGGCTGGACGAATTACCCAATAGGGAATAGATATGTTCTTTACAGTCCACGTGGTGGTTGCGGTGGCAGTACAATTAATATTGAGAACCGTGCCACCTCTGCCCTCTATCGCTACACGCCCTATCAGCCTAATGATGCCGCCAAAAATGCAGGCTATGGTACCGGTGATTATTGTAGTAGCTATGGTAATCGCAACTTCTTCCTCTATTTCTCAGATTGGTTTGGTTCTACTCAGGCTCAAGAGCAAAACGTAACCACAATCAAACAGCCTCTTTCTGCCCCCGAGTTTTATATTCCAGATGGCAATTATCAACTCCTTACTACTTCTGGTAAGGCCCTAGATGTTTCTGGTGCTGGCACGAGCAACGGCACCAATATTCAAATCTGGACTAAAAATGGCACCGCCGCCCAAACCTTTTATATCTCAAGACGCTCCGATGGATATTACAAAATTGCCAACCCCAATTCGGGAAAAGTATTAGATGTTAGCGGCGCAAGTATGGATAATGGAGCCAATATTCAAATATGGGAAGATAACGATACTTGTGCGCAAAAATGGGTAGCCTCAATCCAAGATGGTAACTATGTTTTGAGGAATGCTTGCTCTGGTAACGCTCTTGATGTATCTGGTGGTCATGTGGCCACAGAGGGTCAAAATGTCCAAAGCTGGGAGGTTAACGGCACTAAAGCCCAGACTTGGCGGCTTGTCGCGCTTGATGCTGCAATTATTAGGGGTGGGACTTATAGTTTTCGTACTGTAGAGGGTAAAACTTCTCTTGATGTATACAACTCCGAAATGCGGAATGGCGCAAATATCCAGATTTGGTCAAATAATACATCCGAGGCGCAAAAATTTAAACTTTCCCGTGGAACCGATGGCTACTACCGCATCTTCCATCCTTATGTTGGACGTTCTGTAGATGTTAGCGGTGCCAGCACGGCCAACGGTACCAATATTCAGCTATGGGAAGATAATGACACATGTGCTCAAAAGTGGGCAATCAGTCAATCTGATGAGTACTATGTTTTTCGTAATGCCTGTTCTGGCAAAGCCTTAGATGTAAATAGTGGCGCCATTAATATAGACCAAACTAATGTTCATCTTTGGGAAGTGAATGACACTAATGCTCAAAAATGGAAATTAATTGGCAGAAGGTGATATAATAGTATTATGGTTTGTATTGCAGCATTTATTATTTTATGTTTAATTTCTGTTGTCGTTGCTTTTTTGAGCATCTTCAAGCGTGACATTGGCAAAAAATGGTGGACAGTTTTTAAAAAGGCTTGGCACTGCGTCTTTAAAAAAGTCCGCCTTCAGAAATGCGACACAAATTTTAAAGATGATGTAAAAAATACAATACTAAAGAAGGTCATCATTAAACATCCCAAATGGGTCAAGCCGATATCTGTTACCATAGAAATAGTCTCAGTTCTTATTGTAATAATTACAATTTGGTCTATTGTAATTGCCGTTAAATCCCTTCTTGCCATATGGGTCTTTGGCACCTGTAACGTTTCTCAGCCTGCTAGCTGCTCGCTAGGCGCTGAAGTTTGCTCTATTGACGAAGAAGAGCCAGACGGTTTCTTTGGCGGTATTGGTCGCTGGTTTACAGAATGGGGTGAAATCTTCGCCGCCATTCCAGACCGGCTCCATGCTTGGCCAGCAGAGAATTATGCCGTAGGTATTTTTGCCACTAGTAATTCTGCCTCAGTCAGTAATGCCGATGGTCAAAACAGTGGCAATCGCGCTCTAGATATTGTTGATCCAGGCTGCTCCATCTGTATGCAGTCGTATAAAAACCAACTAAGTAGCGATTTTATCAATACACACAATCTTATCGTCATGCCTTACGTCATTAAACTCCCCGATGGTACTGAAAAATTCAAAAATTCCGAGCTAGCCACTCGCCACCTCATTGCTCTAGCACTCTATGACAATGCCGAAAATTCTGAAACTAACCATTACAAAATGTTCCTAGATCGCCTCTTTACCGAGTATAATAAAGACCATATTAACTATCAGTCCTATGTTCAATCTCTTTCTGCCGAGCAAGCCGACAAACTGTTCCAATCATGGCTGAAAGATTTTGGTATTAAAAGCTCTGATATTACAGTTATCAAAGACCGTCTTAATTCTGAAGTCGTCAATAATTACCTAGCAGAAATAGCCAATATGGTAGAAAACACCATCAAAGCTAAAGGTATTCCTACACTTATTTATGATAACCAGCTTCACTCCGGGCTATTTAAATCATGAGAAAATGCGACTTAACTATTGGTGTAACTGCCCACAACGAAGGTATCCTTGCCCACAAGACTATGCTCAGTATCTTTGAGGCGGCCAAGCTTTTAGATCGGCATAAAATTACCTATGAAATCTTAGTCCACATTGATAAGGGCGATAAACTCACCAAAGACAATTTTAAAGTATATAACAATTCACATCTTCGTATTATAGAGGGGGACTTTAGTGATCTCGGCCTATCTAGGAATCACCTAGCTTCCATGGCAAAAGGAAAATACCTCGCCTTTCTAGATGCCGACGATCTAGTTTCTAGTAATTGGTATTACGATGCTTACCGAAAATTAATAAAAAGTAAAAAGCCGATCCTTGTCCATCCAGCATATAATCTTACTTTTGGTAGAGGAATCACCAACCAAGTTTTATGGTATGTTCATGGTACACATAGTTATACCACGGATGCTTTCTTGTCCGTTGGCGTGAATTGTTGGACCTCCTGCGTAATGGGTACTACTTCAACTTTTCTTGATCATCCATATCCTGCTACTGCTCATGGATATGGTAATGAAGATTGGTTTTTTAATACTGAGGCTCTCTCTTATGGTATCCTCCATCTCACTGTTCCCAATGCCGTCCACTTTTATCGCCAGCGCCCCAACTCTTTATTATCTCAGAGCAACACCCAAAACTTAGCCCAGGGATATTCGCATCTTCTAGATATACATACTTTTCGCAAACTAAAATCAGACAATATTAAAATGTCCAAGATTCGCCCAGATCTTGTTTCTGATGCGACTGATGCGATTCCGCCAGAACCAAAAGAGCCTACCACCCCCATCGAGCCAGACCTTCCTCCGCCTCGTCGCTCGCTTCTTTACCGTGTTGCTCGTCATGCATATCACATAATTTTTCCTCCAAAAGCTCTGGAGCCAGCCGTTGAAGAAGATGCTCCAGAGCCAGAGACTCCGCCACCGCGTCCGGGGGATCTCGTCCCCCCTGCTGTTTTAAATGAATGGCGCAAGATTAGCAAAATAGAAACCAGCCTATATCCGACTGAAGGTAGCCTTTTTAACCTCACCGAATATCACGCCGACACTCAAATTGAGCAAGGTTTAGCATATCATCAATTAATTCAACCAATTGACGGCCAACTCCCCTATTACATCTTTATCGTTCCTTGGGTTTCTGTTGGTGGGGCCGACAAACTCCTCATAAATTACCTTAAAGCCATTGAACAGATTCATCCAGACCGTAAAGTCGCCGTCATCACCACAGTCCCCAATGATAACAAATGGCAAGCTAAATTACCCAAAAATTCCTACCATATTGATTTTGGCAACATTACTAAAGAAATTTTAGATTTTCCGCGGCTAGACCGTATATTTACTCGCCTTATCGTCCAGCTCCAAGCTAAAAATATTCACATTATAAATTCTGAATTTGCATATCAATGGGCTTCAGTTCACCAAACACTTATCAAGGATAACTATACTTTAGATGTTTCTATTTTTGGAAGAGTACCAATTCCTGAAACAGGAAACCGTGCCTATCATGATTATGCAGACCCAGATATTATAGCCATATATCCACTCATACACAATATATATACCGACAATCAAAATACCGTAAAAGAACGTGTCATACAACATAATTTTTCGCCACACAAGTTTGTGGTAGAATATCAGCCAGCAGAAAACAATTTACTGGCAATTACGCCCATCTATAATAAATATAATTCAGCGCCGCTTAAAATTCTTTGGGCTTCGCGGGTTGAGTCTACTAAAAACCCTGAGCTACTCATTGCTATAGCGAAAAAACTAGATCCTGCTGAATACACAATTGACGTATATGGCACTTTCTGTAATGGGTATAGCGCTGAAGATTTTGATAATATTCCCGCACTTCATTATTGCGGCGCCTTTAAATCTATTGATGAATTACCAATCGATAAATACGATTCATTTCTTTATACGTCGCGCTCTGATGGTTTACCGAATATATTATTAGAGATGGCTGCTCGCGGAATACCGATAATTGCTAGCGATGCCGGTGGCGTAGGCGACTTCATAAAACCTAATCAAACTGGGCTTTTAATTAAAGAACAAAATAATCCAGAACCATATCTTGATGCGCTACAATACGCTTCTTCTCATCCAAGCGAAATGACTAAGCTTGCCAAAGGTGCTCGCACATTATGTGAAAAGCGGCACTCCTTCGAAGCATACCTACAAAGCATGCGCCGTCACTTTAAAGAGTAGAAAATCAAAAGTTATCTACCACCGGCTTAACATCGACTAGCAAATGGTCGCCCTTCAAATAGAGAGTATAATAATATGTTTCGCTGATTTTTTCCATTTCGTTTTTATCCCAACGCTCAGCCCACCAGCCGATAATCTTGTCAGTAGTATAATGCGATTCAAAGAACGAATAATACCATACATCCATTGAAAATCCACGTACTCCGCGCGTTACAACCTTTTCTGCTACTGGATATACTTTTACTACATGGTGCATAATCGGTGAAAATCCTACATCACCCTGAATTTGGATATATGGCAATTCCTCAAAATTGGGATATCTGTTAGCAAGTTCATTCATCAAAGTTTGCGTTCGATAATTTGCAAAAACTTTTTGGTCAGCCATGCCATTTCCGATTGCTATTGTGCAGGTAAAAAACGCATAAACCAAAACTACTATAGGTATCATTAAGAACCTTAACAGTGAGCGTTTTCCTATAAAATAAGCCGTAAGTATCGCTATCATCGCAAACATTACACTAATTCCTGCTAGCGCTCTGCTATCCATTGGCGCCTCTCTTAATGCTAAGTATGTCCCATATGATAAAGCCAGCATCATGCCAGCCCCAACATATGCAATAACTACATCTATAATTTTCCAGACCCCCTTCTTCTTTGAAAAACTAAACACCCCAATTCCGAATACGCCAGCCATCATCCAGTAGAGCGTTTTCCAGAAACCATTGGAATTTACCAGTAGCGTATATAAATATTCTCTAAAATTATGCCATACACCTCTTGGCATTTCGGTAATTGTAAACATCGAAATATCTCGGTATTCACCACCAGTTGGTATGCATCTGAATATTATCGCTGCTACGACATAGAACAATACAGACAAGAATACTTTTCTAAAGATAATTTTCCAACTTTTTCCATCTAGCAAATCCTTTATAGTGAGGCCAATACATACCACCACAAATATTCCGCTTGAAGCTTGGTATGATGTCCACATCACAAGAAGTGGCAGAACAAATATAGCAGCAAGTTTTATCAGCTGCCACTTTGTATTTTTCTCGCCCAATTTATGCCAAAACAGAAACGGCAGTACACTTGCTACCACACTAAGCGCCATACACGGAGCATCAAATTTATACAGCCATCGTTCAAGTCCAAAAGGCACTAGCCCTAGCATTAATGACGCTATAGTTACTAAAACTGTTGGTTTTTGTATTTTGCCATCTTTTGCCGTCACCGATATAATCAAAATAACACTAGCCACCGCCAATAGTGCCATCGCTACTATTTGCGTCCACGGCGATAGATCTACTAAATTGGTACTAGTATTGAGTAAGTACGCTAGCACCGAAGATGAATATCTCCCAAAATCCCCAGACCAATTATATCCGCCTAGCGCCCGACCATTGTCATCAAGATGTGTAATATCCGCTCTCCAAATTGCCAGCATGGCCAGACAGTATACACCAATAATTATCAAAAACACTTTAGTGTATGGCTTTATTTTTACTAAAATCTTCTTCCAATACTCTCCCATAATCTAATTATAGCATATATACTCTTTGTCGTGGCTTCGCATAGACTAACTTTAGCCAAGCTCTAATTTTATACTGCTTGCATTTTTCCATAAAATATATTACAATGTAATTAACATGAGAAATAAGGTCGCCAAGCAAAAAAAGTATAATTCTGCAAGCCGCCAGCTACCTATATACCGCCAGCCACGGTTTTATATAATTTTAGTGTTTGTAATAATAATGATTCTCGGAATATATCTTATTGTCTCTCGCACAGGTTCTTCCAATAAAGAAATTGAGACCTCTAATAACACTATCGGTGCTGTTCCATCCAAAACCGAAGCCAAAGGCGAAAATTCCGAAGAAGAAGATAAAAATGCCGCCACTGGCAAGAAACAAACCCCATCACAGTATGACGGTGACGACCCAAATAAGCTAGACGAAATCACCGGCTACATTAGCTATTCCGCTGTTAATTATGATAATTACAATATCCGCTTAACTATCAATCAGTACCTCACTTCTGGCTCCTGTGAACTCGCCTTAACCTCCGCAGATGGTCAAGTCATCACCAAGACTGCACCCGTCGTCGCTTCTGCTTCCACTTCTACTTGTCAAGGTTTTGACATTCCGCTTTCAGAATTATCATCATCAAATAGTTGGCAAATAAGCATCAACATCTCAGCCGAAGACAAAAAAGGTACCATTACAGGAGATATTAGCCTATGACTCACCGCCGTATAGATTTTCGTCGTGTTCTTTTCCTTATTTTTGCCTTTGTTATGGTTTTTACATTCTCGCTCCTGGCCACCAAAAATACCTTAAAAACCAACGCTGAAGGCTTTGATCCTGGCAACATTATCAGTGACGCCGCCATGCGCGACTATAACAGCCTCTCTGAAGCAGATATTCAAAACTTCTTGAAGTCTAAAAATTCCTGCAACGATACAAACTTATCAAAGACCGGTAACAATGTCGACTATTTATCAGAAAACAGTCCATATAGTTGGCATGTCAAAGACGGTCACTATGTCTGTATGGCCGATGAGACATTTAACGGTGGTACAGCTGCGCAAATTATTTACCGAGCCGCCCAAGATTATCACATTAACCCTAAAGTCTTAATTGTTCTTCTTGAAAAAGAACAAAGCCTAGTCCGTGATACTTTCCCCAATAGTGTACAGTATCGTTCCGCTACTGGCTACGGTTGCCCAGACACCGCCGCCTGCGACTCGAAATATTACGGATTAAATAACCAGATTCGCAATGCCGCTGCTATGTTTAACGATGTCCTCAATGGGGGTTGGACAAACTATCCAGTAGGGAATAACTACATTCAGTATAATCCAAAATCATCATGCGGTGGTAGTACTGTGTTTGTTCGTAATTTAGCAACATCAGCTCTCTACCGCTATACTCCATATCAGCCTGGTGGCGATGCCAATAGCGATTGTGCCGCATACGGTAATCTTAACTTTTACAATTTTTATACAAATTGGTTTGGCTCCACCCAACAAGTTTTTAAATCCTCCGATTTAGAGTCCACCTATCTCCCAGATGGTACATATAATATTGTCTCCGCTGGTGGTGGAGAAATGGCGATAGATGTGGAAAACTACGGCACAACAAATGGCACTAATATCCAAATCTTTAATTATTCAAAAGATAATAAAGCGCAGCAGTTTAAGATTACGCGTGAGTCCGATGGTTTCTATAAAATAGCGAGCATAATTTCTGGAAAAGTCCTAGATGTCTCTGGTGGTAGCGTTTTGCCCGGAGCCAATCTTCAGCTTCATCAGTCAAATGGAACTTGCGCTCAAAAATGGGCAATTAGTTACGATATAAATAAGCATTTCGTTTTTAGAAGTGCCTGTTCTGGCAATAGTATAGACGTTAATGGCGGCGCAACAAATATTGCAAATACTAATGTTCAGTCCTTCACTTATAATAAGACCGTTGCACAGGAATGGGACTTAGTCTCGCTTGATAGCGCCACGGTTGCCGACGGAGATTATAGTATTGTTACGAATACTGGCTATGCTATCGATATTGCTGGCGGTAGCACTTCTAACGGTGCTAATGTTCAGCTCTTCAGCCGTAATTTCACTAACGCCCAGGTCATGCACTTGACTCGTCTTCCGGACGGCTTTTATTCCATTACTAACCCTCAAGCAAATAAAGCCTTTGATGTGAGAGACGGTAGTACTGCAAACGGTGCTAACATCCAAATCTGGGGTTTCAGTAACACCTGCCCTCAGAGATGGGCTATTGAATCTAAACCAAATGGCTTTTACGTAATTCGCAATGCTTGCTCAGGCAATGTAATTGACGTTTCTGGTGGAGCCATCACCACCAGTGGTGCTAATATCCAATCACACATGTATAATGGTACAAACGCTCAAATGTGGATGTTCTTATCCCCCACAAAAGACACTAGTTTAAGTGGAGGCACGTACTATCTAAAAACTCATCAAGGGCTTGCTCTAGACGTTGTAGGCGCAAGTAAGAATAACGGTGCCAACATCCAAATATACGCAGCCAACCAAACCAAGGCTCAAGAGTTTAAATTCGAGCTGGGAAACGACGGATATTACACTATCACCAATACAAATTCAAACAAAGTCATTGATGTTTCTGGTGGCAGCTCAAATAATGGCGCCAATATCCAGATTCACGTCAGTAATGGCACTTGCGCCCAAAAATGGCTTGCGATTCCGAGTGCGTCATCTGGTTATTATACTTTTCGCAATGCTTGCTCTGGTAAGACAATGGATGTTAGTGGCGGCTATATTGGCACGGGAGGCGCCAATGTACAACTATTTGAATATAATTCTACCATTGCTCAACAATGGCTTCCAGTTCGCGTACAGTAGTTGCTTTCGGTGGCTAAAAATAGTATAATTATCTTAATGGACAAAGTAAATCTATCTATTATCCTTACGATGCATAGTGAAGGTTTGCTCGCTCACAAAACTATGCGCAGTGTTTTTCAGGCTATTAAGCCACTTCAGTCCCACAAAATATCATACGAGATTATTATTCATGTAGATAATGGTACTCTAGATACACTTAAATATCTTAAGAGATACGCTACGGACAAAACCATCACAATCTACAAAAACAGCTTTGGCGACCCAGGTAGTTCCAGAAATTTTGCCATAGAAAAGGCTAAAGGAGAATATATCTCTCTGCTTGACGGAGACGATTTGGTTTCGCCAAATTGGTTCATTGATTCTTATCAGCAGGCAAAAAATTCTTCATCTCCAATACTGGTTCATCCAGAAGCCAACCTTACATTTGGTCCTGACATTAAAAGCCAAACACTTTGGGTGCAACACGATTCATTCAATAAGGCAACAGATGCAATTCTTTCGGTCTCAGTCAATCGCTGGATTTCCACCGTTACTGGCCTAAAACAGATATTTCTAGATCACCCATATTTTAAAATCGGTAAAGGTTTTGGCAACGAAGATTATTGGTTTAATACTGAAACGTTAGCAGACGACATTTGCCACAAAGTTGCTCCTCGCACAGTTCAATTTTATCGTCGCAAAAGGGAAGCATCTGTATTTACTGCCAATCTCCACAGCATCCAACCGTATTCTAAGCTATTAGACATCAAGCAGTTTAATAGCCTAGAATATACTCCGCCAGATCCATCTACTACCGGCCAAAGCTTATATAACCATGGCAAGAATATCTACACAAAACTCCGTCAAAACCATAAGCTAGACCGGCTTCTTACACCAATTGCCTATCGTACCGTCAACTACATTAAGCGTCACCAAAAATACAATATTCCCGATTATGTCATATCAGAATGGAAAGATGCTTCAAAAATTGAAAGTATGCTTTATCCTACGGAAGATCGGCTCCGCGCTCTAGTGAATTATGATTCAGATACCCATCTGTACATTGGCAATTTATATAAAGACCTAGTTAAAGACATAGATACTCTTCCGAACTACATATTCATCGTCCCCTGGGTAGTTGCTGGCGGCGCCGACAAAGTCCTTATCAACTACTTAAAGGCGTTCGCTGAAATTCACCCAAAGTGGAAGATTGCCGTTATCACCACCGAGCAGGCCGACAATAAATGGCAGTCTCACCTCCCAGAAAACACCTATTTTATAGATTATGGGAATGCCATTAAAAACCTTTCATATAAAGAAGACCGCGACATACTCTTCTCTCGTATCCTCGTCCAACTAAGGGCAAAGAAACTACACATTATTAATTCCGAATATGGCTACAATTGGATTTCTGATCATAAAGAATTCATAAAAGATAATCACTATATCGTTAATGTTTCACTATTTTGCCACGACATTATTCCAGGAACAAATGGGCAGGGCGTTTTTGACTATGCCAACCCATACTTATTAGATATCTACCCACTTGTTAATAATGTCTTTACGGACAATCAAGCAGTTATAGACAACGTAGTAAAACTTAACGGCTTTGATAGCTCAAAGTTTATAACTCAATATCAGCCTATAGATATAGATTTTCGTTCTCCGCACCAAAATGTGACCTCCTCAGATGGCAAATTCCATATTCTCTGGGCTTCACGCATAGCATCTCAAAAACATCCAGAGCTTCTTAAAGAAATATCCCAAAAGATCAATCCGGCGAAATACCAAATTGATGTTTACGGTCGTCTTGATAGTGGCTATCGTAAAGATTTCTTTGATGATTGCCCAGCTATTAGCTATCATGGGGCATATAACGGCATCAATTCTCTTGATCTTGACCAGTTTGGAGTGTTCCTATATACCTCACTCATAGACGGTCTTCCAAATATTCTTTTAGAGATTGCCGCTCTTGGCCTTCCTATTATTTCTAGCGACGTTGGCGGCATTAAAGAATTTATCAAAAACGAAAAAACCGGAATACTTATTACTAATCAAGATAAACCAGATTTTTATATAAAGGCAATTCATCAAGCCAAAGAGCATCCAGAAACATTTTATCAATACGCTATTTCCGCTCAGAAGCTCCTTTTGAAGAAACACTCTTTTTCTGCATATCTAAAAAAGATAGCTGAGGATTTTTAAATGGGTATTGCGGATAAACCAATTCTCCTCATCCGCAACATCCATCTTGATGCTTTTGGGGGTGCAGAAACTTATCAAATTTCTCTTGCCAAAGAGTTAAAAAAGCTCGGCCACACCCCTATTATCGTATCGTCTAGCAAGCCATTGCGTCGTGCCGCCAGACATCAGGGAATTAAAGCCATCCAGGGCTGTTATTTTCCACATCAAAACTGGAGCGGCTACCGTAATTTATTTCTACCGTTTTATTTTCTCTGGCAAATTGCCATATTTCTCTGGTATTTAATTACCATTTTACGTTTTCGCCCGCAAGCTCTTCACATCCAAAATCGCGATGATATGATTGCTGGCACTCTCGCTGGCAAAATTACCGGCACGCGCGTCATCTGGACCGACCATTCCGATTTACGACTCGTCATTTGGGAAAATATTGACAAAAAATACAAAAATCCTATCGGCAAAATTATCTTAAAACTCGCTAAATATCCTTACAAAATTACAACTATCAGCGATTACGAATATAATTATATTACCAAGCTTATCGCGCCCAAAAAACTCAATAATTTTATCGTCATTAAAAATGGAGTCGAGGACCAACTTTCAAATTATCAAACCATCAAATCCACTCCACAAAGCATCTGCCATGTCGGCCGAATTATCGATTACAAGGGCATCAAAGAGCTTATTGACGCTTTCAATCTTATTTCTCAAAAATACCCCAAGGCCGTTTTAAACCTTTATGGCGACGGCCCAGATTTACCAATTTTTAGAGCTTACGCCGAAACAAACTCCAAAATCACCTTTCATGGCCACACGAGTGAGCCGCTTAAAGCTCTCGCTAGAAATCAAATTTTTGTCCTTGCCTCATACCACGAAGGTCTCAGTCTCGCTCTACTAGATGCCGCCATGATGCAAAAAGCCATTATTGCTACCAATATCGACGGCAATCCTGAAGTCGTCCTTAATCAAAAAACTGGCTTGCTTATCCAGCCAAAAGATGAAAAATCCCTAGCTAAAGCTTTGGAAATATTATTAGAAAGTCCCAAACTCGCCCAAAAGTATGCTGCCGCCGCCCGCAAATTATATCAACAACAATATGATTTTTCCACTATCGTGAAAAATAAAATGGAGCCACTTTATTATGAAAAAAGTTAAAGTATCAATTATTGTTGCTGCTTATAATATCCAAGATTATATTTCCGCCTGCTTAGAATCTATCATCAAGCAGACCTATCATAATTTGGAAATTATCATTGTTGATGACGGCTCCACCGACAATACCCGTAAACTAATTCGTGAATTTGCCAAGCAAGACGAGCGCATTAAAATTATCCATCAAAAAAATGCTGGTCTTTCTGCCGCCAGAAATAGCGGCATTCTTGCTGCTACGTCCGAGTATATCTGTTTAATCGACGGTGACGATACAATCTCTCCAGATTATGTTACTAAATTATACTCCCGTGCTTTCCATACTCAGGCGGACATTGCTGTTTGTGGCTATGAAACAATCTCCATGAATCACTCAGAATCTCATGTTACTTTTCACGAAGCCGAAGTCACTTCTGGCCATGATGCCACTCGCAACTTACTCTTAACTCAAGAAAATCTTGACATTGTTGCTTGGAATAAGATTTACAAACGTTCTGTCTTTATTGATAATAATATTTTCTACCCCGTCAGCGACGTTCACGAGGATAATCTCACCACCTATAAATTATATGCCGCCGCTGGCAAGGTCGCTTATTTAATGGAACCGCTCTACCAATACTATCGTCGCGAAGGCAGCATTATGGATAAGACTACTACGCTTGCTCGCCTTAAATTAAAAGAGCGCTCTGCGGTGGAAGCCATTGACTATTTTGCCAGGGAAGAGCCAGCCCTCCGTGCCGCCGCCAGAGTTTCGCTTTTGCTCGCTAAATTTGCGTACGTGGATGCATATCTTCGTGGCGAAATCCCAGAAGTTTATGCTAAAAAAGCTCTCAAATGGATTCGCTCCCACACCTCTGAATATTATCGCAATCGCGAACTCACCAGCAAACTCCGCGCCTACCTCTTTATGGTTGGTTTCCCCAAAGCTTTTCCATATAAATTGCTAAGACGCATCTCGCATGAATGAGCTACTTAGTCCCATAACTTGAGATATGCATCCGCCACTTCATCTGGATCCCCCTCTTTGACAATTTTCCCCTGTTCAATCAAAATCGCCCGATCGCAGAATTTCCTTACATTCTCCATCGAATGCGTCACCAGCACCACTGTCTGGTTTCCGTGTAACGATGCGAAATAATCATTACATTTTTGCTGGAATTCTGCATCACCCACCGCTAATACCTCATCTAAAATCAGAATATCACCTTTAGCTCGTATCGCAATCGAAAATGCTAATCTCACCTGCATCCCCGAAGAATAGTTTTTTAGTTTTTGTCCCATAAAATCTTCCAGTTCGGCAAACTTTACGATTTCATCATACATCGCGTCCATTTCTTTATTGGAAAAGCCTAGTAGTGCGCCATTCAGATAAATGTTTTCTCGCCCGGTCAACTCCGGGTTAAACCCTACCCCCAGCTCAATAAATGGCACTAACGTCCCGTCTATCTCTACTTTGCCGCTATCTGGCACATAGATTCCTGCGAGAAGCTTTAACAGCGTAGATTTACCCGAGCCGTTTCTGCCAATAATTCCTACAAATTCCCCCGGCTGTATCTCAAAACTAATCCCTTTCAAAACTTTCTGTTTTTTATAACCTTTAATGCCTTTTAAGTAATTAAAAATTGCCTGTTTTAGTCCTGCCGCCTTTTCATTTGGCAGATTAAAACTTTTATGTAGACCCGTAACTTTTATCGCCGACTTCATTTACACCTCCTCTGCAAAATACTTAGATTTCTTTCTAAAATACAACGCTCCCACTACTAGAAGCACTACTATAATTATGATTGGCACTGCCTTCCACCAAATATTATCAATGTAGTTCCAAGTCGTGACTGTTTCCTTGGTAATTAAATTATACCGTACATCTTGAATTACTTGTGAAATTGGATTTAAAAGTAGAATCTTTGCTGCCGTTGGGCTCATCGCTGCCGCCATTGAAATCGGATAAATAATCGGTGCTGTATAGAACAATGCTTGCGTCAAAACTTCCCAAATTGATGCCACATCACGATACTTCACGTTAATTGCTCCCAGCAGGAACGATATTCCCAATGACAACGCATACAATTCCACGATAAACATCGGCACTATCAGCCAAGAGAGGCTTGGGCTTACCCCACTAATTAGTGCAAAGATCACCACTACTAAAATATTAATGCATAAATTAATTACTGCTGTTAAAGTAGAGGATACTACTACAATATATTTTGGAAAACTCACTTTTCGGATTAAATCTCCTCGCATTACCATTGCCTGAATACCTTGTCCTGTACATTCTGAGAAGAAACTCCATAATACTGTACCAGTCAATAAATATACTGGATAATGCGGTATATCATCACCAAATTTCAAAATCTGCGAAAATACCACGTAAAGAATCGCAAACATCAACAGTGGTCTTAAAATTGCCCACAGATACCCCAGTACTGACCCCTGATACCGCAACTTAAAATCGGTTTTTGTCAGCTCCTTCAAGAGGATCATATTTTTACGATCCCATACTCTCGGAATTTTCACCATGTACCAATTATACCATATTCACCAGTTGTTTGGTATAATATAAGTAATATGAAAAAGCCTCTTATCTCTGTAATTATTCCCGTTTACAACACTGGCCATAAAGCCAGCAAACTAATTAAATTTTTATTAGCAGGGAAGTATGAAAATCTTGAGATAATTGCCATAGATGATGGTTCAAAAGATGACAGTTTTAAGATTTTAAAATCCATCAAAAGCCCCAAACTTAAAATCTTCCAAAAAGACAATGGTGGTGCTGCCTCTGCTAGGAACTATGGTATTCAAAAGGCTACCGGTGAATACATCTCTTTTATTGATTCGGACGATTTTATCAAAGAAGATTTTCTACCCCAGTTAGTAGCTGCCATTTCCAAGAAAGATGTTTCTCTCGCCATGACCGGTGTAGAATATTATCGTGTTAAAGATAATATTAGTTTTTCTGCCTATCCCAATCCTCAGCCTCCTCGTCAAAAAGGGGAATCATACAAAGCCTACATACTTCGCTTAATGAGTATTGATGGTCGCCTCTATTCCGTTACCAATAAAATCTTTCGCGCTAGTATTATTAAAAAACATCACCTTACGTTTGATATTTCCATGGATTTTGCAGAAGATACCAAATTCGTTCTGGAGTATTTAGCGGTCGCCACTGGCAAAATTATTTGGTTGCCCGAGAATCTTTTCATTTATAATTATGGCACGACCACCTCTACTGTTACTAAGTCTTCTCTAAATTGGGCTAATTGGCAAAAAAGTTACGATTTTCTTAATACTTGGCTTGGCCCAGACCCCAGCAGGTCAGAACAGAAAAACCTCAAAAAAGTTCTCCTCCGCTGGAAAATCTCTCACAAACTCGCCGTCGCTCGCGCTAACCTTCCTCTCCATCAAAAACTCAAATATATTAATCTGCCACAATTGATACTTGCAAAAATCGCAGTACTATTTAGAAGGTAAAATCTAAACATCACTATGGCTATCTAAGTAATTCAGCGTATCTCTCATTGCGTCATCAATCGTCAGCTCAGTCTTCCATCCCAGCTCTCGCTCGGCCTTTCCTGGATTCGCCCACATCGCCGCTAAATCCCCAGCACGTCTACCCACAATTTTGTAAGGCAATTTTTTGCCACTTGCCTTATCAAATGCCGCAATCATCTCTAGCACCGAAGTCCCCTTGCCAGAACCGAGATTATATATCTCCACCCCTGGCTTCAGTCCCCTAATTGCCGCGATATGTCCCTTTGCTAAATCTATCACATGGATATAATCGCGGATACATGTCCCGTCCGGCGTGTCGTAATCATCGCCAAAGACAGATAATTCTGGAATCTCGCCAGTTGCCACTTTCATCACGATTGGCATCAAGTTGTTTGGCTTATCGTTTGGATCCTCGCCCAGCAGCCCAGATGGGTGTGCTCCGACCGGGTTAAAGTATCGTAACAATACTACTTCAAATTCCGGATCTGCCAAAGCCACATCTTTCATAATTTGCTCAATCATCGCTTTTGTCCAGCCGTAAGGATTTGTCACGCCTACGCCAGTCGTCATTTCTTCGTTTAGTTCTTCCACTCCCTGGTCGCCATATACTGTCGCCGACGACGAAAAAATAATTTTCTTTGTCCCATGCTCCTTCATGCACTTCAATAGGTTAATCGTTCCTGTCACATTGTTCTCATAATATCGCAGTGGCTGTTCTACTGATTCGCCCACTGCCTTCAGACCAGCAAAATGTATCACCGCATCATAGGTATTTTCCGCAAACACCTTCTCCATTGCCGGCATATCTAGCATATCAACTTTATAAAACTTCGGCTTTACACCTGTCAATTTTTCAATTTTGTCTAGTACGGTAATTTTGCTATTAAATAAATTGTCCAATATCTCCACCTCGTATCCTTGCTGGATCAATTCTACTACTGTGTGCGATCCGATATATCCCGTTCCCCCTGTTACTAAAATTTTCTCACTCATATTTTGATTATATCATATGTTATAATAGAAACATGAAGAAGGGAAATATTGCGGTTTTAATACCTTGCTATAACGAAAGCAAGACTATCTCTAAAGTCATCAAAGATTTCAAAAAAGCGTTGCCTAACGCAAGCATCTATGTCTACGACAATAATTCTACTGATAATTCTGTAGAGCTTGCTAAAAAAGCTGGTGCTATTGTACGTCACGAATATCGTCAGGGCAAAGGTAATGTTATCCGCTCAATGTTCCGCGAGATAGATGCCGATTGCTATATTATGGTTGATGCCGACGATACTTACGAAGCAAAAAATTCCGAAGCAATGGCGCAGCTCATCTTGGAAGGTAAAGCCGATATGGTTATCGGCGATCGTCTATCTAGCACCTACTTCACCGAAAACAAGCGCTTCGGTCATAATTTTGGCAATCGCTTAGTTCGTTTTTTAATTAACAAGTTATTTAAAAATCGCATCAAAGACATCATGACAGGCTACCGCGCTTTTTCTTACGATTTTGTCAAATCTTTCCCAATTTTATCTGAAGGTTTTGAGATAGAAACCGAGATGACGATTTTTGCCGTCGACCGCAATTTTAAAATTTCCGAGATTCCTATAGAATATCGCGACCGCCCTGCTGGCAGCGAGTCCAAATTAAACACCTATAGCGACGGCCTCAAGGTCCTCAAGACTATCACCGTTCTCTTTGAAGAGTATAAGCCTGCCGCTTTTTTCAATATTATTTCGTCAATTCTGTTACTTATCTCGCTTATAGTCGGTCTTCCTGTCGTTTTTGAATACTTTGAGACTGGCCTTGTCCCCAGATTTCCTACGCTGATTGTTTCTGGTTTTCTCTTAATTGCCGCACTACTATTATTCGTTACCGGTACCATTCTTCAAGTCATCGTCAAGAAAGATCGTCAATCTTTTGAAAATTATCTAAATCTCATTACAAATTTCAAATCTAGTGTATAATAAAGATATATAACCGGAGGAAATTAAAATGTGTGGAATCGTGGGCTATGTGGGCAATAATAAGGCGCAAGACTTTTTAATCAGTGGCCTAAAGAGGCTAGAATATCGCGGCTATGATTCCGCTGGTATTGTTACTCTAGACAAAAAGGGAAAAGCCACTCTTCTTCGTGAAAAAGGCAAAGTTTCTGGTCTAGAGTCTAAGGTTTCCCAAAATGCCAGAGATGATCAAATTGGCATTGGTCATACTCGTTGGGCTACTCATGGCGAACCTTCCGAGCGCAATGCTCATCCTCATCAAGCTGGCGATATTTATCTCGTCCACAATGGTATCATTGAAAATTACAAAGAGCTAAAAGATCAAATTAAAGATCACCAATTCCAGTCCGATACTGATTCCGAAGTCCTCGCTGCGCTAATTAACTCATTTTATCAGGGCGGCAAACATCCACTGTCTAATGCTGTAGTTCAGGCTCTCAAGCTTGTTCGTGGCACTTATGGTATTGCCGTCATTTCCGTTAAAAATCCTGGAGAAATTGTCGTGGCTCGTTCTGGCTCGCCACTTGTTATTGGGGTCTGTCAGGACGAAACCCTCATTGCCTCCGATGCTTCTGCTCTTGTCGGCCATACTAAAAAGGCTATTTATCTAAATGACGGCGAAGTTGCCACTATCGCCAAGGATAGTATTTCTATTAAAACTTTAGATTCTCAACCAGTATCAAATAAAGTCGAAACTATCCAGACCGACCTTTCTGCCATTCAAAAAGGTGGCTATGACCATTTTCTTCTCAAGGAAGTCATGGAGCAGCCCCAATCTCTTACAGAAACACTTCGTGGCCGTATCAACGTTAAAGATTGCACCGTCCATCTTGGCGGCCCCAATCTAAGTGATTCCGAGCTTCGTAAAATTAAACATATTATTATCGTTGGTTGTGGCACCGCCTATTATGCTGGCATGACCGCCGCCTATTACATTGAAAAGTTTACTCCTGAAATCACCATCGAGCCAGTCATCGCCTCTGAATACCGTTATCGAAACGCCTACATCCCTAAAGATTCCGTTGCACTCATCGTTTCTCAGTCTGGCGAAACTGCCGATACTCTCGCTTGTCTTCGCGAAATCAAAAAGCAGGGAATCAAAACCATTGGTATCGTCAATAGCATCGGCTCTACTATCGCTCGCGAAGTAGACGGCGGCACTTATATCCATGTTGGCCCAGAGATTTCCGTTGCCTCTACAAAAGCGTACACTTCCCAGTCTATTGCAATGATTATGTTTGGCCTTACTATTGCTCAGGCTAAAGGTGTCAAGTCTAACACGCTTGCCCCCTACATTAAAGAAATTGCCGCTCTACCTCAAGAAATCGAAGGTTTACTCCAGTCTATCCCAGATACAGTTAAAAATATTGCCAAAAAATATGCCAAAAAATATGACCATGCCATCTATCTTGGTCGTGACACCGCCTATCCCACCGCTCTAGAGGGCGCTCTCAAATTAAAGGAGATTTCCTATACCGATGCTAATGCTTATCCTACCGGGGAATTAAAACACGGCCCTATCGCCCTTGTCGACGATAATGCCTTTGAATTTTTCCTTCTCCCAGAAAACGATTTATACGACAAATCCCTCTCTGGTCTAGAGGAGGTTCTTGCTCGTGGTGGCCACGCTATCGTTGTTACTGACAAATCAGATTTTAATCACCCAGTAGAACAAATCATTACTGTCCAGACCGGCCTTAAATTACTTACTCCGCTCCTACTCAATGTTGTTTCGCAGCTCTTTGCCTACAACTTTGCCGTCGCCAAAGGTTTACCCGTTGACCAGCCACGCAACCTCGCCAAATCTGTCACTGTTGAATAGATTATGGTATAATTATAGATATGAAGAAAGACCCCGGTCTAGTATTTCGTATCTGTTTGATGCTTGGCGACGCAATTGCGATAGTTTTTTCGTTCGCTTTTGCCTATTATATTCGCACACACATAGACACTCGCCCCTACTATTTTGATTCTGAAATCTGGGATTTTATCCTTACTATTTTATTTCTTGTGCCCGTCTGGCTCGTTATTCTAGCCAGCTTAGGTCTTTATAAAAAATCCGTTTTTCTCGGCTCCCATCTCACAGAGAGCGCTAGATTATTGATGGCTTCATGTCTTGGCACCATGACGATTATCACCTACGATTTCTTCGGTCAGGGCAATCTTTTTCCAGTTCGCCTTGTCGCCGTCTGGGCCACCCTACTCTGTTTTATCTCTCTTATTGTCATTCGCAATCTTCTCCGTCTTCTTCGTCGTCGTTTTATTCGTGCAGACCGTGGCACCATCCGTGCCATCGTTATTGGTGATAGCAAAAATACCGAATACCTCCTAGAGCAAATCGCCGACAACCCAGAGGCCGGCTATCGTCTCTCTGGCGTCGTGGCAGGGAACAGTTATATCCCTGAAAACTTCAGGAACAAAAAATTCTCCAGTCTTTCTGCTGCTCTTGCTCATACTCGCCCAGATGTTATCTTTCAGACCGATGAAAACCAGACCGAATACGTCTATAAACAAGCCATTGATCGCCACCTACTATATTACTTTGTCCCCAGCGAAGCAGCCCTTTCTACCCAATTTGGCCACCTAGAGCTTATTGGCGACACCCCAGCCATCCTTGTCAAGGTTACCCCGCTTATCGGCGGCGCCAGAATTATCAAACGCTTAACTGACATCATCCTTGGCTTCATCATCACTATTTTTGCCCTTATCCCCATGATGATTATCTGGCTTATATCCAAACTATCAGACATCAAGCATTCCCCCATCTATAAAGACGAGCGCCTTTCTCTTTATAATACCCATATCAAAATTTACAAATTCCGCTCCATGAAGCCCGAATACAGCGGCCTTACTCCAGAGGAGGCCTTTACTAAAATGGGCAAGCCAGAGCTAATTGAAAAATACCGTAAAAACGGCGACTATCTCAAAAACGACCCTCGCATTACCAAGCTTGGCAAATTCCTTCGCTCCACCTCCCTAGACGAATTACCTCAGTTATTTAATGTTCTCAAGGGCGACATTTCCTTAGTCGGCCCTCGCGCCCTCGTTCCTGGGGAATTAAAAGATTACGGCGATCGCTCCTTGCTCCTCTCTGTCAAATCTGGCCTCACCGGCCTTGCTCAAGTTTCCGGCCGCCGCGACATCTCCTTTGACGAGCGTCGTTCTCTAGATCTCTACTATATCCAAAACTGGACTTTCTTCCTAGATCTCCAGATCCTTCTTCGCACTGTTGCCGCTGTATTGCTCCGCAAAGGGGCAAAATAATGGGTAAAAAGACGACAAAGGCTCGTGTTGCCCTGGTTTGCGACTGGCTCACCACCGTCGGCGGCGCCGAGCAAGTTTTGAAGGCTATCCACGAGCTCTACCCCTCCGCCCCCATCTACACTTCCCAATACAGCGAAAAGGGCATTGATTGGTTTAAAGATGCCGATGTCCGCACTGGTTGGCTCCAAATTTTCCCAAAAGGTCTTCGTCGTTTTCTTGGTCCTCTCCGCCAGCTTTATTTTTCTCACCTAGACCTTTCAGATTACGATCTAATTATCTCCGTCACCGGTGCCGAGGCTAAGTCCGTAAAAAAGGGAACGGCCACTCATATCTGTTATTGCCATGTTCCCACTCAATATTACTGGCAGTTTTATGATAAATATCTAGAAAATCCCGGTTTTGGCTTCTTAGATCCCCTCGCTCGCCTCGGTCTCAAATTATTCGTCAAGCCCCTTCGCCGTGCCGATTACCAGGCTGCCCAACGCCCAGATTATTTCGTTACCATTTCTAGCTACGCCTCCGCCGAAATCAAAAAGGCCTACAAGAGGGAATCAAGCGTTATCTATCCGCCGGTCAATATCTCCGAATTCCACAAGGTTGTGGAAAACTATATAACTAAAAAAGGGAAAAGTCAAGCCAGTCAAAAGGCAAATAAAACAATAGAAAACAGCAAAAGTCAAATAGCTAAAGCCGAACAAATTTCACCACAAAACACCATAAAATCAAATAATTTCAAGTATTACATCAACTATTCCCGCCAAGTTACTTGGAAACGTTTAGACCTAATTGTCAAATCATGCCTCGCCACAAATTCGCCACTTTGTCTAATTGGCGACGGTCCCGAGCATAATAATCTTGTAAAGCTTGCCGGCGGCTCGCCCCTCATTACCTTTTTGCCCGCCATGCCCCAAGATGAACTAGTCAAATATTTGCAAAATTCCAAAGCTTTTATCTTCCCCTCAATGGAGCCTTTTGGTATTGCCCCAGTAGAAGCCCTCGCTGCTGGCGTGCCAGTCATCGCTTATAAAGGCGGTGGCGCACTTGATTATATTAAAGACGAAAAAAACGGCCTTTTCTTTGACAGGCAGACCGTCAAATCTTTGTCCGAATCGTTCAAAAAATTTGAACACACCTCCCTAGCTACCCCTGATAAAATCAGCCAATCTGTGGAAAACTTCTCCGTAGCCACCTTCAAATCCGACCTAGCGAAGTTTATAAAGGAGAAAATAGCTGATGACAGGTAAACAGACAAAGAAAACTGCTTTTGCGGTTTTGTGGTGTTTATGCCTATTATTACCATCGGTGTTATTCTTTTCCTACCAACCACTAATCCAATTGGGCGAAACCGATTCCATGCATCTTGACCTTTCCCTCCCCCTTATTCTCCTCGCAATAATCTCCCTTCTCACACTTCCCCTTCTCCCCAAAATCATCAAAACCACCCCTAAAAAGCCTCTACTCGCCCTTACCATAATTCCCTGCTATACCATACTTTCCCTGCTTTGGTCAAATAATCCCTTGCGCACTTTTCTTTCTTTTGGCGTGCTTGCTTGTCTTGCTCTCAACGTTCTCGCACTTCTCTATATCATCAAAAATATTACTCCAGCCCAGCTTGCTAGCTTTAAAAAAATCACCCTCCGGCTCTTTCTTGCCACCTCTGTTATTGTTTCTATCTTTGCTTGGCTTCAATGTATTTTAGATGTTATTGGCGTCAGCCGTGATATTACCCTTCTCTGTGAGGGTTGTACTTATCAATCTTTTGGTTTTCCCCATCCTAGCGCTTTTGCTATAGAGCCTCAATTTTTCGGCAATCTCTTGCTTGCTCCTGTATTTCTATGCTACTATTTCTTATTATACCACAAAAATAATAAAAAGTCAATATTCCCCTCAAAGTTCCTCTGGCCAGTGACTATTTTCCTTACCATCACCCTATTTTTCACTTTTTCCCGCGGCGCCATTTACGCCTTTCTCGCCGCCTCCGCCACCCTAATCCTCTGGCAGCTCATTAAAAAACGCTTCCAAATCGTAAAAATTCTCCCTATAATTCTCTGCTCCGCTATAATTTCCCTTATCTGTCAAGGCATCTTCGCCCAAATCTCCCCCACCTCCGACACTTTCACCTCTGGCATCGCCAAATCTATCCACCATCTCACCCTCGGATATGTAGATTTGCGCTCGCTTGCCCCCACATCTTCATCAAGCTCTGAAAATTCCATTTCCGCTGATGGCGGAGAAAGTACCAATCTTTCTTCTGAAGTAACGGCCGAATCCTCAGATTCGTCAACCTCAGAGAGTTCTAATTCTGCCGAGGAAAATAGGCAGGTTTTCGCAAGCGAAACCGTGCCCCGGATTTCTTACGAGAAATCCGAAGCGAGCGACACCCGCGACGGCGGGCTGACGCGAGCAGGGTTGAGCGGCGAAACGCCTGCTATTTTCCCACGGGATGATAATCAGTCGCAGTTTGACGGCTACGTCTCCGAGTCCACCGATTTCCGTCTCAGCCTCACATCAATGGCTCTCGCCACTTGGTCTAGCAATCCAAAAACGATATTTCTCGGTGTCGGTCTCGGTGGCGCTGGCCCAATTCTCTATCAAAACTACCCAGAGCTTGGCACCGCCCAGCAAATCGTTCAAAACGAATATGCCAGCCTCCTTCTAGAATTCGGCCTCGTTGGTGTTGCCATCATTGTATTTGCCGCTATTCTCATTTTCACCACCATCAAAATCAGATCCACCCCCGAAAAAGTCTTCTTCTTTACACTACTTCTTGCTTACGGTCTTACGCTTTTCTTCTTTTCTGGCCTTCCCAACGCTCTTCACATCTACCTTCTCCCCATCTACGCTCTTCTCTTTAGTAAACACCAGCTTCTCATAAACCGCAAAATTCAGCAGCATAATCACTAGTGTCATCAATATATATACCCCCGTACTTTTTACGAATTCATAATTAAAAATCCAGCTTGTCAAGAAGTAGACAAATCCATACAGCCAATCAAAACAGGTAGAAAAAATCCAAGTCAGCGGCGGCCGCAGCAAAAATACTGCTATCCCGTTCCAGATAAAGAATTTCACCACCCCATATTTCCCCGGGTTACGCTCCCTCCAAGTTATATTATTATGCATAACATACGCCGCAAAAGTCGCTACCACCCCTGATACCACCGCGCTCGGGGCCAAATTCCCTACAAATAATACATTTAGTGCAAACTGATACACTAAATAGTCCACTACTGTTGCTATTACTCCCACCCCAGCAAATTTCAGCACTTTTTTTATATCTTTACCCTTTTTTCCGCCCCCTTCCCCCTCTATTTCTATTTCCATTTTAATTTCTGTCATGTAGCTCCTTTTTAAAGAAGTTAGTTTTATAAATTTCCGCCCCTTTATTTAAGTAAAATTGCCAGGCTGCCTCGCGCCCCTCTCCAGAGGTAAATTCTAATTCTCCTGCTCCTTTTTCCTGTCCCCAGCGCAAAATTTCATCCCAAATCAATCCTCCCACGCCTTGCCCTCGTGCCCGCTCTGTTACTACGAAATCTTCCAGATAGACATTTTTTCTTACTATCGCCCCCATTGTCACCGACACCACCGCCATCCCCAGTATCGCATCTCCGTTCGTTGCTAAAATCAAATCGTGGTATGGTGAATCAATCACCTCTAAAAACCATTCCTTGGGTATCTCTCCCCGATCTTTTCCGCTTCGTGATAATTCCACCAAAAGTCCCCTCACTGCTTCCGCCACCTCTGGTGTGTACTCTGTTAACCTTTTAATTTCTGGCATAATTTTTCCTCCAATTCCTCTGCAATTTTTGTAATTTCCCCCTCATCTTTGCCCCAGATAGTAATACGCACCAATTCCTCTGTCCCGCTCGGTCGTACCAACATCCGCCCCCCAGCCGTCCCTACGCGTTGGTTATATTCGTTAATAATATCCTCGCACTCTCCTAATCTTGCCTTCTCGTCGGCTGTTGCTGGGAAATTATGGATAATCTGCGGCAATTTATCCATCCCAGCTGCCAAATCATGTAGGCTCTTGTGCGTCAAGGAAATAATCTTACTCATCACCAGTGCTGTCAGCACGCCATCGCCCATTGGCTCCCCTGGCAAGATAATATGTCCACTCTGTTCCCCTCCTAGCAAAATCCCATCTTCACGCATTCTTGCAAATACATTTGCGTCCCCTACGTCCGTAATCGCTAGCTGCACCCCTGTTTTCTCAGCCCAATTAAACAGCCCCTGATTTGCCATCACGGTCGTTGCTACCTCTGTTAATCCAAGCCACTCAGCTATAATCATCAGCATTTCATCCCCGTCTACCACTGCTCCCGTATGGTCTACCATTAGGCATCTATCCCCGTCCCCGTCAAATGCCGCTCCAAAGTCTAGTTTCCCTTCCGTTACCAAAAGTTGCAATGCTTCTATATGTGTGCTGCCACACCCCTTGTTTATCCCTGTTCCATACTCTATATTATCGTTAATTACGGAAACCTCCGCCCCTAATTCCTCAAAAATCGTACGCGCTGTCACCCCTGTTGCACCATTAGCGCAATCTAGCCCAATTCTCATCCCTGCAAAATCTACTCCATTTCTTGCTAATTCTGCCGGCCCAATTTTTTCTACATATTCTCTCAAATGTCTCAAATACAGGGAAACAGCCTCCTCATGGATATCATCCACTGCCTCTCCCCCAGATAAATCTATAGATTTTATATCATCTAGTGAATTTTCTATTTGTACCACTCCTGCCGCCGATAATTTCACTCCATATTCATCACCTCTTTCAAATACCTTTATTCCGTTGTCTTTATAGGGGTTGTGGCTAGCCGTCACGTCTATCGCAAAGTCATAGTTTATATCATAGAACGCATAATTTATCCCCGGCGTCGGCAACACACCTACATTAGCATATTCCATCCCCACCGATTCGCACGCCTTTTCAAAATCCCTCAAAATCCACTCAGACGATTCTCTGGTATCTCCCCCCAACATTACCTTCGCCCCCTCTATTCCTAGTTCGTCCGCGTAATGCTTTAGCCCCACTGCTATCCCCTCTATAAATTCCGGCGAAAATCTCTCTGCTTTCCCCCTTATTCCGTCTGTGCCAAAATATTTTCCCATTTTATTCCTTTCCGCCCGCCCGCTTTAATAAAATCTGCTTTTTTATCACCTCTATTACTGCCAACACATCTTCCACTGTGCTTCCCCGTGATAAGTCCGAGCATGGCGCATTGAATCCTTGTAAAATCGGCCCCGCTGCCGTAAATCCACCAAACTGTTCCATTGCTTTATAGAGAATATTCCCAGCGTTCAAATCTGGCAAAATCAGCACATTAGCTCTGCCTGCCACCTGCGAGCCGGGTGCCTTTTTCTCTGCTACGCGTAGATTGACTGCCGCATCTAGTTGCATTTCGCCGTCTATCTGTATCTCTGGCCGCGCCGTCCGCACCCGCTCTATCACTGCTCTTGCCTTATCTATTGATGGGTCACTTCCCCCACTTCCAAAGGTAGAAAAGGAAAGCATCGCAATTTTCGGCTCGGTATCCAGCACTGCCTTCGCTGTTTCGTAGGTCTGCATTGTAATATCATAAAGTTGCCCCTCTGTTGGGTTTTTGCAGGCCGCCGCATCGCCGATGATATAAGTTTTCTTACCCCTAGTCATCACAAAACTTGCCGAAAATGTCGGCTTGGCCGACTCGTCAGCCACTCTGGCCCCACCACTCTCCTCTACCCCAATTATATCTTTACAAGCCAAAATTACATCCCTAGAAGTATAATCTATTCCTGCTATCAATCCTTCAGCCACACCCGAAGCTACCATCGCACAGGCTTCTTCTAGATTATTCGCCGCCATCGCTTCTATCTCCGG
>JAFWMC010000064.1 GCA_017510805.1 Candidatus Saccharimonadota bacterium
GGCCGCGCCGACCGTCTCGGCCGAGCCTCCGACAGGCCCCACCAAATCGGAACTCTCGCCAGCCCCGCCCTTATCCTCTCGCCGCATAAAAATCTGTATTTCGCCAAAGTAATCCTTCACTTTAATAAATGCAATCTTCCCAAAGCTCCGTATCGCCGTAATCCGCCCCGCAATCGTCACTGTTTTGCCCTCTAGTGTATCAAAATCATCCAATATTTCTGAAATTTTTGTATCGCGATGAGATTTAGCCGGATATGGGTCTATCCCCATCTCGCGAAGCTCCCCCAGCTTCCTCAGCCGCTCGTCTCTATAATCAGCTAATGTTGTCATATAATATATATTATAACACATTTTTATGGTGTTGAGATTTTATATTTTACCTTTCAGACGCCTTCGTTTCCAAAAAAGTAAAGCCCTAAAGGGCATTGACTTTTTTGAAAGCCTCCGGGATACTGTCTTGAAAGGTAAAAATAAAATCTTCCACTGTAAATGTGTTATAATATAAAATATGAAATTATCACAATCTTTTGTCAAAACTTTACGGGAAGTCGGCAAAGACGAAACCGCCAAAAATGCCCAGCTTCTTATTCGCGCTGGCTATATTCATAAAGAGCTAGCTGGAATCTATGACTATCTCCCCCTCGGCCTCAAAACTCTAGAAAATATCAAAAACATCATCAGGGAAGAGCTAAACAATATTGGCTGCCAAGAAGTCCAAATGACCGCCCTCCAAAATCCAGAATTATGGAAAAAAACCGACCGTTGGGATAGTGAAAAGGTAGATATTTGGTTTAAAACCGATTTATCCGCTGGCGGAGAATTAGGTCTTGCTCCCACCCACGAAGAGCCCATCACCGAAATGATGAAAACCTACATCTCTAGCTATAAAGATTTACCTACCTATGTCTATCAGTTTCAAACAAAATTCCGAAACGAGCTGCGTGCCAAATCTGGCATCCTCCGCACTCGCGAATTTTTAATGAAAGATCTATATAGTTTTTCCGCCGACGAAGAGTCCCACAACAAATTCTACCATGAAGTTGAAAAAGCTTATATGCGCATTTACACACGTCTTGGCATCGGTGAAGATACCTATCAAACTTTCGCCTCTGGCGGTGTTTTCTCTAAATATAGCCACGAATTCCAGACTATCACCCCAGTAGGCGAGGACACTATTTATTATAATAAGGATAAATCCGTCGTCCTAAACGAAGAAGTATTATTACCTGAGGTCCTAGATGAATTTGGCCTCAAAAAAGACAAACTAGAAAGCACTGCTGCTGCCGAAGTCGGCAATATCTTTACCCTTAAATATAAATATTCTGAGCCTCTCGGCCTAGAATTTAATGATAAAGACGGCAAAAGAAAAACAGTCTTTATGGGTTGCTATGGTATTGGCGTATCTAGAGTCATGGGTGTTATCGCCGAAAAATATGCCGACGAAAAAGGACTGGTCTGGCCAGAAAATATTGCCCCTTATAAATATTATATTATCCCTATTGGCGAGCAAGCCTCTAAAATTGCCGAAGATTTGCATAATGAGCATCCAGATGATATCATCTTAGACGACAGAGATTTCCGTCCCGGCCAAAAATTCGCCGATGCCGAACTTATGGGTATTCCTTATCGTATCATCATTTCCGACAAAACTTTAGCAAAAAACGAGCTAGAAATCACCAGTCGCCTCACCGGCAAGTCCGAAAATCTACCTCTAAAAAAAATTATCAAAAATTTTAGCTAAATCCCTCTTGACAATCACACAATTTACATATATTCTATAATAAGTATGAAAAAGTCAATCAGTCTAACCAAAGAAGGTAAAGCCGAGCTTGAAAAAGAGCTTGAAAGTTTAATTGCTCAGCGTCCCGCCATCACCGAGCGTATTGCCACCGCCAGAGCTTTTGGCGATTTGTCAGAGAATGAAGAGTACAGCTCTGCTCGCGCCGAGCAAAAGGCCGTAGAAAGTCGCATTTTAGAGATAGAAGACATCCTAAAGAACGCTAAAATCATCCGCAACGTTTCTCATAATAAAGTCGTTATGGGTGCCACTGTTACTGTTCAGATTAAAGGTAAAAAGCAGACATACACCATCGTAGGTGCCGTAGAGGCTAACCCATTGGAAGGCAAAATTTCCGATGTTTCCCCTATCGGCAAAGTCATGTTTGGTAAATCTGTTGGGGACAAATTCACCTTGCCAAACGGAAACGAAGGCAAAATCACCGCCATTGATTAATACTTATGGTATAATATAACCATGAGCAATAAAGTAATGATTGTTGGTACTGGCAATGTCGGCGCAAGCATCGGCTTCTGCCTCGCCAGCCAGCGCACAGCAGTAAATGAATTAATTCTCACCGATATAGACCAGGCTGATGCCGAAGGTGAAACTTTAGATCTTCGCGACACTCTCGCTGTTTCCCCCACCTATTTACAAATCAACGCCGGCACTTACGCCGATACTAAAGATTGCGATATTATCATTATCACCGCTGGCGCCAATCAAAAAGAGGGCGAAACTCGCCTAGATCTTCTTCAAAAAAATGCCGAAATCATGGAAGGTATCGTTTCTCCTATTATGGAATCTGGCTTTAATGGTATTTTTCTTGTCGTTTCTAACCCTATGGATGTCCTCACCTACATGGTCTGGAAGTTTTCTGGTTTGCCAGAAAATCAAGTCATTGGCTCTGGCACCGTTCTAGATTCCGCCAGACTTTGTCTCCGCATCTCCGAACAATTAAACATCCACCCAAAATCCGTTTCTGCTATGCAGCTCGGCGAGCACGGCGACAGCGAATTCACCTATTGGTCTGGCGCAAATATCGCCGGCGTCCCCATCACCAACATGCTTCAATCCGCAGAAAGGGAATCAATTGAAAATTTTGCCCGCAACGAAGCCTACGACATCATCAATAAAAAAGGTGCTACCTATTACGGCATTGGTGCCTGTGTCACCCGCATCATAGACTGCATCCTAAACGACGAGCGCCGCGTCATGCCCGTATCATCTTATGATGCTTACGCCAATGTCTACAACGGTTATCCTGCCATCCTCGGCCGCACTGGCGTCATTAGTCGCCTAGAAATCAATCTTTCCGAGCAAGAAGCTATCAGTTTTCAAAAATCAAACAATATCTTAAGGGAAGCTATTGAGAGTTTAGAGCAATAGCTGTCTTATAAATTTCTTCAAATCTATTTAGTGTTCTGCTTAAATCATGTTTTTTCGCAATCTCTAGGCTCTCTTTTCCATATTTCTCAGCCAATTCTGTGTCAGATAAAATCTTCACCATCGCCCTAGCTAAGCCATCCACATCTCCCGGCTTGCACAAAATTCCATTTTTCCGATTTTGACAAAGTTCCTTCACTGCGCCAGCATCCACTGCCACAAGTGGCAGTCCACACGCTGCCGCCTCTATCAAAACTATCCCTTGCGTTTCTGTTTCGCTTGCTGTCGCAAACATATCTGCCGAACGATACAATTCCACCAAATCCGGCATCATTACCCTGCCAGTGAATCTCACATTTTGTTCTAGTCCCAATTTCTTAACTAACTTCTCCAATGAATTTTTTGCAATACCATCCCCCACAATCAAAAGCTCCGCCTCCGGCAACTTTTTCACTACCTTTGTAAAAGCTTCTATTACTTTATCTATACTTTTTTCTGGGTCTACCCGCCCCACATTGATTATTCTAAGGCGCCCCATATCAATCCCATATTTTTCTAGCACCGTTTTCTTTGCTCGTCCCGGATTAAAACAGCCAAGGTCTATCCCATTAGATAACGGCTCCACCGTCACCTTAAACCTTCGCCGATTCTGTGGCACCAAATCATCTATCGCCATCTCCGTCGGCATCGTCGCATATTCCGAATGCTTCAAAAAACTCGCCATATAGGTGCGCAACACTGCATCTACTGGCTTCTTCACTGGTTTTAGCGCTTTAAATTGCCCAGTAATATTATCAGGATAAGCATGCCCCGTAGACACCAATGGCACATCATATTTCCTCTGGTATTTCATTATTGCTAGGGCAATTGTTTCCGCCGTCTGTAGATGTATTACGTCCGGCTGAAATTTGTTCAAAATCTCCTCTATTTTATCATAAGGGTTCCATGCAAACCATATCCCCGCCCGGTACATTAATCTCGGCATTGGCAGCCCCAAAATCGTCTTTTTGGCCGGCACTTTCTCTATCTGATCTGGATAAAGCGGAAATCTTTTAGATTTCAAATGCACCAAAGTCACCCCTGTATCTGGGTTAGTATAACGATAATATCTACCCTTGAAGCTCGGGCATAGCACTATCACCTCATGTCCAGCCCTACTCAGTCCCTCTGCCAAATTCTTCGCAAAAACCGCTACCCCATTCGTCATGGGATAATAAATATCAGATGCAATTGCAATTTTCATGTCTATTATAATTATATCATATTGCAAGAGAGGTGTTGAGATTTTACATTTTACTCTTGAAACACCTACAAAATCCAAAAAGTAAAGGCACAAGGCCATTGACTTTTTGAATTTTTCCGGGATACTGTTTCAAGAATAAAAGTAAAATCTTCCACCTCTCAGCACTGCTAATTATGATATAATCATATTATGAATACCATTGTCAACAGGCGAGCTACTTATGACTACAATTTAGGCGACAAACTTTCTGTCGGCATGGTTTTAACTGGCCCTATGGTCCGCAGCATTCGTGACCATCACGTCCAGCTCAAAGGCTCTTTTATCACCATCAAAGATGGGGAATTATGGCTTAATAATCTCACTCTTGGCTCCGAAACCGCCGAAAATATCAAGCTCCTCGCTACTAAAAAACAAATTAACTCACTCATCAAAGAAAAAGAAAAACTTTCTAGTGCCACCATCGTCCCAGTTAAACTACACAGCGGCTCTCGTTATATTAAATTAGACATCGCTCTTGGTACCGGCAAAAAGAAATACGACAAGCGCCAGAGCATTAAAGAGAAAGATATTAATCGGGGGAGATACTAATGAATATTTATTCTTGGAATGTTAATGGTATTAGGGCAATTTTAAAGAAAGGCGCCCTGCAAGATTTCCTCTCCCACAAAGATCCAGATATTTTATGTCTTCAAGAGACAAAGGCCAAGCAAGGCCAAGCCGAAGTAGACTTTCCTGAATACGCTGAACTTTGGAATAGCGCCGAGCGTCCTGGCTATTCCGGCACCGCCATTTTCACCAAGACGCAGCCCGAGAATTACTCTGCCGGTTTCACCGATGATATTTGCATTGCTAAGAATTGGCAAGATGACGCCTACGGCGACCCTCTTTCAGAAGGTCGCGTTCAGACCGCCGAGTTCCAAGATTTCTATCTTGTTAATGTTTATGTTCCGAATTCCAAAAGGGAATTAACCCGCCTTTCTCTGCGTGAAAATCTTTGGGACCCGTCTCTCCTCAAATATCTCAAAAATTTAGAAAAGCACAAACCAGTAATCATTTGCGGCGACTTCAACGCCGCTCATACTGCTATTGATCTTGCTCGCCCCAAAGATAACGAAGGTAATGCCGGCTACACTCCCACTGAAAGAAAAGGTATCCAAAACCTACTTGACGCTGGCTTTATTGATACTTTCCGCTACCTCCACCCAGACGAAAAAGACCGCTACACTTGGTGGACTTGGCGCGCCCAGGCTCGCGCTAGAAACATCGGCTGGCGCATTGATTATTTCTTCATTAGCAAATCACTATTACCCCACCTCAAATCTGCCAATATCTACGAAAATATCACTGGCTCTGACCATTGTCCGATCTCTATCACCCTGGAAGGACTCCAATAATGGATGATATTTTATGGAACATTCCCGAGCAAAAATCTGGCACAGTCACCATCCTCGGTGGCAATCTCCACAGCTTCGCCCCTGTTGCTAAAACCGCCGAATATTTCACCAAAATGCCAATCAAAAATATCCGCACCTATCTTCCAGATAGCTTAAAAAGTAATATTCCATCTCTCCCCGACATTTTTTTCACCAAATCTACCGCTACCGGCTCTTTTGATAAATCTCCAGAATTAAACGCCGCCGTCAAAGACGCCGATATCACCTTGCTCGCTGGCGATTTTTCTAAAAATTCCGCCACCGCCGTCGCTATCGCTGATGCTCTTAAAAATAGCGAGAACCCCACTGTCTGGGCCAAAGATACCACCGATTTGCTCGCCACCGAAGCCCAAGATTTATTGCCAAATGGCAATATTACCCTCATTGCCACTTTGAGCCAGCTCCAAAAGCTCCTCCGCGCCATTTATTATCCCAAGATGCTCCTACTTTCTATGCCTATCCAGCCAATAAAGGAAGTTTTACATAAATTCACCCTCAGCTACCCCGTCACCATTCTTACTTTTCACGACGGCCAAATCATCATCGCCAGCAATGGAGAACTACACACCACGCCCCTTGAAAAATCTGGCTACACCCCTCTCACCCTCTGGACAACCGACCTCCCCGCCAAAATCACTGCCCTCCAAGCTTGGAACCCTAACAAACCTTACGATTCCACCATCGCCGCCCTCTCCTACAAACCTTAGCCCCAGAACAACCCTAACCCCCAGAAATCTTGAAAATACATTTTCAAAATTCTACTTCACTAACTCCCTATACACTCCCAACATTTTTTCTACTTGCGTAGATACCAGCACCTCATCTCGATGTTCTAGCATTGCCCGGCTCAATTTCTCCACCCTCTCTGGCTGCGCCCACAAATCATACAAAGCCTTGCCAATCGTCTCCGCATCTGGCTTTTTACAAAACACCGTCCCAGACTCTGCCGTCACCTCCCGCATATCTGGGTCGCAAATCATCACTGGCAACCCCACCGCCTCTGCCTCCAGTAACGTCATCGGCTGTATGTCAAAGCCATAGGAAGTCAAAACCGAAATATGCTGCTCTCGCATCTGCTCTAGCATCTTTTCGTGTGGCACCCTGCCGGCAAACTTCACCACATTACGCAGACCATTTTTCAAAACATATTCCCGTGCCGCCTTCTCAGCATTCCCATCCCCACAAATCGTCACTTTCAATTTCGCGCCCTTCTCAACCGCCAATAAAACTGCCTCAAGAAACACCATTACTCGCTTCTCATTAGACACCCGCGAGTTCCAAAAAACTCGCAACACTCCATCAGGACCCACTTTCCGCACTGGCCATTTTTCCGCATTTGCTACCGCATCATCAATCGCATTAGACACCCTCGTAATCTCTCGCCGCACTCCATATTGCTTTAACTTCTCTGCAAAATGATAAGATGGCGTAATCACTGCATCCGCAAAATTCGCGTGATTCACCATCAAAGTCCACATTTTTGCCCGCGTCCGCGTCGGCGCCAACTTCCGATCTTTTTTCACAACAATCTCATTCTGGATATACCACGAATGCATCCAGCATAGCGCCGAAGCCACAATATACTTAAACGGATGCGGGATATTCGTCTGTATCGCTACGTCCTCTCGCCCATGCATCGTCTGTACTAAAGGAATGTGGTATTGCCTTGCCAATTTCA
>JAFWMC010000065.1 GCA_017510805.1 Candidatus Saccharimonadota bacterium
CTTTTTTTCAGCTTTTTTCAATTCTTGTCTTTTGGATTTTTCAGTCTTTTTGTCTTTCACTACTACTTTTTTACGAGTAATGACTGGCTTGTCTTCCTCTTTTTTTCGAGGAGAGTCGCTCGCCTTGATTCTTGTAACTTTTGCCATTTTGCTCCTCTCTGTATCAAAAAAAGTCTGATACCAGACTTGTCAACATTTTACTGCGTTGACAATAAATTGTCAACAGTAAAATGTTATCCACCGGGCGTCGTCTCGGAAAAGAAAAATCTTTCCCTCGACTTTTGCGGCGGTCAATTACTACAATGGAAATAAATAGTCAAGATATTCATTCAGCATTCTAGTGCCGGAAACTACTGGCAGATAGGCTTTTAGTTCGGTCTTTATAGTGTCTTCTAGGTCAAAATCACTCTGCCAAATATCAATAGCCTCTTCCATGCGCTGATATAGCATATCTAGCTCGTCCGCAGTGGTCTCGCCACTCACGTTTAGATAAGAGTTAGACGAAGCGTCTGCGACGCCCCCATCATGCGTAGAGATCAGAAGACTAAGGTTCGCTACGTCTTTCATCCAAGAAGTCCCGCAGGCTTCGAGACCGACAATTGGCACATTGATGGCGGCATTACAGCCACAAGAGAGTCCAAGAGCAAGTTTTTCCTCATAGTCTGGCAAATAATGCACGTGGGTCTTTAGAAAATCATCGTGCTCAACGAGATCTAGTATTTTGTGGAGCTTCTCCGACATTATATTGTCTCCAGTATGTACTCTGCCGGTCAAAATGAAATGCGCGTTTGCTTTTTCCAAAATACTGCGTAGTCTAGCGGGGTCCGTAAATGGTAAATCCGGGCGTTTGTAGTCTACAAATCGTCGGCGAAAATCAAATATAAAATCGCTATCGCCAAATTGCAAAATCTGGCCATGCTGGTCTGGATAGTCTAGAAGCGTATGGTTCAAAAGCTTCCGGCCGAGTAGTTTGAAATTCCGAATCTCGTCCGCAGTCAAAGGTTCGAGCTTGGTTTGGTAATCAGGTAGAGGCAAAAGATGCTCATCTAGAATTTGTTCTTTTTGATAAAAGGCCAAAATCTCTGGCAAAACCCAAGTCCTTAGATCGACACCATTAGTAATGGCTTTAAATTTGACGCGATTCCCTGCGATGTCGTGGTAGTTTGCTACTCTAGCATGGAGTTTAGATACGCCCGAGCGAAGCTCCGCAATTTCTATCGTCACGGAAGAGAGTTTAATCTTTCCATCTTCGAATTTGTCCTTCAGCCATTTTTTAACAGCCAGGGACTTCACGTTTGGGAAAACAAATCTTTCGAATTGCTCATAAGAAAACTCCGCCTCGGCAGCTTGTACGAGAGTATGGTTGGTGTAAAGCGTGTGTTTCCTGGTATAAACTACGGCCTCATAAAAATCCATTCCGTTTTTAACAAGCTCATCCAGCCGCGCCAGAGCGGCAAAAAAAGTCGCCACTTCGTTTAGTTGCATAATAGCGGGCTTCAGACCGAGCAATTTAAGAGCGGCATATCCACCAAACCCCAGGCTAACTTCTTGGTACAAACGGTGGTCTCCGCCACTTAGACCAGAGTATAACTCGCCAAAATTTGGCTCCGTGATAGCGATAATGCGGGCACTTTTAAAACGCTTTTCAATCACATCTAAATGACACAAATTACCGCAGCATTTAATATTCACCTGATCGATGAGTCTAAATCCAAAATCTAAATAATTCACCGGGCGATGCTCATCTTCAAATTGGCCATTCACCATTTTTTGATGAGTCTCAGACGGATAAAAAGGAGTAATCAGTGCGAATGGTACATTATTGTCATCAGCCACTCTTAGCGTATCGGCTGCAAGAACGCCTAGTCCACCACCGCCTCTAATCCCGTCTTTTTGGTCATACAGCTCGATGGTCCAGTAAGTATATGGACGGTCTGGCTGGATGGATTTGGTGAGTTTTTTCCGTTCCAAAGCTTCATTGAAAAAATCAACATCTTCGATGTTCTCTAACGGATGATAAAAATAACGGTCACTATCTTTCATGCTTATGTTTATTTTAACATAGTTTTTAAAAAACCAGGAGCTTAATACCAAAATTTGCGTGGCAGTTGGTCGGCAATGCGCTGGTGAAATTCGCGGTCAAATCCATCTAAATGCTTGGCTTTTTTATCTTTGAAATATTTTTTGCGAATGTAGTCCGCAGTCATAATCTCACCCGGAATCAAGCGGTATTTCTTGCGGAAGTTGAGGCCACGGCTGTAGTTTGCTGGCGGCAGAATGGCCATAGGTAGAAAATCGCATTTCATTTTTGGATCAGCATAGAGTTTGACGGCTAGCATCGACATCGTAGGAATGATTTCCTCTTTGCCAGAATATTCATCTTCATTTTTGAAAACTGTGGCTTGTCGCGTAGCCGATGGAGCTACGAAAATAACTCCACCTTGCTTCACGGCGTCGTGCGAAAGCTTAGTGTAAATATCGCGGAACTCTTTTTTAATCCGGTTAGTAGCTTCAAAAACTTTGGTTCCTTCTTTTAAACCCATCTTTGACCAAGTAGAAGGAGTAATGGTGGGAGTAATGATAATGCCCAGGCGCTTAATGCGGTCGAAATTTGGCGCTAAGGCCTCGTACCAAGGTAGATTAACCGGAAAGTACATTGGCTTTTCGCCCATAATATCGATCTTCATTGTAAGAATCCGAGCAATTTCTCCCAGGCTCGGGTGATTAAAGCCCACCACAAGGCCATTTTTTTGATCGTGTGGCATGCCTTTATAAGAGCCAGGCGTAATTTTGGAAAGAACCTTGACTAGTTTTTTGCGCGCAGCCTTAATATGCTTTTTGGGATCATCTTTCGGACCAGTAGTCCTGAAAAAATAATTAATTGCAAGATTGCAGGCTTTGCCGACTTTGACCATTTCCTTACGAAGGTCATCCGAGCCTACAGATGTCAAAAGTGAATAATTCTCGTGTTGAATCTTGTCGATTATCTCCTCCGCAGGGAGTGTTTCGAGTTGTTCTAGTGTGAAGGTGTTTTTTTTCATTGCCATAAAACCATTATAACACAAGAAATAAACCGAAAAAACGCACCATCAGAAAATAGTTTTTGTTTCGAGCAGCTTGTGGATAACTTGTGGAAAACTTTAGGTGGAGTATACTAAAAAGCTATTGTCTATTTAATTAAAAAGGTTTAAAATAAACTTAATAAGGGTAAATAATTGCGGAGGCTTTTGAGGTCAAAGAACTATTATGGGTAAAGCAATATTCGATAAAATAGGCTTACTTGCGGTTGGATTAGTGGGTATTACTGTTATAAGTGGCCTTACTCTTGCTTCTTCTCACGTCTCCGCTGATGACGTAGTAGATGATATAGTCATCACTGTCCCAATCTCCTGTACTCTTTCTGGTACTGGTATGGATACTCATACTGCTACCATGAGGAATAATACTTATCAAGCAAACATTGGTACTACTACCATGAAAGCTTTCTGTAATGATCCTAATGGCTTTTCTATTTATGCTATAGGATATACTAATGATACTTATGGTGAGACTCATCTAGATAGTTCCGTAGACTCTAGCTATGATATAGTAACTGGTACTGCTACTTCTGGTAATACTTCTAACTGGGCCATGAAGCTAAATGCCCCAAATAGTGAGTCTATATCCTATCCATTAACCCTAGATAATGGCTTTGGAGCATATAGTCAAGTTCCTGCTACCTTTACTAAAGTAGCTCATAGAGACTCTGGTACTGATGTAGGAGCAAGTGCAGAAGGTTCTACTCTTACTTCTACTTATGCTGCCTTCATTAATACCTCTCAACCCGCTGGTACTTATACTGGTAAAGTTAAATACGTTCTATCTCATCCAGTAGACCAAGGTCCTCCTACACCATATACTATTTCCTATAACCAGAACGCTACCGGTACAGTTACTAATATGCCTACCCCAAACCCATTAATTGATGAAACCCATGCTTCTACCGTTAGTATATCTAGTACTGTTCCAGCAAGAAATGGCTATGCCTTTAAAGGCTGGTGTACAGTACAAGTAGCAGACGATGCGTCTTGTACTGGTACTACCTATAATCCTGATGGCAGAGGCACCGATCTTAACTGGACTATTAATCAAGGCTCCACTAACAACAACCTAGCTCTTTATGCTATGTGGTGGAAGGCGGCCATGCTGGATACTGGTAGTACAGTAAACCAGAAACTAAAAAGGTTAGCCGGGAATAGCTCGGCTTACTATGGCACTCAAGATAGCACGATTACGGCCCTAATTCGTTCAAACACTTTGCCAAGTGGTTTCACTCCTCTCACCAACAATATTATTTCTACTAGCTCATCTACGATTCCAATTTATGCTTGGTTTGACTCTGGAACTATCTACTATTATTCTGATGCTCCAATGATTCTGATGAATCAGGATTCTAGCTATTTCCTCTATAATATGCGTGCTCTATCTGACTTAGCTACTATTTCTTCATGGAATACTACACGCGTAACAAACATGTCCAGTATGTTCGCTTTTACCGGCTACAACGCTACCACCTTTGCCACTAATCTCTCTGGCTGGAATACTTCTAGCGTAACGAATATGTCTAGCATGTTCTCCAATGCCGGCCGCAGTGCCACCACTTGGTCTATAGGTGATCTCTCTTCTTGGAATACTTCTAGCGTAACGAATATGTCTAGCATGTTCTCCTCTGCTGGCCGCAGCGCCACCACCTGGTCTATAGGTGATCTCTCTTCTTGGAATACTTCTAGCGTAACGAATATGTCTAGCATGTTCTCCTCTGCCGGCTACAGCGCCACCACCTGGTCTATAGGTGATCTCTCTTCTTGGAATACTTCTAGCGTAACGAATATGTCTAGCATGTTTTCATCCGCCGGCTACAGCGCTACTACCTGGTCTATCGGTGACCTCTCTTCTTGGGATACTTCCAGCGTGACGAGTATGTCTAGTATGTTCTACTACGCTGGCCGCAGCGCCACCACCTGGTCTATTGGCGATCTTTCTTTTTGGGATACCTCTAGTGTGACAAGCATGTATCAAATGTTTGCTAATGCTGGCTACAACGCTATTACCCTTACGCTTGATCTCTCTTCTTGGGATACTTCCAGCGTGACGAATATGGCTAGTATGTTCTACTACGCTGGTCGCAACGCTACCGCCTGGACTGTCGGAGATCTCTCTTCTTGGAATACTTCTAGCGTGACAAATATGGCTAGAATGTTCGCCTACACTGGTCGCAACGCTACCGCCTGGACTGTCGGAGATCTCTCTTCCTGGGATACTTCTAGCGTGACTAGTATGTATGGCATGTTCGAATATGCCGGCTACAGCGCTACCGCCTGGACTGTCGGAGATCTCTCTTCCTGGGATACTTCTAGCGTGACAAATATGTCCGGCATGTTCTCTGGTGCTGGTCACAACGCCACTACCTTTACCCTTGATCTTTCCTCTTGGAATACTTCTAGTGTGACAGATATGAATAGTATATTCGCTAGTACCGGCTATAACGCTACCACCTGGTCTGTCGGCGATCTCTCATATTGGAATACTTCTAGTGTGGTGAGCATGTATGCCATGTTTGAGGCCGCCGGCTATAACACTACCACCTGGTCTGTCGGCGATCTTTCCTCTTGGAATACTTCTAGTGTGACGGATATGTCTAACATGTTCTCCTCTGCCGGCTACAACACTACCACTTGGTCTATTGGCGATCTTTCTTCTTGGGATACCTCTAGTGTGACAAGCATGTATCAAATGTTTGCTCATGCTGGCTACAATGCTATTACCCTTACGCTTAATCTCTCTTCTTGGGATACTTCTAGCGTGACAAATATAGGTGGCATGTTCTCTTCTGCTGGCTACAGCGCCACCACCTGGACTGTCACGATACCAAGGACTAATAATGGCACAGCAACTGGTGGGATTGCTAACACTACATCTAATCTTTATGGCAGTTCCACATCAGTCACCGCTACTCCACCTTCAGGCAAGTCATTTACGCTCGCGAACTAAAGAATTGTTTTCTCGAAATAAATCTGTTCTACTATAGTTATAAAATTTACTTTTTAAACAGAGTTTCGATTCGAATTCCGATCTTATATTAAAAAATAGGACAGGAGTTACAAATAATCCCTGACCCCCACGCAAAAAAAATAAGAGAGCAAGCCCTCTATCGTATTCTCTTGGCTGGAGCGGAGGGATTCGAACCCCCGAATGGTGGGACCAGAACCCACTGCCTTACCAC
>JAFWMC010000010.1 GCA_017510805.1 Candidatus Saccharimonadota bacterium
ATTAGTGTTTAATACGTTTAGATGCTTGTTGCTAGGTCTTTGGTTAAGTTCGTGGCACCATTTTAGTTGGCTACCTCCAAGCTAAAATGGCGCCACGAACAAGATAAAAGCTAAGGAGGTCTAAAGTGAGAAACAGCCAAATCAAAAACAAATTATCAAATCATAAAAAGCCGTTTGCTATCAAGCAGCCATTACTATTTAGTCCTAGAGCCTATCGTAACTTCGCTCTCGGGCTTTTTTCATTCCTTTGTGCGTATGTTGTGGCTGGTACCTTTGCTCCTGTTCAGAGTTCTGATGCTTCTACCGTTACTATTACCAACAATACTACCGATTACTACATTACTATCACTTCCGCTGATAATCTCCCTATGTCTGTAGAAGCTTCTCCCACTGGACAATTAGCTTATGCTGCAGATACACTTAATATTATTACCAACTCTCCTAGTGGCTACAAACTCTATGTTTCTACTTCTGGCAATGATAATAATATCTACCAAAATGGTTCTTCTTCCACTTTCTCCTCTGGCTACTTCCAACCAACCACTGGTACTATCACTAACCCAGTAGCTCTTACCCAGAATACTTGGGGCTTTGCCCTCTCCAAAGTCACCGATACCTCTTCTAGTAAATATAACCCTCTAGCTAGTTCTTTTGCTAATATTTCTGAATATGTTAATTATACTGGCGCGCCCACTGTCAATTCTACTTGGGCTGGCATTCCTACTTTTGCTAATTCGGAAAATGCCAAGATTTCAGAGTTAAATACCAGCAATACTCCTAATGGTAATGATTTAGATATTTACTATGGCGTCAATGCTTCTACTACCCTCCCAGATGGCAGCTACACCACCGAGCTAACTTATACTGCCATCAGTGAGGGTGTGAACCAGTTTCCAACTATGCAAGATTTTACTGCAGAGCAATGTTACAATATGGCAACAAATACTTCCATTAACCTTTCAGACTCTCGTGATGATAAATACTACCGTGTAACAAAGATGGCCGATGGCCATTGCTGGATGACAGATAATCTAGCCCTAGATGGCACGGATGCTGCTGGCAATGTGCGTGTGCTTACTCCAAGTGATTCTAATGTTGAACAAAATAGAACGCTTGCCGCAAACATTACTGATAGTACTACATCTGAATATGATGTAGTGCAAATTTACTCAGGCGTAGCAGATGATGTAACTAGTTCTTGTGACTTAACAACTAATCCGTATTGTATAGTCAATACTACGACCAAGTATGGTAATCTCTATAACTGGAACGCCGCTACCGCCGGCGTAGGCAAACGAGCTACCACTGGCACTGTAACGGAATCTATCTGTCCAAAGGGTTGGCAATTACCAGATAATAGTGGTGTTTATTCTTATCAAAATCTATTCTTACACTATGGACTACCAACTACAAATACTACAGATGGTAATGCTGTGCAAACCGTTCAGCAAGCACCGTTTTATTTTGCCCTAGATGGTGGTTATGGTCCCGCAGCGGAAAATCAAGGAGTGATCGGTGATTACTGGTCTCGTACTGTTACTACTGAATATCAAGATAATGTATATAGACTCATAATCAATACAAATAATGGTAACTTTACTCCACAAAATAGCATTTATAGCCAAAAACATTATGGTTTCTCCGTTCGCTGCGTCTTCTCTGGCCAGCCTACCGACCCAACTATGCAAGATTTCACCACTACTCAATGTAATAACCTCGGCACCAATGCATCAACCGTCCTCGTAGACAGAAGAAACAGGGAGTTCTACCGTGTAGTCCATGCTGCTGATGGCAATTGCTGGATGGCGGATAACCTAAGTATCTACGGCCAGACTATCTCTGCTGCCGATAGTGATTTATCCTCTGGTACATTTACCATCCCAGCCTCATCCGAGTGGGGTGGTAGTGGTTGTACTGGTAGCAACAACTATTGTGGTGACGTACCTAGAGTCCATCTAGTTACCGCCACCAGCACTTCCAGTTTCTCTGGTGATAAATCGCCATATTACGGTCAAATCTACTATAATTGGCCAGCCGCCGTAGCTCTCTCTAGCGGCGGATCCACTACCACTGCACCAAATACAAGCATCTGTCCTTCTGGTTGGCAATTACCAGTAAATGGCGACGCCAACACTAATAAATCTTGGGCAAAGCTCTTAGATGTATACGGTATTGATACTGGTGCGAAGCTACTAGCAAACGGTACCTTAGGCTTTACTAAGTACTACGGCCACTGGGATCGGTACAGCGCGTCCGAGGTCGTTCAGGGTAGCCACGGCAACTTCTGGTCTGGTACGCCTTCCGCTGAGACTACTGTGTACGGCCTGGTCTACAATTCTGGAGGCGTCTACCCGCAGAATAACGACACTAAGGGCTACGGCTTCAGTATCCGCTGTGTCGCAAGATGAGAGATTTTACTTTTATTCTTGAAACAGTTTCCCGGAGGCGTTTCAAGAGTAAAAGTAAAATCTAGACATCTTGCAGCCAGCGTCCCCTATAAGCATAGAAAGGAGGTAGCGCGTCTCTAATAGATGTAAAATTCTTTAAAGTCATCCGCCTAAAACTTTCTTTATCTGTGGAACGTAGGCGAAGATAAGTTAAGTGCTCCTATGAGCACTTAACCAAACCACAATAGTACATTACGTATACACAAATCCTAGCCAAGTATATGTAATGTGCCTCATAATCCTATTATATCACACTTATGCTAAAATGTCAATATGTTGAAAATATTTCCGACCAATATGTCTGATACTGCGCATCTGGCCGAAACTCAAACCCTACCGCCAATTTTGTAAAATCGCCGTTCAAGATATTAGACCGATGTTCTACCGAGGCCATCCATGTGGCCACCACCGTTTCTGGTGACACTGCGCCATTGCCAGCAGCTAAGTTTTCTCCACTTCTACCGCCAGAAGAGGGAATTGGGCAGGCCGTATCCCAGCCTGAGCCATCTGGACGAGTGTGTGAATATACGTCAATGATCTCCGTAGCACGCACGGAAGCTGCCTTTTCGCAAGTACCTCCCCATTCTAGTGCCGAAAGACCATTTGCTGCTCGCTCGTTATTAACGAGTGCTAGCACTTCTCGTTTCCACTGCTCTGCCGGCGGTGCTATCACCGTCACCGTCAGAGTGTCTCGCCGTGAGCCATCGTAAGTGCCTGCCGTAATTACTGTCGTGCCAGTGCCGACAATTTTCGGATAGCGACATTGCTCGTTTTGGTATCCTAGCCACGTACGCGCCCCATCATAAAATGCCTGTATTACATTAGGATTGCTCGTTTGCCAGTACATGTCGCCAAGATTACCAATAGATTCATCTATACAGATGTCAATATCTGCAGTTTGGTAAATTGTTACATTGTCTATTCCCCAAAGCCCACCATTTTCCACTACGCCGCCACTAGTGCGCCGGTCATGTGTTCCGCTAGCTGCATCAGCATATGTACCAGTTGTCTCAGCCGTACCCTCCGGATCAAGTAGGCTGCCGGTATTTTCTACCTTGCCATCCACATCGCTACGTTCTGATACTATCGCACCACTTTTTGGTATCCAAATTGCTCCAGCAATCACAATGCCAGCCAAAAGGATCGCTACTGCATTTAAAGATAGCAGTATCGTCAGCCTGGTTTGTTTTAACATTGCTGCAGCCATTAATTTATGCCTTTGTGTCTATTATTGCTGATACTAAGTTTATAATCATCTCTAGCTGAATCAAATCACGACGCGCAAAAGTTGCCTTGCCTTGTGGTTTGCCAACTATAATTTGCCCAAAAGGTTTACCCTTGGCATTTTGTAGCTCCGCCACAGCATTAATATCAAGGCGTTTAAAGGCCTCGGCTACCGGCTCGTTAAATTCTTGCCAGATGCCTTTTTCTGGCTTTTTTAGCCGCGATATCTCACGAATCTCGCCAGATGATAGCGCTAGTGGCCCAGAGCCGTATAATTGCCCATCAATCAAAAACCCCACATAAGAGAAATGCAAATGGTCCGCCAGAAAATCCGCCAGCTCGTTTAAGTCCACATTAGTAGCTATGCGGTTTAGCTTTTTCATAATGTATGCCGTGTCTATCTGTTTAACGGAAATCAAAGAATTGATGAAAGCTGTCACTTCGTTCATGATGGGTAGCAATAGCAGCACGATTACAATCATGATAAAGTTCAGAATAAAGATGGATGGTGAAGGATTTGGGATTTTAAATAGAGCTGTAAAGATAATAAAGAATATCACTGTATATATAATAGAGGCTGATGCTATCAAAATAATATATGACAAAATCTTTAACCAACTAGAAGACAAGTGCATTAGCCGATAACGCAAAATTGCATAATATATCGCAATAACCATCACCCCCATACCTAACGGTCCCGGCCAAATGTCTTTATAATTCCCAAGCACTGGTAAGACAATATCAAAGACTAGCGACAGCCCGCCCGCAATACACAATGTGATAAAGATAAATAAATTACCATAACGAATATTTTTAGATTTTGCCTGCACTGTCTGATATAGAAACGCCACCATCATTACAGTAGTCTCCACGGCGATTACTCCGCCAAATAAGTAGTATGGCCAATCGTTAATAATTGCTACATGATTTCCCCGCTCAGAAATAGTATAGCTGCTGTATATTAAAGATTGATTAAGTGCAATAAATACCCCAAAGATAATGTTAAATATTACAAAAAAACCAGTGATAATTTTGCCTACCGTTTTTTTGTCCCACAATATAAAACCGATTAAGCCGGCATCCATTACTAGCGGCGCCAAGTAAATACCCATAATTATTGCTGGCGCCCACGATTTATGCTCTGGATGAAGTGATAAAATCGCTGCAATTGCAAATGTCCATAGACAAGCACCAATTGTCGCTATCAAAAACCAAGCGCCTTTAAGCTTCTCCTTTTTTCTTGCTCCGATAAAAACTGCCCAGCCTGACAGCATCGCCAAAACTGCTACAGCAATCAATAGAATTGTAGTTAATTGCACTTGACCTCCTTTTCTGCTTATTCTAATTATAATTGTAATTATTCAAAAGGTCAACACGTAAAAATAATCCTGTACAACAGTGCAGGATTATTCTTGAGATGAAGCCCAGAGTGTTTTTACAAGTTTTTCAATTATATCATTAGTTAGATTAACCTGTTTCTTTTCAAATAGTCCAACATTCCAACAATGTCTCATATTTAGGTAAACGACTCTTTTTACATCACTGTAACTACAGCATTTTATTACTGCTTTATTGTCAATGTACTGGTCATTTCTTGCTAGTATGAGAGTAATTGGCATGTTATTTGAAAGTTGATTTACTTTTGCACCAATAATTGCATTTGCTCCAGATAAAACCTCTAAAAAAGATCTTTCGTTCCCATAGGCATAAAACATGCGCAAACAAAAAACTTTAGTACCAAAACATGTTGCAAGGAGCTTGCCTAGTATGACTTGGAGTTTTGTAAATATATAGACTCTTCTTTTAAGGCATTTAGACGAGATTAGTGGAAAGAACGCATATATACTAACTGATACCAGCTCCGTAACATTTTGCGCTACCCGAAACGCGAGATTGCAACCTAATGAAAAACCAAATAGCTGAACTAACTTGCTAGCGTCTTTCTCCAGTATCCTATCTGCAGTTTCTTTGACATAGCTATCCATATCCCAATCCTGTGTATATCGCACAATTATTATCTCGCCATCCATCATGTCTATTACCCTATGTAGGACTTCTGTGATGTTGGGCGACAAATATCCAGTCATAATATAATTCACTATTTTACTGTTGCTGCCACACTTTACCATCTCAAATATTAAATGTTCGCTACACATAAAATCACCCCCTCTATGTAGTACAGAGAATTATACTATATTATTTTACTAATTGTCAAATTATTTTTTAGTAAGAGTTACAAATATTCCAGAGGCATCCAAATCTTCAGGTGCAACTTCTACAGCTACTTTTACTGGCAGCTTTGCATCTTTAATAATTTTCTCTACCAATTCTTTAGCGGCCTCAGCATTGTCTAGTAGTTCAAACTGAATCCCCTCGCCTTGCCCCCACAAGAAAATCCATTTGTTTCGTAACATTGTCCAGTTTGCGAGCTGCAAGTCAAATGCAAATTTAGCACCCGGTTTCTTTAGAATAGATACTACTGCTGGTATTATTTCTGATAACTGTGGCAAAGCGTAAGACAAATAACCCTTAATATTAATTAAATCATACTTCATCTTATTTGCTCGAGGAATCTCTTTCTTTAGCGCACTAGACAAATCAAGCTGTTCCATATGCACAGTTTTTGTCGGCATATTATTTGCCTTAAAGAACATTTCTAAATCAATCTTAGCATAGTCATAACAGATAAATTCTTGAGATAGTAATAAATCTACTGGATAGTCAAAAAAGCGTAGCTCTGGTAAAGTCCCGCAGGCGATTGACAAAACTTTGCCCTCCTTCCCGGTAGCTTGCATTAACTCTGATGCTTTTTTATCGCGCCAACGCGTAAATGAATAGCCTGCATCATCAGACATTGCTACCGCTGGGTCATAATCTGGCATTTTGCGATACACTCCTAATATATCGCGCCCATACCGATAGGCCGGCTCCATTGCAAAGGAACTAACAGCCATAGAATCTTGTAACCACTGAACAAAAAATTCTGATTCTGTAGCGCGCATCAAATCTATTAAGATGGCCGAAGCAGGGTTAACTGTGATTTTTCTAAAAGCATCCAGCTGCCTATCTATTACATCACTAGGTGCTAGCATCCTACGCAATGTGTCTAATAATCTATAGTATAAAAACCCTTGAAACTCGCTTGGCGTATCTGGTATTTTTTTCTCAGACCAATCCTGAGAAAGCTGGATGGCTTTCAAGCCAAACTTTTTACCTAGCGGCCATAGCTTGCGCATTTCTTCGTGTGTTTTGTAAAAGTCATAGGACATTTTTCTTACCTCCTTCAATGTATATAATAGTAATTGTATCACAAAATACCGATAAAGTGGTATAATAAAGTAATGGAGATTACACGCGAGGATATTTTGCACTTAGCAGATTTATCAAATTTTTCCCTCACAGAGGACGAAATCAATTCACTAGGTGCTGATTTAAAAAACATTATTAAATATATTTCTCAGCTAGACGAATTAAACGTTGATGGCGTAGAGCCAACTTACCAGGTTTTTGAAATGGAAAACATCTGGCGTGAGGATGAGATTCTCCCACAAGATGCTAATAGGGAAGAGCTCCTAGCTCTCGCACCTGCCGCAGAAGATAATCAAGTTAAAGTTCCAAAGGTATTATAATTATGAAGATTGCAGACAAGACTAATACAGCCCTAGATATGGTTAAAGAAGCTATAAAAAAGGCAAAAAAATACCAAGAAACGCATCACATTTTCGTCTCTATTAGTGAGGAAGAAGCCCTTGCTCGCGCCAAAGAGATAGACTCTAAAATTGCAAAAGGCGAAAACGCCGGTAGGCTCGCTGGTGTACCATATGCGCTCAAAGACAATTTTCTCAGCAAAACTGGCAATACTACTGCCTCATCCAAGATTCTTGAGCCTTTTCATTCGCCCGTCACCGCTACGAGCGTCGCCAAGCTCGAGGCTGAAGGTGCAATTTGTATCGGCCGTGCCAATATGGACTCTTTCGCCCATGGCTCATCCACTGAAAATTCTTATTTTGGTCCCACCAAAAATTCCGCCGATACCGAGCGCGTTGCCGGCGGCTCTTCTGGCGGCTC
>JAFWMC010000011.1 GCA_017510805.1 Candidatus Saccharimonadota bacterium
CTTTGTATATTATACCACATTTACAGCGGAAGATTTTATTTTTACCTTTCAAGACAGTATCCCGGAGGCTTTCAAAAAAGTCAACGCCCTTTAGGGCTTTACTTTTTTGGAAACGAAGGCGTCTGAAAGGTAAAATATAAAATCTCAACGCCATAAAAATGTGTTATAATATATATTATATGACAACATTAGCTGATTATAGAGATGAGCGGCTGCGGAAATTAGCCGAATTAAGAGAGATGGGGATAGATCCCTATCCAGCAAAGACTCATCGGGACACAAAAATTTCAGAAATTTTAGATAATTTTGATGCGCTTTCTGGTAAAACAGTGACGATTGCGGGGCGGATTACGGCAATACGAAGTTTTGGTAAGATTGCATTTATTAAAGTAAAAGATTATTTTGGCGAGATACAGATCTTTATGCGGCGGAATGATGAGGGTGAGGAGGGTGCTGGAATGCTTGATATACGCCACATAAAATTGCTGGATACTGGTGATTTTATTGAGGCAACTGGCACCGTAGAAAGGACTCAAACTGGCGAAATGTCAGTTTTTGCCAACGAAGTGCGGTTGCTTACAAAGGCTCTTCGCCCGTTGCCGGGTAGAGATGGTTTTACTAATAAAGAAGAAAGATATCGTCGGCGCTACATTGACATGAATGTAAACGAGGAAGTGCGCGAGCGCTTGGTGCGGCGGAATAAATTCTGGCAGGCGACGCGGAAATTTATGCTAGACCATGGATTTATAGAGATAAATATTCCAGTTTTAGAACATACGACTGGTGGTGCGGATGCGACACCTTTTGTAACGCATATTAACGCATATGATGAGGATATGTATCTAAGGATTTCGCATGAATTGCCTTTGAAGCGGCTGCTTGGTGGTGGCTTTGAGCGCGTATTTGATATTGGTCCACGCTTTAGGAATGAAGGAGTGGACGATGAGCATTTGCCAGAGCATATTGCTTTTGAGTCATATGCGGCCTATCAAGATTATGAGGAAGGGATGGACTTTTATGAGGAAATGCTAAAATATGTAGCAAAAGAAACTTGGGGGACTTTGCAGTTTAAAGTGGGGGGATTTGAGATTGATTTGGACCAAAAATGGCCTCGTGTGAAATATGCGGATCTTTTGATGGAAAAATATGGGGTGGATGTGTTTAATCCAGATGCAGAGCAGCTAAAACAGATTTTGAAAGATAATCATGTAGAGCTATCTGGTGAAGTTTCTGTAGCTAGGATGATTGATAATGTCTGGAAGCTGATACGTAAAGATTCGGCAGGGCCATATTGGCTGATTCATGAGCCGACGACTTTGTCGCCGCTAGCAAAAGTAGATCCAGAACATCCAGAAGTAACACAGAGATTTCATCCGATTATTGCTGGAACGGAAATGGGTAATGGATTCTCGGAACTAAATGATCCTTTGGATCAATTGCGCCGGTTTGAGGAGCAGCAGGCGATGCGCGATGCTGGGGATGATGAGGCGCAGATGTTAGATATGGATTTTGTGGAGATGCTAGAATATGGGATGCCACCGGCTTGTGGCTGGGGTAACTCGGAGCGAAATTTCTGGTTACTAGAAGGTGTATCTGGGCGAGAAGCGGTACCTTTCCCCTTGATGCGTTCTAACGCACCAAAATCAGCAAGCTAAGCATTTTTTCCTTGCTTGCTCTATGAGAAATAGCGCTTCGCAAGGAGAAGATACCAATCTTGTTGATTTTGATTGTGTCAGACCTTTTTAGATTTGCATAATTTCGGCTTCTTTAGCTTTGAATTCGGCATCTACTTTATCAGTAAATTCCTTCGTCAAGTCGTCTATTTCCTTTTCGGCACGCTTGGTGACATCCTCTGGTAGCTCGGCGCTTTTAATTTCTTTTCTGGCATCTTCACGGACTTGACGGATAGCCACTTTGGCCTCCTCAACTTTGGCGGAGGCAGTTTTGACGATTTCTCGGCGGCGCTCTTCGGTGAGAGGCGACACTGGTACGCGAATGAGCCGGCCGTCATCGGATGGATTCAGCCCCAAGGTGGAATCTGCGCGGATGGCTGAAGAAATAGCTTCAATATTGGCTGGGTCAAATGGAGTAATAAGAAGTAAGGTAGCGTCGCCGATGGTGACGTTTGCGACTTGATTAAGCGGCATAAACTGGCCGTAGGCCTCTACTTTTACTGAGCCAAGCATATCTGGATGTGCCCGACCGGTGCGGACTTTGCTCATCTCTGAGCGAAATCTATCCATTACCTTTTCGCAGGCTTCGCGATATTCTTTACTATCAAACATGGTTTCTCCCTATTAATATACCTTTATTTTATCAAACTGCTGACAAAATCTCAATAGTCCTGTATAATAATGTATATGAATATAGTTTTAGGTGTTTTAGTTGGCTTAATTGTTTTAATGGTATTGATTACTGGCCATGAGTTTGGTCATTTCATTATGGCCAGGAGAAATGGTGTAACTGTAAAGGAGTTTGGCATTGGTTTCCCGCCAAGGGCGATTGCCTGGACAAAGGGAGCAGATGGCAAGTGGCATAAAATTCCTCGTAAAAATTGGAACAAAGCTCGTAAAAGTTTGATATTTTCGTTAAACTGGCTGCCGATTGGAGGTTTTTGTCAGATGGACGGAGAGTCGGATGCGGATGAGCGACCTGGGACTTTTGGCTCGGTTTCATTATGGAAAAAGACCAAGATATTATTTGGCGGAGTGTTAATGAACTGGCTAATGGCTTTCGTGATTTTGACTTTTTTAGCGGCGATTGGGATGCCGAAATTTATTGATAATCAATTTACGATTGCTGGCGACACTTATATTGATGCGAAGCCAATTACCGTTGACACTGTAGCTGAAAATTCTCCTGCGGAGAAAGCTGGTATTAAAAGTGGTGATAAAATTGCTCAAGTGGTAGATGTTAGTGCTGACGTTAATAATACTACCGATATTGGTGAGTTTGCAGATTTGACGGAGTTTAATAATAGTCATGCTGGGCAGGAAGTGGGTTATGTGGTTGAAAGGGATGGGGAGAAAAAGTTGCTGACCGCAACACTTAATTCTGCCGATAGTAGCTACCTTCTAGGGGTATCTGTATCGCAAACTGGGCTTTCTACATATCGGTCTACTTGGTCTGCGCCGATTGTGGGGGCCGTAGTGACTGTGCAGTTGACTGGGGAAACCTTCCGTGGCTTTGGTACGATTATTTATAATTTTGTTTCTGGTACGCTGAATCAGTTTAGTGGCGATGAATCTACGCGTGAGCAGGGGCGTACGCAAATTGGCCAGGCGGGTGATTCTTTTACGGGGCCAGTTGGTATTCTGGGTACGCTTTTCCCTAGTTTTGTTTCTACTGGTTTTACCAATACGCTGTTCTTGGCGGCACTTATATCTGTTTCGCTTGCATGTATGAACGTTTTGCCGATTCCGGCGCTTGATGGTGGTCGTTTCTTGCTGATTGCAATTTATCGCTTGCGTGGCAAAAAACTAGATCAAGAAACTGAGGCACGGATCGTTTCCAGGGCATTTTTGGTGCTTTTTGCAATGATTATCCTGATTACTATTTTAGATATTACAAGGCTATTTAGATAATGCTAAAGAGACCTAAGGTTCCTAAATTTACTTTTCGTAATCTAGCTGTATGTATTTTGATGGCCTGTTGGGTGGGTATTTGTATTTTTATTAGCCAATTAGCACTTTATTATATTTTTGTGAATTTTATTACTAGTAAAGAGATGCTGGAATTGCCGCTTTTTTCGGCGATATATAGTGCTTTGATGTATATTGTTTCGCTGCTTTTGATTGTATTGGTGCCGATGGCATTTAAAAAGTGGCAGACGAACAGGGATGAAATTGGGCTAGCAGGCTCTCCCACCTGGACAGATATTGGCTTGGCGCCGGCTGGGTTGATATTATATTTTCTGCTTGCAGCGTTGATTATGATGATTGTGCAGGCGGTTTTTCCTCAGATTGATATGCAGCAGGCTCAAAATGTTGGTTTTGACAATTTGACAAATAATATAGATTTATTGATTGGATTTATTTCGCTGGTGATTATTGCTCCTATTGCTGAGGAGATAATTTTTCGGGGATGGCTGTATGGTAAATTACGCACGAGGATTAGCTTGCCAGTGGCGATTTTTATAGTTTCGCTGCTATTTGGGCTTTTACATGGGCAATGGAACGTGGGCATTAATGTTTTTGTAATGAGTGTTATTCTCTGTCTGCAGAGGGAGTTGACAGGGACGATTTATAGTGGGATTATTTTACATATGCTAAAAAATGCGATTGCGTTTTATCTGCTATATATTGTTGTGGCGTAACAAAAAAGGAGCTTTTAGCTCCTTTTTTGTTTTGTTATTCCGTTACGCCTAACTCAATACGTTTGAATTGACGGACGGTGATGTTTTCGCCGGTTTTAGCGATGTTATCTTTGATAAAATCAGCGACGGTCTTGGAATCGTCTAGGATGTATGGCTGATCCATTAAAACTTTATCAGCAAAAGCCTTTTTGATTTGGCCAGAGATGATTTGGTCTTTCATTTTTTCTGGACCTTTGAAGTTTTCTTCAAATTCAGCGCGTTTTTTGGCCATATCTTCCTCTGGGATATCGTCTACGGTGACATAGAGGGGTGCCATAGAGGCAACTTGCATGGCGATTTTATGAGCGAGATCTTTAAATTCCTCGGTTTTAGCAACGAAGCTAGTTTCGCAGTTTACTTCAACGATAGCGCCGATGCGGCCGTCGTGGACGTAGCTATCAATGCGACCTTCGCGAGTTTCGCGATCGCCACGTTTTTCAGCTTTGGTGAGGCCTTTCTTGCGCATAGCCTCTAAAGCTTTATCAAAGTCGCCGTCAGCCTCAACGAGAGCTTGCTTGGCGTCGGTAAGGCCAACGCCAGAAAGTTCTTTTAGTTTTTTGATTTGTGCGATATCAATTTTTGCCATTATTTTTTGCCCTCCTTGATGGCTTGGTTAATATAATCTAAAATAAGCGTTGTGGATTTGACAGAATCGTCATTTGCGGGGATGACGTAGTCTATATTAGTAGGATCTACGTTGGTGTCGCAGATGGCGATAACTGGAATGTGTAAGGTTTTAGCCTCTCTGATGGCGTTTTTATCCTGGATAGCATCTACGACGACGAGGCAGGCAGGCTGCTCGGACATCTCTTTGATGCCGCCATAACGAGTATTTAAGAGGTCAATTTCCTCTTGGAAGCGCTGAACTTCTAGCTTGGAATAGCGCATTTCAAGCTCGCCAGAGGCCATGCGGCGCTCTAGATCTTTGAGCTTTTTGATTTGGCGGTTTACTGTTTCTACGTTAGTAAGAGTGCCGCCGACCCAACGTTCAGTGACGTAGGGCATCTCGGCTTCTTCGGCCTTTTCGCGGACGAGGGCCTTCATTTGCTTTTTGGTGCCGACAAAGAGAATTTTTTTGCCGGATTTAGTGATTTTAGTGACCTCTGGGAGAGCCTTATCTAGGGCTTCTACGGTCTTTTCTAGGTTGATAATGTGGGCCTCGCCACGTTTGGAATGGATGTATGGAGCCATTTTAGGGTGCCAGCGGCTGGTCTTGTGGCCAAAATGTGCGCCGGCCTCTAAAAGGGCCTTCATATCTGTCTTTACGGACATCTACTTCCCTTTCTCTTTGACTAGGCGGATGCTCAGGGAGTGCTACCTAATCTGTTTCGTTAAATTTAGTATATAATTTCATTATATCACACTTGACGAAAAAAGTAAAGAGTGATACAATGGGGTGAGTTGCTTATTGTCTAATATAAGAGAGGAGGGATGATTATGTTAGATCCTATGGGACACGAGAGGGCACAGGAGTATGGTGGCTCAAGAGAGTCAAAGCAGGAGACGATCCAGGAACATCAGGAAAAAATTATCGCAGGACACGGCAACACGGCAGCGCCGGAAAAGAAGGAAGAATAACCGGCGGTAGGCAGCACTTTAAAACATGGGCACCGAAGCGGTGCCCTTTTTCATTTGACTCTTGCGTGATGGTAAAATATTTGATATAATATAAAGTAATATGAGTAAAAGTGAACTACATCCTAAAGATTATCGTTTTGTGGTGTTTCGTGATGACGCTGCGGATTTTGAGTTTTTGACCAAGTCCACTGCCGTAAGTGAGGAAACCATAAAATGGAAAGATGGGAATGAATATCCTTTGGTAAAGATTCAGATTTCTTCAGCATCACACCCGTTCTTTACTGGTGAAGAGAAGATTATTGATACCGAGGGTAGAGTTGACCGCTTTAAGGCTCGTGCAGCAAAAGCTGCAGAGCGTAAGGCTGCTCTAGCCAATAAAGCAAAGAAACTTGCCAAGGAAGCAGAGCGCAAAGCCAAAAAGGAAGCTGAGGCTGAAAAAGCTGAATAACCTCTGGTAATTCCCTGCTAGACCCCCTGATTGAAATCGGGGGGTCTTTTTGATATAATGATGGAAGTAATATAACCTTAACGAAAGGAGGAATAATGTTTAATTTAAATGGTAGAGTAGCAGTGGTTACGGGAGCTTCGTCTGGATTAGGCGTGCAGATGGCAACGGCTTTCGCGCGACAAGGGGCAGATATAGTACTTTTAGCGAGGCGTGAGGAGCGTATTCAAGAGTTGGCGGCGAAATTGGCGGACGAATATAGTGTAAAGACTTTGCCGATTAAGTGTGATGTGACGGTGACGGCGGAAATTGATGCGGCAGCAAAAAGAGCCGAAGATGAATTTGGTAGAGTAGATATTTTGCTAAACTGTGCTGGCTCATCTAAAGATAAGGGGGTGTTGGAGATGACTGATGAGGAGTGGGATTTTACAATTGCCACAGACGAAACGTCGGTATTTAAGATGACGCGAGCGTTTGCTAATATTATGAAGAAGCATAATTATGGGCGAATCATCAATATTGCCTCAATGTATGGCTTGGTAGGCAATACGGAGATTCATACAGTGGCGTATCATACGAGTAAAGGTGCAGTAGTGAATTTTACCAGAGCAGTAGCAGCGGAACTAGCACTTGATGGCATTAATTGTAACGCGATTTGTCCAGGATACTTTGAGACAGAGCTGACGAAGCCGGTGTTAGATACAGAGAGATTTCAGCAATTTGCAAAAACACATGTACCAATGCAACGCTATGGGAAACCGGGCGAGCTGGATGCAGCAGCGGTATTCCTGGCGAGCGAAGAGGCAAGCTATGTGACTGGTGCGATTTTGCCAGTAGACGGTGGCTATACTGCGATATAGTTGCTACTAGTGGCAAGTATCGAATGTAGGACACTTGAGTGTGTAAGACGATAGGTACTGAGAATTAAACATAAAAAAATCCCCGATTTAATCGGGGATTTTTGCTTGGCTACGACGTCCTTAGTATTCCTCTTCTTCGTCATCATCGCGATGTTTGACGATAGCGAAGGCAATTCCACCGCTAGCTGCGATAGTAGCGGCAACTACTGCGACCACGACTGGAATATTGACATCTTGGGAATCGTCTTGGACGGATGCGACCGTGGCAGCATTATTCTTTGAATTTGAATTATTTGCACCAAGTGGGCTGTTGTAGGTGCTGCTGGCGTTATCGTTGGAATCTGAGCTGCTAGTGCTATCGCCGGCTTGCTGGGTTGGCACGTATGATACATTTGCATTGCCGTTTCCTACAGACTGGGTGTTTGCTTGAGCTAGTTGCTGCTGAGGTGCATTTTGAGGTGTATTGTTTTGAGGTGTATTTTGATTTTGCTGAGATGGGGTTGCATAGGTGAATACATTATCCTCTGATAAGGTGGTAGCTAGATTAGTAAGGGAAAGTTGGACACCGTATACTGCGTCAAGCGTTAAGCTTGGCACGGTACAAGTGACATAGAGGTAATTGTTGGTATCTAATGCTACTGTTGGGTTAGTACAGGTACCTTTTTCTACTGGAGTGTCGTTTTCTAGCTGATAGAATTTGACGGTCGCAGCTTCCCCAGTGATATTGGTAGTATTAATAGAGGTATAAACGGTAATAGTAGTGCCAGAGGTGGCCGTATTGGGATTGACTCTGATTTGAGTGGGCTGCTCGGCTAGGGCAGTATAGAGCATGACGTTACTATATTCGCCGCCAGCAATGTTTTTCTCGGCATAGACGCCGTAGTAAACACTGGTAGTAGAAGTCGGTTCAGTATCCTGACGAACGAGGACTTCGTTGCCAACGTTAGGGACCTGAGCCCATTTGCTGGAAAGAGTAGGATTGGAATAGTCGGCATCGAAGTTGTTTTCAGGGATACCTTCAGTATTAGAGGCAAGAGCGAAACCCCAAGTGTTTTGACCAAGAGTAGTAGCGGCATTGATTGAATTGCCGCCACCTGGAGCGAAGTAAGTATTCGTAACTAAAGTATCGTTATTGACAATTGTGTTAAGGCTGACAAGGTTATTAGCTACAAGAGCGCTACTAATGCCACCAATGGTATGAGTGCCGGTAGTACTGAGCATTAACTGATGCGTAAGAGGGCTATTGGTTTCAACGTAGACGGAATCTGAGGCTGAAGCAATATTACCAAAAGCGGTGCGACCCTCTTCGCTGCCAAAAG
>JAFWMC010000012.1 GCA_017510805.1 Candidatus Saccharimonadota bacterium
CTTGGCAGTTTTCCTCGCTCGCTCTATCAAGATAGCGCTTCGCTCGGACAAACTACCAATCTTGAAAAACTATCCCCAATTCAAAATTTAGATTAGCTAATTGTTATAACCAAAAAGAGCAGCCCCGCGCTGCTCTTTTTGGTTCTCGTGAAACGCTACTCACAAAAACCCTAAGACAGATAAAATCGCCTAGATTAGTAGTTTCTTCTTGCGAAGCGCTATTCGCAAAATTTGTTGTAAGCTAGCTAGAATTTATCTAGTTTGGCGTTTCTTTGGCTGAAGCGCTATTCTGATAGAGCAAAGCCAAAAAACACCAAAATAGAAAATTCTAGCAGCTTACAAAGCGGCTTCTACGGCAGCCCAGGTAGCCTTCTCCGGATTATTCGCCGGTATCACCACCGAAACCTGCTGCCCCTCTTTCAACCTAAAATATGTCACTGAAGCATATAATACTTCGTATTCTTTACCACCAACCTCTACAAAATATTTATCGTCATGATGCGTCAGCGTACCAATAACAGTTTGCCTTTCTACTGGACCAATCTGCTTATATAGGAATTTACCCTCTGGCGTAATAGTGAGCTTCATAATGTCACCCTCAACTAGCTTGGACTTAGAAGCATAGTTAGCTGGCACAGGGTAATTCTTGCCATCTTGGTCTATCATAATCTGACCATCAAACACGCCCTCTATTACTTTACCCTCTGGACCCGAAATCACCACGTCCCTTGGTGCAGTAATCACCTCGCCATCCCCGAGCACCGAAATTAAAAGCTCCTTTGCAGCAGACAAATTAGTCTCTGCCTCCTGGATGAGTGCCCTTAATCGCTTTATTTGTTTTTCTGGTAATTCAGACATCACCTCGCATCCTGTCTGTTTAAATCTAATATTACTTTTATATTACACCCATTACCCACATAAGTCAAGACTTTTTTTCCGACAATTTTTTCCACAGCAAAAACAGATACAACCCAAAAATCGTTGTAAAAAATAATAAAACGTTTATACTTGCGCCCGTGATATAATATATATAAATGGGAAAAGCATTATATAGAAAATACCGGCCTACCAAACTCACAAACGTCATTGGCCAAGATCAAATTACCAATACTTTAGAGAGTATCATTAAAAAGGGAAACATTTCCCACTCCTACTTATTTTGCGGCCCTCGTGGCACCGGCAAAACCACCATTGCCCGCATCTTTGCCCACGCCATTAATAATTTTGATTACCAGCTAGAGGATGATTATGTAGACATCGTTGAGATTGATGCCGCCTCTAATCGTGGCATTGATAATATCCGCGAGCTTCGCGAAAATGCCATCGTTGCTCCCACTAAAGGCAAATATAAAGTCTACATCCTAGACGAAAGTCATATGCTTACTAAAGAAGCTTCCAATGCTCTACTAAAAATTCTTGAGGAACCACCAAAACATATCGTTTTTATCATGGCCACTACCGACCCTCAAAAAGTCCTACCCACTATTCTTTCTCGTAGCCAAGTCTACACTTTTCGCCTGGCCTCGCCCGAAGTAATGAAAAATCATCTAGCCACCATCGCCAAAAAAGAAAAAATCAATATCACCGACGACGCTTTAGATATCCTTGTAAAACGTGGGGGCGGCTCTTTCCGCGATAGTATCTCCCTCCTAGACCAGATTTCCAACCTTTCCGATAGTCAAATTACAGCCGAAAGCATCAATAAAACTCTTGGCCTGCCTCAAGATAAATTAATTGACGACCTATTACTTGCCTACACGACGACAGATGTTGACAAAATTACAACATTACTCAAAGAGATTTTAAATACCGGCAGCAAAGCTGAAACCATCGCCGAAGAAACCATCAATAAAATCATTGCCAGCCCTAAAAGGGAATTATTACCCCTACTAGAAAAGCTGCCAGACGTCAAAGCGCCCTTCCCCGAAGCCAAACTCCTCTTAGCGTTCCTTCAGCAAGGCAAAAGAGCAAGCACGCCTACAGTCCCTCTTTTAGCTACACCTACACCTACACCTAAATCTACGCCTACATCTTCACCTGCAACAACGACAACACATATTCCTGACGCTACCAGTTTTTCTTGGGAAACTTTCCTCGCCCAGCTTGCCAAAAAATCCACTCTCCTCTCAAACATCCTCAAAAAATCCAAATATAAACAAGACACTTCCACTTTGCATCTCTATGTCAAAAATCAAGGTATTTTTAATTCTACTAATAATAAAGCCCTACTCTCTCAGCTCTCTGGCTGCACGGTGATCATCCACGATTTATCCGAATATAATTCTAAAAATTTTGGTCAAATTTCTGATATAATGGGTAATGTAGAGGAGGTCAATGACAATGGAAACCCATTCCAGTAATGGAGGGCGTATCCCGCCCCAAGACATCACAGCCGAAAAATCTCTGCTGGGCGCCATTTTAATTTCCGATAAAAGTTTCCCAGACGTACTAGAAGAAGTCCGGGCCACTGATTTTTATAATAAACAACATGGTCTCATTTTTGACGCCATGACTAGCCTTTACGAAAAATCCAAAGCCATTGATCTATTAACCGTCACCTCAGAATTAAAAGCTAAAAAGCATTTAAAAGAAATCGGCGGCGAGCCATATTTAGTAGAACTCACCAATTTTGTCCCTACCGCTAGCCACGCCAAAGATTATGCCGAATTAGTCAATAAAGCCTCTACTCGTCGCCGCCTTATTAAAGCCGGCACCGAAATCGTAGAAGCCGCCTATGAAGACGGCGCCGAAGTTGGCGATCTTGTCGGCAAAGCCGAAAAAAATCTCTTTGCCGTGTCCGATAAAACCACCAAATCCGATTATTCCGCTCTTGGCGACTTACTAGTCAATGCTTTTGACCGAATTGAAAACCTACATAAAAACAAAGGTGCCTTGCGCGGCTTAAAAACTGGCTTTCGCGATTTAGATAAAAAGACTGCCGGCCTACAAAAGGGAGATTTAGTCATCATCGGTGCTCGCCCTGCCATGGGTAAAACTACTTTTGCTCAAAATATCGCTTATAATGCCGCCACCATTAATAACCAAGGGGTATTATTCTTCTCAATGGAGATGAGTAAAGATGAAATCGTTGATAGAATGGTTTCCGACGTTTCCGGAGTAGACAACTGGAAAATCCGAAATGGCAATCTTTCTGACGATGACTTTGCTAAAATTGGTGATGCTCTCGCCGAAATGGGCGAAACTCCAATCTATATAGACGATACCAGCAGTATGACTGTCCTAGAATTACGCAATAAAGCCCGCCGTGCCAAACACGACCACAACATCAGCCTCATCGTCGTTGACTATCTTCAGCTTATTTCTGGCTCAGACCGCTACGCTGGCAACCGTGTCCAAGAGGTAACAGAAATTTCCCGTGGCCTCAAAACTCTCGCTAGGGAACTAGAGGTTCCCGTCATTGCTCTAGCCCAGCTCTCTCGTAGTGTCACCGGCCGCGACGATCCTCGCCCAGTTCTTTCAGACCTTCGCGAATCCGGCTCCATCGAGCAAGATGCCGACCTCGTCATGTTCCTCCACCGCGTGGATTATTACCATCAAGAAGAAGGCTACGAGCCTACCAATATCACCGAGCTACTCATCGCCAAGCACCGCCACGGCCCCATCGGCAAAATTGAGCTCTACTTCCACCCAGAATTACTTCGTTTTATGTCATTAGATAAGACTAGGGAAGAAGCTTAATAGTAATGAGAGATTTTATTTTTTATGCTATAATAATATAAGATGAAAAAAATAATTATTTCAAGATTATTTCTCTATAAGTATAGATTTATAATTGGCTATATCCTACTCAGCCTCGCCCTCGTTGGCACAATTTTCTTCCTACCCCTCATTACCCCCGGCGGTATCTCCGAGCCAGAAATGGAATCAGTCATCACCAGCAACAACACTAATCTAGACTCTATTTTAAACGGCGACATCATAGATTTACCATACCACGCACTCCAGCATTTATCCATTCATTTTTTCGGGCTAAATACATATGCCATTAAACTTCCTAGTATTATCATCGGTGCCATTCTTGCTTTTCTACTTATTCTCCTTTTAAACCGCTGGTTTAAAAACAATGTCGCCCTTATCGCTAGTATTATCACCGTCTTATCTACGCCTTTTCTCTATCTTGCTGGCTCTGGTACACCTCTTATTATGCTAGTCTTTTGGCCGACATTATTACTCTGGCTCGGTTCTAAAATCCAAGGCGTCAAAAAACCCAATTCTATCTATTGCTTCATTTTTGCTTTTCTACTACTCTTTTCTCTCCTCACTCCCCACCTTATCTATCTCGCCGCTTTCATCTTTATTTTTGTCCTCTTGCAGCCACATCTACGCCACACTTTAAAGACTTTACCACGCATCCCATTCGTAATTATTGCCCTCATTATCCTTGCTGGGCTCGGTGCCATTGGCTATAGCCTCAGCCACAATCCTTCCGCCATTACCACCTTGCTTCTCACCGAAGATTTTAGTATTGATAAATTTTTCGCCAACCTTGCCGCTGCCGTGCCGCCACTCTTTTCCTCTACTGGCAACGTAGAAAGCACCTTCCTCTCGCCACTTATTGGTCTACCCATCTTGGCCCTAGCCTTCACTGGCCTAATTTCTACCGCCAAAGGTTTCTTTGCGTCCAGAAATTCCATTGCTAGCTGCCTTATAGTCTTCACCGCCTTGCTTGCTGGGCTAGACCCTCGCTCTGCCATTCTCATCATTCTGCCACTAGCCATCCTCATTGCCCACGGCACCCGTTACATTCTAGAACGATGGTATGGCATTTTTCCAGAAAATCCTTACGCCCGCATCTTCGCCCTCGTTCCTCTCAGTATTTTGCTCGGCGTAATGATTTTTTCCGACGTTTCTCACTTTATCTTTGGCTATCGCTACAATCCAATCGTCGCCTCACAATTCAACAACGACCTTGCCCTCATTGACGAATTTGTAGAAGAAAATACTACCCTTCTCGTTCCTAAAAACACCACCGAATACGATTTTTACAAAATTCTTGAAGACGCTAAACATATCACAATTTCTAATTCCGCTCCAACATCCGGAAAGATTGCTAGCCTTGGTAAATGGGAAAAATCTGCCGATTTACAAATAACTCGCATTATTACCTCGCCAAAATCAGAAGAATCTGATAGAATATATTTATACACAGTAAAGAGTAAGGAGTAAATTATGGGTGCCACTATGGACCAAATGAAAATGATTAATCAGCTTCGCAAAGCACAAAAAGAGCTAAAAAACGAAATCGTTGAAGTAGAGGCCGGCGATGGCGCCGTTGTCGTTCAGATTAACGGGGAATTAAAAGTCAAAAAAGTTACTTTAGACCCAGAAAAGATTGATTTTGATGATATCCACGAGCTAGAGCGTTGGATTGAAAACTGTTTCCGCGACGGCTATGCCAAAGCCCAAGAAATTGCCACCGACAAAATGAAGCCAATGATGGGCGCCATCGGCGGTGCACTCGGCAATATGGGAATGTAGTTGATGCTCCCTAAAGCACTCCAGGACGCTATTGATGCGCTCGGTCTTTTGCCAGGCGTTGGTCCTCGCACGGCAGAACGTTATGCCTACTACCTCTTTCGTAGTGATAGTAAATTATCAACGTCTATTTCTGATAGCCTTTCTCAGCTAAAAAACGGCGTCAAATCTTGCCCCATTACTTTCGCACTAATTGATAGTAGCGAGGAAATTTCGCCGCTTTATGCCGATGCCACACGCGATAAATCCACGATTTTAGTTGTAGAGGAACCACTAGATATTTATGCCATTGAGCAAACTCGTAGCTACACCGGCACCTACCACGTCCTTGGCGGCGCTATTTCCCCAATTGACGGCATCACCCCAGACCAGCTCCATATAAAAGAGCTACTTGACCGCATTGAAAAAGATTCAGTCAAAGAAATTATCATTGCCACCAATCCTTCCGTTGAAGGCGAGTCCACTGCTCTCTTACTCCAAAAAATGCTCCACGACAAAGCTCCAGACTTAAAGGTTACTCGTCTTGCCCGCGGCCTGCCCCTGGGCGTAGATTTATCTTACGCCGACCAAATCACCTTAAGTGCTGCTCTTGACAACCGCACAGCTTTGTGATATAATAGAATTATAGATATCTTTTTTGTGGAGGGGGGTGGAAGATTTTACTTTTATTCTTGAAACAGTATCCCGGAAAAATTCAAAAAGTCAACATGAGCAAAGCGAATTTTACTTTTTGGATTTTGTAGGCGTTTCAAGAGTAAAATGTAAAATCTCAACACCCCTTTAAAAATATGATATAATTATACTTATGGAAATAATTTTAATTGGGCTAGGTGCCATCAACGTAATTTTATTAATCATAGTTGTAATTTTAGTAGTAAAAAAATCCGGCAATGCAAACGATGATTCTGGTAAATACGCCACCGAAATCGCCGAAACCACCAAAAAATTAAACGAGCGCATGATTCGCATAGAATCAGAAGTAGACAAGCTCACCCCTAAAATCTCCGGCGAATTCCGCGAAAATCGTAAGGAAATTTCCCAAAATTTTGAAACCATCCAAAAATCTGTCAATACTAGCGTTAAAAACCTCCAAGACGAAAACACCAAAAAATTAGAGGAAATGCGCGAGACGGTAGATGAAAAATTAAAAGCCTCCGTAGAAAAACGCTTTAATGAAAGTTTCAAGACTATCTCCACGCAACTAACCCAAGTTTACCAAGGTCTTGGCGAAATGAAAACCCTCGCCACAGGCGTAGGCGATCTTAAAAAAGTCATGGAAGGCGTTAAAACCCGTGGTATCTATGGCGAAGTCCAGCTCGGCAGCATTATTGGTGATATTTTATCTGCTAGCCAATACGAGGAAAATATTGCCACCAAGAAAGGCTCATCCGATAGAGTAGAATTCGCCGTCAAAATGCCTGGAAAAGACGAAGACAACCCCGTCTATCTGCCTATTGATTCCAAATTCCCCGTAGAAAATTACTCTCGCCTAATTGCCGCTTATGATAATGGCGATAAAGCTGAAATCGCCAAATATCAGAAAGCGCTGGCTACGGATGTAAAAGAGCAAGCCAAGAAAATCAGCACTAAATATCTTGATCCACCGATGACTACCGACATCGGTATGATGTTTGTCCCTACCGAAAGTTTATACGCCGAAATTTTACGCATCCCCGGCCTTTCTGACGAAATTCGCCAAAAATACAACATTAGCATTGCTAGCCCCTCCACTTTGCCAGTAGTATTATCTGGCCTCTTGATGGGCTTTCGTACTGTTGCCATTGAAAAGCGTTCATCAGAAGTCTGGCAAACGCTCGGCGCCGTCAAATCGCAATTTTCTAAATTTGGCGATCTTCTCGCCCAAACCAAAAAGAAGCTTCAGGAAACTGCTAATAAAATCGGCTCCGCCGAGACTACTTCCCGTCAAATTGAACGAAAACTCAAAGATGTGGAGGCCTTGCCAGAAACGGAATCAGTCAAGCTCATTGGCGAAATAGATATAGCAGACGTAGAAAGCTAGAATTTTTCATAAACTGGAGGCGTTTCGTGGAAAAAATCTAGCTTTCTAATAATTCTGGTATAAATTTCACCAATTCACTTACGACTTCGTCATAAGTCGTATCATAAGTCCGAAATCCTGCGGCATATGGATGTCCGCCCCCGCCAAAATATCCCGCAATTTTATCCGCAATTGGCACATCAGAACGAATCTTACCAGTGACTTTACCATCTGGGTAAGTTTTAATCGCTACTGCCACTTTTACTCCTTCCACTAACCGCAATTCCTCAATAATCAACACATTTGGATTATATTCATCAGAATACTCCTCAATATCCTCCCATGGAATATGCACCGTCGCTAGCTGCCCATCCAAAGAATACTCTACTCGCTTAATCAAATCCGCCTTAAAGTCCAAAATCCGCTGGGACTTTTTCATAAACTCGCGGCGCGCCTCCTCTATTCGCCAGAGTTTCGCGCCTAACCGCGTTAGCCCTGCCATATCGTCAAAAGTTTCTGCCGTTACCGACTGAGATGTCAAACCCAAAGTATCAGACATAATTCCGCTCATTAAATATTTAGCGCAAGTTTCATCAATTGGCATTTTTAGGGCAATCGCCACCTTGTAAATCAACGAGCAACACGCTGGCAGAGGCTCAATAATCGCCTCGTGCGGAAATTCTAAATCATCTTCCGTCTCGTGATGGTCAAACACAAACACCGGCCGCGAATATAAACAATTTTTAATGGCAACGTCGTCCAGCAATTTAGAAAGCAAGACGCTCGCCGCTGTATCCACAATGATATAGCCATCCGCTTTATAATCAAATTCATTTTCCACCCTAGACCAATCTTCAAAATAATGCATATATTTGGGAATGTCCACCGGACAATAGAGAGAAACTTCCTTATCGCCCAGCAAATAATCTAGCGCCAATGCGGAGCCAAGCGAATCCCCATCAGGGTTTTCCGCCTGAATTATACAAATGTGTTGTTTGTCTTTCAAAAATTCAGTAAATTTATCATACATGTCTCTATCATTATACCATACTGTGATATAATTATATTAATATGTTAGATGTTAATTTTATCAGAGATAATCAAGATTTAGTTACCAAATCCGCTAGGGAAAAGGGCTACAGCGTAGATATCGCCGAGCTATTAAAATTAGACGATTCACGCAAAGAACACCTAAAGGTCGTGGAAACTCTGCGTAAAGACCGCAACGATATCGCTTCCCAGATGAAAGGCGGCAAACCTTCCGACGATTTAATCAAAAAAGGGAAAGAAATCAAGGAAAAACTCACCGTTGAAGAGGCCGGACTTAAAGAAATTGAAAATGAGTTAGAAATCGTATTAAAGACCGTTCCAAACATTATCTTTGATGATGTCCCGCTTGGCCCAGAGGAAAACTCCGTAGAAGTTAAAAAATGGGGCGAACCTAAAAAGTCTGGTGTAGACCACCTAGATTTTGCCACCAAAAGAAACTGGGTAGATTTTGAGCGTGGCGCCAAAGTTGCCGGTGCGAAATTTTATTACCTTAAAGGTGATTTGGCTCTGCTAGAAAATGCCCTGCTCCAATTTGGCATGAAAAAAGTCATTGAAAAAGGTTTTAATTATATGACCGTGCCAGATTTAGTCTCATCTCGCATCTTGGAAGGCTGTGGATTCAATCCTAGAACAAGCGACCAATCCGACGAATATTTCGTAGAAAACGAAGATCTAGCCCTCATCGCCACCGCCGAAATGCCTCTCACTGGCTATCATATGGACGAAATTTTAGATGAAAAAGATTTACCTTTACTTTATACCGGCTATTCTGCTTGCTTTAGAAAAGAAGCTGGCACTTATGGCAAATATACTCGTGGACTTTTCCGTGTACACCAATTCAACAAACTAGAGATGTATATCTTCTGCTTACCAGAGCAATCTAAAGAATTACACGAAAAAATCCTCAGTATTGAGGAAGAAATTTGGCAAGAGTTAAATATTCCTTATCACGTTATCAATATTGCCGCTGGCGACCTTGGCGCTCCCGCCGCTAAAAAATACGATTTAGAATATTGGTCCCCAGTTAATCAGAAGTATCAAGAGCTTACTTCTTGCTCTAATTGTACTGACTTCCAAGCCCGCGCCGTCAATTGTCGTGTCCGTAGAAAAGACGGCAGTATAGAATTTGTCCACACCTTAAACGGTACAGCCATCTCCCTTGCTCGCACCATCGTCGCCGTCTTAGAAAATTACGCCAATGAAGATGGCACCTTCAC
>JAFWMC010000013.1 GCA_017510805.1 Candidatus Saccharimonadota bacterium
TTAGACTGGTATTGGGTGAGCTGCGTCATGAACCTTGACATATCATTAGTGCGCTGAGTATCCCTTTGTGATCTCTGGAGTGCCGGCAAGGCAATAAAGACCATCATGAAGATAAGGCCAGCAATAGCCAGCACGAGCACAACCTCAATAATGGTAAAGCCACGCTTAGTTTTTATTAATTGTTTTGGCATTTTAGTCCTTTCTTATTTATTGTCCACTTATAAATATACTTATGTTAATTATACTACACTTGAACATCGTTTACAAGTGAATAGATCGGGAATAGAATTGCGGCGACCATACCACCTACAACGATGGCTAAAACTACCATTAAGATAGGCTCAATAGCAGTGGATAAGGTGGCGATACGTTCATCTAGCTCGTCTTCGTAAACTTGGGCAGCCTTACCAAGCATTTCGTCAATTTTACCGGATTGCTCACCGATAGAGGCCATTTGTGGCACTAGAGGCATGATATAATCTCTATCTGATAATCCCTCGGAAAGAGGCTTACCACTTTTTACTTTAGTAGCGGCGATTTTAATTTGATCCTCTACTACTTTATTATTAATGGCTGCACCGGCGATATCTAAGGTGTCAAGCATTGGCACACCAGTAGCTAGCAAAATTTGAGCAGTGCGAGCAAAACGGGCGTTGTATAGGCGCAAAAATAATCCTTTAAATAGGGGGACATTAAGTTTAAAGACGTCAAAGAAGCCACGTCCAGTATCGGTCTTGGAAAAAGCAACTAGACCACCAATAATTGCTGCGCCAATAAGTAAAACAATATACCAATAACTTATGATAAAGTTAGCAACGGCGACTAATACTGCGGTAATAAAGGGCAGCTCTTTACCAAGATCGCTGTAGAGATTTTGTACTTGCGGGACAACTACAACCATCATAAAGACCACGACTACAATAATAACTAGGAGAACAATGGCTGGATAAGTAAGTGCGCCACGAATCTTAGATATCATAGCTTGGTCTTTCTCCTCTTGAGATGCAAGGCGCTTCAAAGATTCGTCTAGAGTACCAGATGCTTCGCCAGCCTGGATAAGTGAAAGATAAACATTATTAAAGACATCTTTATGTTCGGAGAAGGCATCATAGAGAGATTTGCCACCTTCAACCTGGACAAGAACATCCTCAATGACGCGCCGCATAGGTTTGCTTTCTGTCTGGTTGGCGACGGTCTGCAAACTAGCGGAAAGTGGCAAACCAGCACCAATAAGCGTGGCGAATTGGCGAGTAAAGACTACGCGGTCTTTGCTGGAAACTTTTTGCTTGGTAAAGGTGCCCTCTTCCTCCTCCTTGATAGTCTGCGGAGTATAACCTTGCTCAATTAGAAGCTTGCCAGCAGAACGCTCGGTCTCGGCTTTGAGACTGCCCTTGACAATTTTGCCAGTTTTGCCATCTCGTGCTTTGTAGAGGAAAGTTTTCATTGATTATCTATCCTCTAGCTAATCTATCAAATTCGGCAACATCTACAGCATATTCACGAGCATCATCATAAGTGACCGTACCAGATTGAACAAGTTTGACTAAGGTGCGATCCATTGTCTGCATACCTTCGGAAGCACCGGTTTGGATGGTAGTATCTAGCTGGTGGGTCTTGCCCTCACGAATGATAGAGCGGACGGCAGAGTTGGCAACCATAATCTCAGCAGCACAAACGCGACCACCACCAATAGCAGGAACTAATCTCTGGGAACAGACCGCCATTAGAATGTTAGAAAGTTGGGAACGAATCTGTGGCTGCTGGTGAGCTGGGAAGACGTCAATCATACGGTCAATAGATTGGGCAGCAGAGTTGGTGTGAAGAGTAGCAAAAACTAAGTGACCTGTTTCGGCGATAGTGATGGCGGCGGAAATTGTTTCTAGGTCGCGCATCTCGCCGATAAGGACTACATCTGGGTCTTCACGAAGAACAGACTTCAATGCACGGGAGAAAGAATAAGTATCGTAGTGTACTTCCCGCTGAGCAACGACAGAACGTTTAGAAGTGTGGGTAAACTCGATTGGGTCCTCAATGGTAATAATATGGACAGCTTTATTTTCGTTGATTTTATTAACGAGAGCGGCAAGAGTAGTAGACTTACCAGAACCGGTAGGCCCAGTAACAAGCACAAGGCCGCGAGGATAATCGGCAAAAGTAGATACAACTTGAGGCATACCCAATTCATCAATTGTAGGCATTTTGGAAGGAATAAGACGGAAGGCGGCGGCAAGATGACCACGCTCATTAAAAGCGTTTACGCGAAAACGCGCGAGCTGACCAAAAGCGAAGGAATAGTCGAATTCTTTATCTTTCATGAGGACTTCGCGCTGCATGGAATCTAGCGTAGCGAAGATAAGAGTATTTACCATATTCTCGGTGAGGATTGGGGTATTGGGTACTGGAACCAGGGCGCCATCTACACGCAAAATCGGATTAAGTCCAACTTGCAGATGAAGGTCTGAAGCGTTACGCTTAATACATTCCTCTAATAGATTTTCAATGCGGACTTTGGTTGGAACTTGAGTAGGCGCATTGGCAGCAGCAGCGGCAGCGGCGTTGGCCGAAGTGGTGACTGTCTGCTGGGGCGCAGCTGGCTGAGTGTTTTGAGCCTGTGATTGCTGCGGTGTTGGTGTTGATTGAGTTTGCCCATTATTATCCATATTTTTATTATAGCATAAGCATTTTTTTATGCCAAGTCAGATGCGACACGATTAACTTCTTCAATAGTGGTGACACCAGTGAGAGCCTTGAGCATACCATCCTCGCGCATGGTAATGGTGCCTTTTTCCTTGGCGAGTTTCATGAGCTCGGTGGAAGTAGCTTGCTGGGTAATTAATTTTTGGATATCTTCGTCAATAGCGATAGTTTCATATAAACCAGCACGACCTTTGTATCCGCCAGGAGTATCGCGGTCGTCAATACCTTTGACAAGAGTGTATGATTTTTGCCCGGCGAGTGGCAATCCTGGATAGCCTAAATCATCACTAACTAGCCCTACCTCCTGCTGGCTTTTTGGTAATAAGTGTCCAACTACATCATTAATAACTTTTGTTTCTAATTCACTAGATTGATAAGCCTCCCTTTTATCGGTGACACGGCGAACTAATCTTTGGCCAATAACGGTATTTAAAGTAGATGCCAGAAGAAAAGGCTCAATACCCATATCAATAAAACGTGGCATAATGCCTGCGGCGGAGTTGGTATGTAAAGTAGATAATACTAAGTGGCCAGTAAGCGCAGCTTGCACAGCAAGATTAGCTGTTTCGGCATCGCGAATCTCGCCAACCATTACCACGTCTGGGTCTTGACGAAGAATAGAACGAAGACCAGAGGCAAAGGTAAGCCCGGCATCAACGTTGACTTGGATTTGGTTAACTCCATCCATTTTGTATTCAACTGGATCCTCTAGCGTAACGATGTTGATTTTTTCTGACTTAATGCGAGAGATCAATGCATAAAGCGTAGTGGACTTACCAGAGCCAGTAGGCCCGGATGTTAGAATCATACCGTTAGGTTTGGAGATGCCGTCTAGTACCATTTTCAGAGAGTGGCCAGTCATACCCATCTGCTCTACGTCTAGCGTGGTGCCAGTTTTATCAAGTAGACGAATGACAACTTGCTCACCCCAGACAACTGGCGAAATAGCAATACGAAGGTCTACTTCCTTGTCACCTACCGCCACAGTAAATTGACCGTCTTGAGGGATGCGATGTTCGTCAATCTTGAGGCTAGATAGGATTTTGATTCTTGATACTAAGGCTGGCTCAATGGATTTTTCAAGTTTCATAATTTGACGAAGTACGCCGTCAATGCGCATACGAATAACAAGGGAGTTTTCAAGAGGCTCTATATGGATATCTGAAGCTTTGGCCTTGACGGCATAATCAAGGATAGTGGTGAGAGCCTTGGAAATGGGGGAATCTTGGGCGATAGTTTTAACGTCTGAAGAGTTAGCGGCGGCGGCAGCTTGTTGCTGTTCCTCGCTGGAAACTGAAACGGCCTTTTCTACGCTAGAGAAATCACCGGTATACTGTGCTAAGATTGCCCTAATTCCCTCTTCTGAAGCCATGACGGCTTTGATGGGCTTGCGCGTCAAAGTGGAGAGATAGTCGGTAGCCTGAATATTGGAAACGTCTAGCATGGCGACAACCAATTGGCCGTTTAGCTCGCCAAGAGGCACAACCATTGAACGGTCGGCAACTTCTTTAGGGAGATTAAGCAGGACTTCTTGGTCCATGCGCACATTTTTAAGATTGACATAGGGGACACCCATAACATCGGCCGTCGCGTGGGCGACAGCTTCATCATTGGTGATGCCTTGCGAGGTGAGATAGGCTAAGATTGGCTGCCGAGATTTAGCGACTTCGGCTTGGGCCTGCTTGACGGCTTCAGCATTAACTAAACCTTCTGCTATCAGAAGCTGAACAACTTTTTCCTGTGCATCTTTAGTAAGTAATGCCAAAGTTTAATCCTCCTCCTCAGCATCATCATCCTCTTTCTTGGGTTGAGTGGTATCTTCCTCAGGCTCGGTATCTTCCTCTTCGTCTTGCTTTTCTTTTTCAAGCTCACTGACATCTAACTTGCCACAGTTAACTAACTCGGCCTTGTCAATAATGCCATTTTGGTCAACATCTTGACAATCACCAACGTAGACTTCAATGGTGGGGTTTATGGCGTCTTTATTGAAAACTTCTGGGTCGGGGCTAGCTAGGTCGGCAGATATGCCCTCTATAATCTTAAATTGATAAGTAGCATCTGCAGGGTTGCCCAAAAGCATATTTACGCCAAAATAGGCGGCAATAGTACCAACTACGGCAATAATAACAACGGTGATAATATCAGACTGCTTCATTAATTACCTCCTTTTTTGGGTGCTGCAGCGCGAACAGTGGTAGTAGTTTCAACGAGTGCACTGTTTTCAATATAATACGCATTTGCTAAAGATTGCAGACTAAGACCAGAGGTACTCCAGCTAATAGTAGCACGTGTGGGCTGGAAAGTGCGAATGGATTTTTCAATATTTTGCAAAACACGCATAGTAGTCTGGGCATTTGCTTCTACAGATAAGGTAACTGGTATCTGCCCAATGCTAGTGTTGTCTTCGTCGCTACTGCTGGAATCTGCCGAATCACCCGGGGTAAGAGACTCTGGTTGCCAATCTGAAAGGATAAATATTTCGTTAAGGCTAGCAAGTAACGCTTCGTCGTTTCTTTGGGCTGGCAAGGCATCTGGGATGACACGTAAAGCCGAGCACATTTTGACCATTGAAAGATATAGCTCCTTGTCACTTTCTGAAGTAGCCTGCTCGTATTTTTTAGTATAATCAATTCTTTTGCCATTTTCGTAGCAATCAGAAAGATGCTCCCTAGCAACAGATTCTAGATTCTCGTTTTGAGCCATATTCACTAGGACATTATAGCGTAAAGTGCCAGTCGTCTTTGAAAGAGGAGTTTTGTCTGGGTCGCAAGCTAGCAATTCTTCATTGGTGATGTTGCCATTGGCGTCTTTAACAAGACAAGCGCCAGAGCTTTTAATGGTTTTGCCGTAATTAGCAATAGAGGCATCCTCTTCGTTGATAACTTTAGCATTGAAAAACATATATTGTACAAAATGAATAGTTAAAACAATACAGATACCAAATACTACGGAGGTGGCCGCCACGATAATCATCATCTGCTGCTGAGCTTTGGAAATCCTAACGCGCTTATCAGTGGATTTACTACCACGCCTCAGAATTTTATCTAATAAATCTTGGATTTTGTCTTTCATTTTTGTTCTCCTGTAGCGTTAACGGTGTTTGTGGCGCATTCAAGGTCTCCTTCAGCGCAATCTTCTGCCCTCTTTGCAAACATGCCTTCTATTTGTTTGTAAGAATCTGTCACGTCCTGGCCAACTGGGCCGATTATCATCATGTGTTTATTTTGAAAATTGAAGATAGCTGGATTTACTTCTACTGAGGCCGAGAAGCGCAAGACTAGATTGTCATTGGCGTCTTTACCATTAGAAGAATCCTGAACTGACAGACCATCTTCGGTAAACATACAATCTTCGTTGGAAGCAGACCAGCGTACGTTGTTACTATTTTCCGTTTCTATGCCAGCATAGTTAATGCATTTACTTTCAAAATGGGGGACGTTCTCAATAGTGCCCTCTAGAGACATTTTTTCGTCTTTATACCACTCGTTAAATTGCGGCGTACGCCAAATTTTAACTTGCTCGTCTTGGTTTTTCTCCTCCTCGTCCTCTTCTTCATTTTCTGTTTTTTCTTCATTTTCCTCATTGGATTCTTCCTCGGACTGCTCAGCAGCTAGAGCTTCGGCGGTAGGATTGCAACCTTCTTGATTTTTATACCAAAGTGCATAGATAGAGCCATTTTCCTGATAAATGTTACCGTCTGAATCTGACTCAACGATACAAATGGTAGGAATTTCTTCGCCACCTTCGTCAACATAGCGGCCATAATCGTATTTAGTAAGACCTACGCCTTTTTTAAATGATTCAAGCACGCGATAATCAATGAGTGGATCCTGGCCGGCGTCTGCTTGGGCATCCATACTAATGGTAGAGGTCTGTAAATCAATGTTAAGCTCGGAAATTTCTACCTTATCACTGCCGCGAGGTACCATAGAATCAAGAACATTAAACACTCTAGAGAGAACTTGGCGCTCGTCGTCAATAGTGGAAATACCGTTTAGCTGCCCCTGGATGGTAAGAAATTCACCTAGGTTGCTATACTGGCTAAGTTTTTCGGACATCTCATCAATCTTGGCCTTTTTACTAGCCATGGCAATATTTTGGCCACCAACGATTGCTCCGCAAATAGCTACCATGCCAATGGAAGCGGCAGCAACAATGATACAGATAAAACAGATGAGATTGCGCAACTTCAAGGTTTTAATCATTTGAGTTTTGATTTCTGGGACAAGATTAATTTCGTGCATTAATCATTACTCCTTTCTGCGAGGCCAATAACTACGGCGAATTCGCTAGCGACATTAATTAACAATTGCTGCTGCTCTGGCGTAACCCTGACATATTGCCATGGATTGCCCTGGACAGTAGCAATATTCGTACGCATCTGAATATAAGCATCAATAAAAGGAATCATTCCGGCAAAACCAGAAAGTATAATCCCGCCTAGCGGAACATTGGTATATTTACCCTGAAAGAAACGAACGGATTTCATTAGCTCTGAAGCAAAAATTTCTAGAGTAGATTCAAGCTCTTGGTAGACCTTGCCGTCAAGTTTATCCTGGGCGAGGCCGAATTTTAAGATAAACTGGCGGGCCTGGGCTGGCTCTATTTGAAGATTATTAGCTAAAGTTTTGGAGAATAATTGCATACCGCCAGGGATAGAACGCACCAAGCGAGGCGTGCCATGATAAACTACAACTAAATCAGTAGAGGTTTCGCCGAGATCAACAACCATACGAGCATCGGTGATATTCATAGGCGTTAATGAGCGAGCCATAGCAATAGGCTCTGGCTCCTGAGCGATGACATTTAGCCCCTGAGATTCTACCATTTCTAGGGAACGCTCGGCGGTGGCGGTAGCGGTGGAAGAAATTAATACTTCAGCCTTGGCAGGGTCATTAGGACTGACTCCCAATATCATGTAGTCCACCTGGGCCTCGTCTATAGGCATAGGAATATACTGGTCTAATTCATAAGTAACAGTCTGCTCTAGCTCCTTAGCTGGGGCATTTGGAACTTCAATAACAGTGGTAAACGTCTGACTAGAAGACATGCCAATTGCGACATTTTTAGTGGTGATACCAGCTTGGCGGACAGCATTAGCGATAAGCTCGCCTTTTTTCTTCTGGCCAGTTTCACTATCGTCAGCTAAGATTTTTGGATCTGCAGGAATATAGGCAAATTTCAAAAGATCCCATCCGTTTTTGGCATCGCCCTTTAGTTGTACCATACGGATAGCGCTTGTACCGATATCTATTGCGAAGAAATCGCCCACGCCATGTAATAAGCTCATGTTTATATTATAACCATAAGCTAGATTTTTTTCAATAGATAAAATCTTTCAACATTACCTTTTTTGCCAGCAAGAGTATTGTCGCGCTTATTTATGATGAGAAAACCATTCATTTTAAGCCAGACTTCAAAATCTTTGATGATTTGGCGGCGAATCTTCTCGTTTTTTACGACCCCTTTATTTAGCTGGTCTGGGCGGGCTTCAAACTGAGGTTTCATCATGACAAGAAATTGCGTATCGCTACGCGATAAGTGTATTTTAGCATACTTTAGGACTTTTGTCAAGGAGATGAAAGAAACGTCGGCTAAAATTACATCGGCCTTACATTTAAAATCAAAAATATTAGTTTTTTCATGTAGCTCTATTCTTGGGTCGCGACGCAGAGGAGCTTTCATCTGATTGGTACCCTTTTCCACGGCGATGACTTTTTTGGCGCCGTGGCTTAAGGCAAACTCGGTGAAGCCACCGGTGGAGGAGCCGATGTCGAGGACGGTTTTGTCGGTAAACGAGAAACCAATTGCCTTAGTGAAATCGGCAAGCTTATAATACGCGCGGCTAACAGCATCACGCTTTGCGGGGTCGCGTCCGTCGCGTCCGTCTTCACGGGGCTCCGGCACTATTCCGTCGCTTCGCTTCCGCGTCCCAAGGGGCGAACAGCAGCAGCCTCCGGGATACCCCGCATAGCGTGATGCTGTCATTCGCTCCTCCTATTTCTTTCTTTCACGATAGGATTTTGTTTCCGTATCAACTGAGACGATGTCGCCCTCGTTGACGAAGGCGGGGACCTTGATAACGATGCCTGTTTCTAAGGTGGCATCTTTCATGACAGATGAAGTAGTGTCGCCTTTGACGGCTGTTTCGGTATAGGTGACTTTGAGCCAGAGATTCTTTGGTAGAACCAAGTTGATTGGCGTGCCATTGTAGAATTGAATCTCCATCTCGTCGCCATCTTTCATAAACTCGGACGAATCGCCAACCATATCAGTGGATAACTCATATTGCTCAAAAGTTTCTGGATCCATGAAATAGAATTTTTCGTCGTCTTTATAGAGGTATTGGACCTTGCGAGTTGTCACCTCGGCTGGCTCAATTTTTTCTTGACCTTTAAAAGTTTTTGGCAAGAGTGCGCCCGTCATAAGATTTTTTACCTTGACATTGACGATAGAGCCGCCGCGGCCCATCACTTTTTGAGAATATTCTACGACTTTATATGGCTGCCCATCCAAAGTAATGAGCGTGTTTTTCTTGAGGTCGGTTGGACCAAACATATTTGTTCTCCTTGTTTACTTTGCGACAAATGGTAGAAGTGCTAGATGCCTTGCGCGTTTGACGGCGACAGCAAGTTGGCGCTGCTGCTTGGCGGTGAGGCCAGTCTTGGCGATAGGCTCAATGCGACCATAAGCATCAATGTATCTTTGCAAAGTCTTGACATCTTTGTAATCAAAGTATAGATTTGGATCGTTTTTTACTCTTCTCATAATTTCTCCCTTTTATATGATTAAAATGGAATTTCACCTAAATCAATCGGCTTGTCAGGAATGTCCTCTGGGACTACTTCTGCAGATGCATCGCCTCCGTAAGATGCACCATCGCTGCTAGCAAAAGCGGCTTCGCCTCCGAAACTACTACCGCTATTACCACCATCTTGGTTGGTGCCGCCGAGGAAGTTAAAGTCCTCTACGACGACTTCTACGCGTGAGCGCTTTTGGCCGGTGGTTTTATCTTCCCAGCTGCGCTGGTCTAGGCGACCAGATACGAGGATGCCGGTGCCTTTTTTAGCGTATTGAGCGATAATTTCGCCAGCTTTGCCCCAAGCAGCACAGTCAATAAATGAAACAGTTTCCTGCTGGGTGCCGGAGCTATCGCGGAAGCTTCGGTTGACTGCTACTGAAAATGAACAGACCGATGCGCCATTTGGTGTGTTACGTAGCTCTGGGTCCCTGGTGAGATTGCCAGTGATAATTGCCTTACTAAAACCGCGTGCCATAAATTATTCCTCCTCTGCTGATGCTTCAGCTTCTTCGTTATTATCTTCATCTTCTGTGCGCGATGCACGCTTTGCCTCCATTTTGGCTTTGCGTGGATCAACAGACACTAGCAAGTAGCGGATGACCTCGTCTGTAATGTTTAGCACATTAGAGATTTTAGCGGGGGCGTCTGCCGGCAAATCTACTTCGTAGTAATAGTAGATAGCAAATTCTTGCCCGTCTATTTTGTAAGCAAGACGCTTTTTACCTTCGTTGGTTTCTTTGGTAATTTTACCGCCATTGTCCTCAATTAATTTTTGGACTTTGTCGGTGGCTGGTGACATATTCATCTCTAAATCTGGATGAATCATCACAGTAAGTTCATATGATTTCATATATGCTTACAGCTCCTTTGGTTAATAGCAAGCACGCTCGGCAATTATAAACCATTGGCTCGGCTGCTTGCTGAGTTGATATTACCTTGTAATTATACACCTTTTTATGATTTTTGGCAAGAGGCTAATTTTTGGTGACTTTAACCATAGCAGGGCGGAGAACTTGACCCTCGTAGAGATAGCCGGGACGGAGAGTTTCGGCGATAACTTCGTGCTCGCCTTCGCCTTCGTCCATCATGACAGCCTCGTGAAAATCGGGGTTAAACTCGGTGCCAGGCTCGGAATTGATTTTTTCTAATTTTAGCTCGGCTAAGGTTTTTTCTAGAGTTTTTAACAAAGGCTGGAGCTGCTCGTGAGCGTTAATGGCTAGGTCTAAATTGTCTAAAAGTGGCAAAACTTTCATGATGGTGGCATAGCGAGCAGCATCCATGGCCTGGAGTTTTTGGATTTCTACTTGTTTGCGGTAATTTTCAAAATCGGCGCGAGTACGCTGTAAATCGCTAGTAAGCTCGGCAATTTTAGCTTCGTATTCACCCTGAGGCGTCGCTGGCTGTTGTGCTTGCTGAGATTGGCGTTGTGGTTTTGCTTCCTTTTTCATATTTTCTCCTTATTATAATAGTGTTGCTTCTAAAATATTACCGGCCTGGCGAACTAGGGACATGACGTGGCTGTAATTTTGGCGAGTGGGACCGAGGATACCAATATAACTATTATCAGAATAGGGAGAGCGAAACTTGCTAATAATAAGCGAAACTTGCGAAGTCTTGCCAATGGGATTTTCCTGGCCAATGAAGATATTAAGTGGCTCACCGGGGGAAGCCTCGCGGAGCCATGGCTCTAGATTGTCTAGTAACTTGGCTACGGCTTGAACGCGATTATTATCCATAAATTCTGGCTGAGTAAATAATCTAGAAATGCCAGATAGATAAAGCTGGTCGCCGATGGTGGCAAGGCCAAGATTACCAGTTAGTTCTACTAAAGAATCTACGGCACCACGGATGGCATAATCAGCACGAGTTTGAGAGTTGATACGAATCTCTAAGGCATGCACGCTTCTATCTAGCGGGCGGCCGTCTATTTCGGTGATTTCGTTATCGGGCTGCTCGGCGAGAGAATTAACATACATACGATAGCCGGCATCGGTGGGGATGCGGCCAGCAGAAGTGTGAGGCTGGGCGATGAGACCCATTTCCTCTAATCTGGCCATCTCGGCACGGATAGTGGCACTGGAAACGTCAAAAAGTTTAGCTAAAGTGACGCTGCCGACAGGAGCGGCCATTTCAGCATATTCTTCGATGATAGCGAATAAAATCTCGCGCTGGCGCTCGGTGATTTCCATAATCTCATTATAGCTTATTAGCACTAGACTGTCAAGAGTGCTAACCTTTCCACGAAACGCCTACAAAATCCAAAAAGTAAAGCCACAAGGGCATTGACTTTTTGAATTTTTCCGGGATACCGTTTCTTAGGAAAGGTTAGCTCTCTTGACTTCTGTTGTATAAAGCTTCAATGACATTATTAAAAACTTCGTCGCGCGAGGCGTCAGCATCAACGGAAAGGAGCAGGCCGAGCTTATGATAATGCTGCAAGACGGGTAAAGTTTTGTTGCGAAACTCTAGAATGCGCTGCTGGAAGACTTCCTCTTTGCGGTCGTCTATTCTATCGCCACGATCGCCCAATTCTTTGGCGGCGCGCCAGCGATTCATCACATCAGACTCAGAAACATTAAGAGAGATAACGGCCTTGATGGGATGACCAGCATTTTCGGCGGCCTCCATGACGGCATCTTCTTCGCCTTGCCAGCGACCAACGGATGATAAAACGAGCGGGGAGTCGGCTAAATCTTCCCGGCCTAAATATGGCAAAATTCTTTCCCGAAACATATCGGTAGGCCAAAGGTTGCCCTTTTCGGTATAATGCAAGTGCTCCTGCTCCTCAATTGCGCGGATGATGATGCCGGATGATAGAAATTTAGCATCAAGCATCTCGGCGAGGCGCACGCCGACGGTATCTTTGCCGCTCATGGGCAAACCAAAAATGTTGATACTGCCAGTACCGAGCCATTCTTTGATTTTTAAAATTTTCTCTTCCATAGTTATATTATATTATACTTTCCGAGTGGCGCATAGATTTTATAAATGATACTTTTTCAAACCCTAAGGTCTGAAACCTTGGGACTTAAAAGCTATAGTTCTTTCTTCTAAGCCCTAGCTATAGCTTTTGATTTCGGACTTAAACTGTCGTCATTTTTTACAGCGTTCGTCGCTATAAAAAGTTCTTTATGGTTTGACTAAAGTCAAACAGGAACTTTTTATAAGCTGAACGCGTGTAAAAATGACACATTTTGAATCTGGTAGATGAAATCAAAAGGTATGGCTAGGGTTTAGAATAAGGAATATGATTTTTAATTTTTTCACAAAGTTGTTGGGCTTGGGGTTGGAAAAGTAGTTGTAAAATCTTTTATCTTGCGGAATAATTATAATATACTATCTTGCAATACAACGAAATGGATAAGCATTATTTTTCCAGTACGATAACATGGTTATTTTATCACTATCATACTGCAGTAGGTATATTATTGAATTATTGGGATAGGTTTGTTTATATTCGGTTGATGGCGTAGCAGTAATAAGTTCCGTATATGCACCTTGGCCTTGCTCTTCTGGTGCGGTAGCTCCCCATATGCCAAAATACTGCGAAAGTCCGAGTATGGAAGAGCCATTTTTGCCAGTCATTATATCTGTGCCATTATTAAGACTATATGTGTTCATCAATGTTTGGTATTGCATCTTTGACGGTAAAGTCCAATTTTTTGGACATACGCTTTGTTGCGCTTGAATAGTAGTAGAGCATTCACTGAGTGCGGTAGCAGCGCACCAGTTATAATAAATTTGACCGGTATAGCCAGCTTTCATAGGACGATGAATTCTTGCGGTTGAGTAATCTTCTAAGGCGCCCCAATTCCAGTCAGAAGATGCTGGTAGTGTATAGGTTCCACTGGTAAAATCGCTATCTGCAGCCGCGACAGTCTTATTATATAAATCAAAATTTTCAGCCATCCAACAGTGATTATCCTTTGCTTTTACAATGTTATATGTATCACTACTTCCGCCAGCATAAGCTCTACCCCTAGTATCTTTTAGCTTGACAGTCTGTCCTATGGGCATAGTCTTACAAATATCCGTAGTCATTTGCTGCATAGTGGTAATACTTTGTATCATTGGCGTACCACTATACTCTATAGCTCTACTTGCAGTTAAGACTCTACCAAAAGTATCTAGAGTAACCTCAACATCATAAGTCCCTACTGGCATAGCAGGAGAAGTACAGGTAATGTAGAGGTAGTTATCACTATCTCTACTAACTACTGGGTTAGTACAATTAGTGTCTTCTACGGTACCTGCTGCATTATTGCTATTATCTTTAAAGACTACAGAAGCAGTACCTAGACTATCACTTGCGGTATTAATACTGGTGTAGATAGTAACGGTACTATGTAAGGAAGTAGTACTGGATATGTCTATTACTGCAGGATCTCTAGAAACAGTACCAGTACTGGCATTAAGACTAGTTACCCTGATCTCACTTGGCTGTTCTGCTAGGGCAGTATAAAGCACTGTATTACCATAACTTCCTGCAGGTATATCTCTGTCTGCTAATACTCCATAGTAGATGGTAGTACTAGAAGTACCAGTAGTATCCTGAGTGAGTAAGACTTCATTACCAGATGTGGGTACAGAAGCATACTTATTGGTATTTTGGATAGATTGGTCTGTACTAGTGTATTCTGAA
>JAFWMC010000014.1 GCA_017510805.1 Candidatus Saccharimonadota bacterium
CTTTTATACCCCCCCCCCCAGACGAATTTTAGTGCTCATTGAAATATTACTCTCCTTAATATGCTTACTATCCATTTTAGCACAATCATGATAGTTTTAGCAAATTTTATGTTGTAATATTTACAACTTTTAGTACTCTGGGTTGGCGAGAGATTGGTAGTAGAGATTTAATTCCTCTAGCAGGAATGGGTCGGGAAGATTGCCGTTTTTCATGGGCTGATTTTTCGCGGAAAGCTCGGAAAGCTCCTGCATGGCTTTAGCGAAACTGCTAGATTGGCGAGTGAGGCGATTTTTACGATATTTTTCCCATTTTTTGACTTCGTCCTCAGCAAGAGAATTAGGGTAATTTTTGGCTTTGTAATGCAATAGTAATTCTGGCAGGCGCTGGTCGGTAAAAGTAGGATGAAAATCGGCGAGCTTACTAGCATCAGCATTGCGGACGGCGTTGCAACGAATACGATCTTGCTCGGGAAGGAAGCCGTCGTAGAGGGCGGACTCTGGATCGGGAGCGGCGGGCCATTCTGGGGTATTTTCATATTGCTCGCGCATTTTTTCGGCGAATTCGGGGTGAGCTAATAACGATTTAAGGTTTTCGTCTAGCTGGTCTTTAGTGATGCCAATTTTAGCCCAGCCATCATCTTTTTCTAAGACGCCAAGAGGAGCAACGGCTGGACATTTGTTGTAGGCTAATTCTTTAACAATTGGGAAATAATTGTCATTATTAATAATCTCGTCAAGGTTGTAGCGAAGATCAAATACGAGGACATTGCCGTTACGGCCGGGGGCGAGGGGAAAGGCGATGGTGGTCTTTTCGTGGTCGGCAGAGTAACGACCAGAAGCATAAACGAAAGGTTTTTTATCATCAAGATTAATCATTTTTTGAAGTTTCTTTTTGCCTCGCATTTCAAAAAGATAATTGTATAATTGCGGCTGATGCTCTTTGATGAGCTTGGTGACGGAAATTAGCGCTTCCACATCAGAAAGTGCGTCGTGGGCGTGAGCATGGGTGATGCCATTTTCCTTGGTCAATAATTCCAGACGATTAGTAGCTTTGCCATCTTTGGTGACTGGCCAATTAATTCCCTCTGGGCGCAATGCGCGAGTGAGACGCACGACATCCAGAAGGTCCCAGCGGCTGCGGCCGTCTTGCCATTGCCATTCGTAAGGGTCGTAAAAACAGCGCCAGAAAAGATGACGCATAAACTCATCATCAAAGCGGATGGAATTATAGCCAACGACACAAGTGCCGGGCGTGAAAATTTCATCTTGGAGAAAGTGGGATAGCTCTGCCTCAGTGAGGCCATCCTGCTGGGTTTGCTGGGGGGTAATACCGGTAGTCATGATGGCGTAGGGACTGGGGAGAGTGTCGTCATTTAGTTTGACGAGAAGATTGACTGGCTCGCCGATTTGATTAAAATCGGTATCGGTGCGAATGCCGGCGAATTGCATAATTCTGTCTTCTCTGGGGCTGAGGCCGGAAGTTTCGAGATCATAAAAGAAAAAGGTTTGCTTCATATATTCATTATAGCATGAAAAACTCCCAGATTTTACTCTGGGAGTTTTAAGGTGCTAGTTGTTGGTATGTTGCTGCGGGAAATCAATGATTTCCGCCTGCTTGGCTTCCGGCTGCAGCCATTCGCTGTTGAGCGTAATGACGTTCATCCATTTCGGCTCAATAGTATTATTGAACCTTCGGCTGAAATGGATCCGCCTATCCTTTTCACGTTGCGCTAGAAGGCGCTTTAGGCGAAGCTGGTTGCGAGCAATGCATTTTTCATGCAGATCGTCTACTATTGTGTCGTAGACGAACATATATAGTGCCGCAGTGATGCCGAAGCAAATCATAAACGCACTTCGCATCCAGACATACCTGAACGCGTAGCCACTCATGATCACGCTGATAAGCGCGATACTGGCGGCTGCCGCTCCGATGACACATGCGATTCGGCTGCCAGGCCTGGTCTCGTTTTCTTCAACCAGACCTTCCTGCCAGTTCACATGACAATTGTCATACTCATTTTTGACGATGTACGACAAAGTGGCAAGCCATACTACCGCAAGCGGGACAGCCCGCAAAGCAAACCAAATTATTAAGTTTAAATCATACATAATATCCCTCCTTTATTAGTATGAATTTTTAGTTACCAGATTACCAGAGTTTTTATCCTCCACTAACCTTAATTCTATTATAGCATACTTTTGCGATTTTGTCCATAGTTTTCTTGCTTATTTTTATGATTTATGATATAATATGGGGTAGTACTTTAAAAATGTAGGGTTTTCAACAATTTCAAAAAATGGGAGGGATTTTATGAAAGAAGAGAGAATTAAACTGATAAATGAACTGATTGGGAAGATATTATTCCTGATTGTACTTTCACCAATCGTAGCGTTATTGATAGTCGGCGTAATCGATTATCGTAAAAAAGTGGCAGCTGAGGTTATCCAATTGATAAATGCAGAAAAGGAGGAGGGCAAAAACACGGAAGACAAAGATTTGCTAGAGGTGGACTTACATGAGCTGGGAATTGACTATCGCACAGTAGAGACGTCTGTCAGTACGCTGGTGGATTATAGCGTAAGAAAAACTTTCCAGTTTACACCGGAAGTCGGACCAAGCATGGCATTTTGTGTAGCAGATGGGCAGATTAGGACTGTTCAGATTTGTAGTTTTCAGGGATATCCAACCTGTCTTTACTATGTAAGTGAGGATAAATATCAAAGCCTAGCAAAGAACGACAGGTCGGAGGCAAATTATTTGATAGTGGATGAGAAACCTTTAGCAAAAATCTGCGTTGACAGCCAAGAGTTACTGATTGACTATGCCCAGCTAAATACATTCCATCAGCTATTTGAAGGCGAGGATATTTTAAAATTGACGGAAATTGGTCAGCTAGGATATTACGAGGATGGAATAGTGGACTTGTCGTCGTACCTGGAAGATTGCGGAATGGTACAGGATGAAAATGGTATCTACTGGAGCAGCGAAGAGAAAGATCGCTACCAACACGAAGGTTTTAGCCTGAAAGTAGCGGTGGGCGGATATATTATCCCGGAATTTTACGCAAAAAATAAGGATAGTGACGAGATTTTGAGCTGGAAGCCAGATGAAGAGGTATATAATAGCCCAACTAAGGACGAATTCTATAATCCAATGCGTAAAGCATTGCTGAATGGCGAAGAAGTCAAAGTCTCGGAGTTTGTTCTGGAGGGCATAATGCAATGTGTGCAACGGAGTGGATCTAGATATATTTATGCATATTTAGACCCTGGGCGTTCAGCGCTTTATGGTAATGATAGGCTGTTTTATGGTGAAATTTACAGTAATGAATGACCCTACATCAACCCCGCTTGGAGACAAGCGGGGTTTTGATGCTATTTTTGACTTTGCACTAGTTACTGGCACTGGCGGCGGCGGAATATTCGGCGATGATATCGTTTAGCTCGCTATTAAGCTTGCGATAATCTTCGCCTGGCTCAATGGCCATGATGATAAAGCGGAGAGGCTTATTGGTGCCGCCACAGATTTCGCGAGTTTCACCATAGGCTAGCTCGCCTGGCATGGTGATTTGGCGGACACCACCAACTTTCATACCAAGGACACCTTGAGACCAGCCGGCAATGAGACTTTGATTGCCGGAAATTGGAGCTTTCAAAGTGGTGGGATTTTCATAGCTATCAAAGGAAGAATCAAATACGGATTCGTCGGCACAATAGCCAATATAGTAGGCAAAGTAATCTTGCCATTCGGAGGTGACTTCGGTGCCATCGCCAACTTTGATATCTTCGGTCTGGAGGCCAGAGCCATTAGCGGACTCCTCGTTGTAGGCCTTAACATTAGATTTGTAGCCCTTGAATTCTTCAAAATAGGTGGGGGCAATGCTGGTGGAGAGAGTGTTTAGCTCCTCGGACTTGGCGGTATAACGCTGGTAAATTTCGTCGGTTTTTGAGGTGTCGGTGCTAGAGCTGCTAGATTTTGATGCGTTATTACTGATGACTAGACCTATATACGTGGCAACGGTGATGCCAAGCAGCAA
>JAFWMC010000015.1 GCA_017510805.1 Candidatus Saccharimonadota bacterium
AGTAAACTGGGCTTTTCTTTGAAAAGAAAAGTCCCAACGAAAAGAAACTTTGGATGTTTTTAAAGTTAGGCACATGTCCTAACTTTAAAAATGATTATAAATATACAATATTTATGATACAATTGTAGTATATATGCAAGATAAAATCAAGACTTTTGAAGATGAAATAAAAGAGATAGAAGATTTTTTGGCGCGGCCTGATGCGTATGCCAGTCCAGATTTTGCAGGGAAGTCGCGGCGGTTGTCGGAGCTGAATGAAATTGTGGCGACAGCGCAGAAAATTGGTCAGCTGGAGGAGAATCTGAAAGAGGCAGAAGAATTAGTATCTGACCCAGAGCTGGGAGATTTAGCGAAGGCTGATATTGAAAATATTAAAGCAGAATTGGAAACGAGCCAGATAAAACTAGATGAAATGTTAATTCCAAAAGATCCAGATGATGATAAAGTAGCGATAGTGGAAATTAGAGCGGGGGCTGGTGGCGATGAGGCTTCTTTGTTTGCGAGCGAATTATACCGTATGTATTTGCATTATTGTGAAGGGCATGGACTAAAAGTGGAGCAGGTTTCTGCTAATGAAAACGAAGCTGGCGGGATGAAGGAAGTGATTTTTAGAGTGACTGGCGATAGGCCATATGGGCAGCTGAAGTTTGAGGGTGGGGTGCATCGGGTGCAGCGAGTGCCGGTAACGGAATCTCAGGGACGGATACATACTTCTACCGTGACAGTGGCAGTATTACCGGAGGCGCAGGAGTCTGAAATAGAAATTAAGCCAGAAGATTTGAGAATCGATATTTATCGTTCTGGTGGGCATGGGGGGCAGGGGGTGAATACGACAGATTCGGCAGTAAGAATTACGCATTTGCCGACAGGTATTATGGTGGCAATGCAGGACGAGAGAAGTCAGCAGCAAAATAGAGTAAAAGCAATGGCGATTTTGCGTTCTCGTTTGGTGGAAAAACAGAAGTTAGAGGATCAGAAAAGTGCTTCGGATGCGCGAAAATCTCTAATCGGCACTGGTGATAGATCGGAAAAAATACGGACGTATAATTTTCCGCAAGATAGGGTAACTGATCATAGGATTCATTATTCGCGTTCAAATATTGGCGCGGTGATGGATGGTGATATTGAAGATATAATTACGGAACTGGTAAAACATGAACGTGAACTCTTGGCTGAAACAGGCTAGTAAGATCACTACTAGATTAGATGCAGAAATTTTTATGATGACGGTACTAGGTAAGGAGGACCGGAGTGATTTGGTGTTGTGTGCGGAGCAGGATTTAGTGGAAGATGAGTTGAAGATGCTGGATATGATGGTGGAGCTTCGTTTGAGAAGGGTGCCGGTAGCATATATTATTGGTAAAAAAGAATTTTATGGTAGAGATTTTAAGGTGAATCGGGATGTACTAATTCCCCGTCCAGAAACGGAGAACATTATTGGTTTGGTGAAAGAGATGAATGTTGAAGGGAAGACGATAGTAGATGTGGGGACAGGGTCTGGCTGTATTGCGATAACTTTAGCATTAGAAACTGATGCGGCGGAGATAATAGGAATTGACAAATCTCTGAAAGCTTTGAGGGTGGCACAAGATAATGCTGACGAATTGAGGGCAAAGGTGAAATTTATAGCTAGTGATTTGCTTGATGATTATCATGGTGTGGCGGATATTGTAGTAGCGAATTTGCCGTATGTAGATAGAAAATGGGAATGGACTTCGCCAGAAATTAAGTATGAGCCAGAGATGGCACTATTTGCGGAGGAGGATGGATTGGCGTTGATTTATCGGCTGATTGATGGTTGCGAGGCGGAATATTTAATATTGGAAGCGGATCCATCGCAACATGAAAAAATCGTTAATTATGCTAAAAAGTATAAATTAGTAAAAAGAGAAAACTATATATTACTATTTCAAAAGTAAAATGCAGAAGCTAGGTGCCCTATCTAATTATACTGATTAGTTTTTTGTTTGCGTAGTGGTAGTAGGATAATTGCCAAGAGTGATATCAATGTTCTTTTCGCTGCCATCGCGAATGATAGTAAAGGTAACGGTATCGCCAGGAGCGTATTCGCCGATGAGGGTGCTAAGGGAGCCAGATTCGCCAACTTTTGCACCGTTGACGCGAACGATAATATCGCCGTCTTTAATGCCAGCTTTTTCGGCAGGAGAATCAGCGATGACGCCGGCACCGTTGCTATTGTGAACATAGGCTCCCATGGTGACGTCTAAGTTGTAATTTTTAGCTAACTGAGGGGTGAGTGAATCGTAATAGACACCAATATAAGCACGTTCCAATTTGCCAGTCTTAATTAAGGAATCTAACATACCCTTGATACTTGAGATGGGTATAGCAAAACCAAGACTATTGCCAGATCCAACCGCAGTATTAATGCCTACGACTTGCCCAGCTGCGTTGACTAATGGACCACCAGAATTGCCGGCATTGATGGCGGCGTCGGTTTGGATCATGTCAGTGAGACGCTCGTAATTTTGACCGGAGCTGTCAGAGGCAGTGATGGTGCGGCCAGTACCAGAGATTATGCCTTCCGTGACGGTGTTTTGATAAAGACCAAGTGCGTTGCCGATAGCAATGACTTGTTGGCCGATATTGAGAGTTTTTGAGTCGCCGAGAGTGACGGCTGGAAGATCGGTGGCACCTTTAATTTTAAGGAAGGCGATATCGTTGGAAGGGTCGGTACCGATAACTTCTACTTCGGAGGCTTCGTATGTTTTGCCACTGTCTAATACGACGCTGACCTTACTAGCACCATCTATGACGTGTTTATTGGTGAGAACGTAGCCATCCTTAGTAACAATGACACCGGTGCCAGCAGCAGTAGAAGTGGAGCTTTGTCCATACCAACTTTGGACGCGAGTTTCCGTTAAAATGGACACGACACTAGGGCTAACTTTATTGGCGATTTCTGCTATAGTCCCCTCTGAGAAGCTGATGTAATTATTATTATCAAATGAAGCCCAGTTGACATGTTTGAAAATGTCTGTGGTGCTGGCAGCTAACGATATACCAGAGCAAATAAATGCAAGGATGGCGAAGGTCAAGGTAAGATTGCGATAGGTGTTATTCGGCTTATCAGCCTTGACATTCTTAGTTGAATTGGTTTTAGTAGGTTGATTCTTTTTGCCTTTGACGGAATTTGTTTTAGTTTTGGCAGATTTGTCTATAGTGGATTTTTTAGATTTGGCCGAATTAGTTTTTTTAGTGGAATTGGTTTTTTTGGTGGATTTTGCCGTTTTTTTGGCGTCTTTTTTGTTGTCTGTCATAACTACTCCTTTCTAGACATCAAATATTGGTTTACTGAACCAGATTACAACGATGGTGATAATTAACAAACTGAAAATTGCGGGCATCAGGATATCTGATGCTTTGAGCTTGCCGTCACGCTTGACGATGGCCTTGTAGGTATGACCAAAAAGAAAAGCGAGTAAGGTGATAATGATTGACAATTGTGGAATAATAATGCCAGTGTTGCCGACCCAGCCACCATTAAACATGTAGACTATTAGCCAGCCATGGCAGAGCCAGGCTATTTCGGCGGAAATGAGTCCACACGCAAGAGTAATAACGGTAAAATCTTCTTTTCCTTCGCTGCTTTGGACGAGAACGTGGCGAGAGGCGCCATAGCCGATAATGAAGCAGGCGGATGCTAAAAAGATGGAATCTGCCGAGGCGGACATTAATGTGGCGGCGGTAGTGCCGAGAAAGACTGCGACCAGTGACTGGATTTGCGTGGCTGCTTCTGTAGATAAGGGTTTTAAAATGATGAGCCATAAGGTATATAGACCTGCGAGGATGATATGGACTGGTAGCAGCTCGGTGCCGGAACAATAAGCGATTAAAACAAATGATGAGCCAACAATTAAATCAACTAAATTTGATTTAATATTGAGCAGCCAAAATCTGGGGCGAACAGCAAAAATACGCCATTTGGAAATGAGGACGAGAATGATGCCGGGGATCCAGCTAGCAGTAAGGAAAGTGACGGCAATGGAGCCAACGCCAAGCAAGATATTAAGAAAAATATGCAGCAATGAGCTGAGAGCGTTACGGCTTTTTCTGATAAATATATATTCACTCATTTATATTATATATTATATCACGCTAATTTAAATTACGCTTAAAAATATGTGATATAATGGATATATGAATTCTAAAGTATCGTTTTTTCAGCGGCATCCGATGATGCGTGATGCAGTGAGCTTAATTGGTTTTGTAGTGTGCGTAATAGCTGGCACGTTGATATTGAATGCTTTTATTTTTCGTTCATACAATGTAGTGGGAGTATCAATGGAAAATACTTTGCACGGTGATGATAGAATTATTGTTAACCGTTTGCCGGTGACGGTTTCGCATTTCTTGGGGCAGGAATATGTGCCGAATAGAGGCGAGATTATTGTTTTTGCTAATGGTGATGCGGATGGCCCACTTACTTGTGGCGTAAAAAATGGCGTGAAAGACCAGTATATCATAAAAAGAGTGATTGCTTATCCTGGCGAAAGAGTAACAGTGAAGGACGGCGTATTGAAAGTTTATAATTCTGAGCATCCAGATGGTTTTAGCCCAGATGAAGAAACAAGGAAGTCTGATACTGATGGGCCTAAAAGATATACTTCTGGTGAAGTTGATATGGTGGTGCCAGAGGGTGAAATATTTGTGTCGGGAGATAATCGCGAAGGTACCCATTCGTACGATTCGCGAAATGGGTTGGGGACGGTACCATATTGCCGGATTGTGGGGCCAGCGTTGGTTAGGATTTATCCGTTTGACTCAATAAAAATGTTCTAATTTCCGCAATATTATTACAGTTCATTAGTTGTGAACGGAAGATCTTGCTGTTTTTATTGCCGTTGATGTAGATTTTGATGAAGTGTTTGATGGGTGCGAAGGGGTAGTGCGAGCCGCGAGCAGAAAGTTCGTTTTGGCGAGCCTCAAATAAATCTAGATGATATTTAAATAAATTTAATAATTCCTCTTGGCTGGGAGTATGATTAGTAAAACAATAAGGATTGGTAAAGACGCCGCGTCCAATCATAATGCCATCTACTTCTGGATATTTAGCCCAGATTTTTTCAGCATGGGATTTATCTTTGATGTCGCCATTGATGGTGAGTTTAGTATTTGGGGCGATATTGTCCCGTAGTTTTATAATATCCGGGATTAATTCAAAATGTGCGGGGACTTTGCTCATTTCCTTTCTAGTGCGAAGGTGTACGGTGAGATTTGCGAGATTTTGCTCTAGTAATAATGGTAGCCAAGTTTGGTATTCGGAAATTTTGCTGTAGCCGAGACGGGTTTTGATGGAGACTGGCAAATTGGTATTGGCTTTGGCCTGTTTAATGCATTCAACGGCAAGCGTGGGATTTTGGATCATGGCAGAGCCGCCACCGGCTTTAATGACATGGCGGTCTGGACAGCCCATATTAATATCTAGACCCTGAAAATGTAAATCTTCTAGGTTTTGGGCGAGAGTAGCAAAATGCTCGGGGGTTTTGCCCCAAATTTGGGCAATAATGGGGTGATCTGATGCTACGGTATCTAATCTTTCTAGGGCGTTTTCTCTGCCTTTTTCGTTGGCAAAACTTGAGACATTAGTAAATTCGGTAAAAAATAAATCTGGTTTGCCGGCGTGCGCGATAACTTGGCGAAAAACTACATCTGTGACGCCTTCCATGGGCGCCAAAGCGAGAAAATGCTGAGGTAAATCTTGCCAAATCTTCATGTTTATATTATAACATAGATGGCGTGGATTCTAATAAAAATAAGTAGGGCTTTTGCCCTACTTTCCGCCAGTAAACCTTGTAACTCTGTTGGCGTCGCCGCTTGCAGTATGGCCTTTGCTATTGATGGCATTAATTGCCTGTTGTGCTGCTGCGAAGCCTGCTTTGCTGTCGCTAAAACTTTGTGATTTGCCGGTCTGCTGGTCTTTTATGATGATCTGTCCCATATGGTACCCCCTATTCTAAAGTGCGTGGGACTGTAGCTACCTGTTTATTATATCAAAATTTGGTAGGTATTGCAAACTTAAGCATTTTGTGGTATAATGGAAGTATGGACCTATAATTGGTATTTCTGGGGATTATTCAGAGAGGAGCCTATCAATAAAATCAAAGAGGTCTTTAGGCTTGCGATTTTCGTCTTTTTCAAGCATTAATTCTGGACTGTCAAGATAGTCAAGTGTTTTGATGTGGTTATAGACGACTTTGATAAGTTTTTTTAGCTCCTCTTCATCGCGATCGTTATAAACATAGACTTCATCGTAAACTTCGTCAAATTTGTCTGGTTTGACAAAGAGAATGTGGCCACGTGTGACGGTATATTTACTAAAACTAGGCGAGAGATTTAGCAGGAGTTTATAAAAGCCAAGTTGCAAGCGGTATTTAAAGAGGGATTTGTCACGACCATTGAAATTGACTCTTTCTGGATGGTTGCTAGTTTTAAAATCGTAAATTTCAATGGTTTTGTCTTTTTCGTTAATGTTGATATGGTCTAGCTTGCCGGTGAGGGGAATATTATCTAAGGTGGGATGCTCGGAGAATAAATCTAGCTCGGCTTTGGAATGAGGATTGCGGATAATATTGGCAAATTTAGCGAGGGATTTTTGGAGGCTAAAGATGGTGGCGGCCTCTAGTTCGGTTTTTTCGCTGGTGGAAATTGGTAATTCATTTAGCTGAGTGCGACAAAAATCAAGAGCTTCATCGTCGGTGATTCCCTCTTTGGTGATTTTCTCAAAGGTATTATGAATAAGGATGCCAAGATAAATATTATAAGTGGCTGGCTCTTGCGGCGCGCGTAAGATTTTGTTTTTGTAAAACTCGGCGGGGCCACTATAGATAATATCAATAAAACTAGTGAGGTCCGAGGCAGTAAGTTTGTAATTTTCTAGACGCTTAAGGAGGATATTTTTGAGATTGGGGGTGAGCTGATAGTAGTAAGAAAGCCAGCCGGTATGGAGATTTGTGCGGAGCTTGGCCTCGCTGATATCTTCGTATTTTTTGATAACTTTACCGCTAGGAATAAGGGGTGAAAATAGATTATCATCCTTATCATATTCGGCGAGGTATTCAAGGCGGGGCGGAGTTTTGCCAGCATAGTTTCTGATAGAATTGGTCATAGTAAGATAAATTTCGGCACGAGTGACGGCAACAAAGAATTTACGGAGCAATTCTGATTCGGAAGTACCATCTTGGCGGATAGGGAGGAGGTTTTTGGGGAGGCTTAGCATATTTCTATTGCCGCTAGCATTACCCCAGTTGTCATCGTCAGTGGCAATAAGGTAGACATGTTTAAATTCTAAACCTTTGGATTTATGAACGGTCATAATTTGGACGGAATGTTCGCTATCTTGGTAAGGGGACGTGGTAGTAATGGCGGCATTTGCTTCCTGGTAATCGTCTAGGAATTTAATATAATCTTTAAGGGTGAGATCGGTGGATTTTAAGTGGGTAGTGGCTTTTTCGCGCAAGGTAAAGAGGTTATTATATAGCTCAAAAGTGGAGTAATTATTGGCTTGACCGTAGTAGTCTATAAAAGGTGATTTGAGATTGTCGGAAATTTCAAGTGTACCTATGAGGTAATCTAAGAATTTTTCAAGAGGGGTATTGATGGATTTTGTGACCAGCTCGGTGAGGATTTTGCCAGCTTTTTGAAGGCTTTTGTCGTCCGACTCGGCGAGTTGACTTAAAGTTGGCTTGGTATTATCGTGGTGAATTGCTGTGAGGATGGTTTCCGAAGGGATTTGCCAGAAAGGATAAGATAAGATTTCTAATAGTTGGTGGGTTGGCTGCTCGGCTTGAGATAATTTGTAGATGAACCTTGCCAGGGTGTTTAGCTCGGTGATTTTCTGGTCTTTAAGGATATCTTCGGATTTTTCGTAGGCGATAGGAATGTTTTGATCTTTTAAGTATGGCAGGAGAGGCTGAATGAATTTGTGCTGAGGAGTGATGATGCCAATATTGCTAGGCTCTTCGCCGGCGGCGATGAGGTTGGCGATTTCGGAGGCGAGCCAGGAATATTCGCCATCCGCAGAAGTAAATTCGATGCGGCGAATATGAGAATCGTGTTTGTCGTCAAAAATATCAGACGTTTTACCGCTCAACCCTGCTCGCGCCAGCCTGCCGTTGCAGGTGTCGCTCGCTTCGGATTTCTCATAAGAAATCCGGGGCACGGTTTCGCTTGTAAAAGTCTGCATATTTTTGGCGTTCAAGACAGATTCCCTTAACTCGTTATTTCGCATTGATTTTAGTTTCTTGGCGATGCCGAATTTTTTCTCAAAGCTGTCTGGAATTTGCTCGGCGATGGCACGACCGAGATCGACGATTTCGGTGGTGGAGCGGTAATTTTGGTAGAGATTGATGACTTTGGCGCTATACCTTTTTTGAAAATCTAGAAGATTGTCTGGGCGGGCACCTTGAAATTCAAAGATGGTTTGATCATCGTCGCCGACGGCCATGATTTGGGGCTGTTCGTAATCAGTGAGCAAATCAATGATTTTAAATTGTGAAGGATTTGTATCTTGAAATTCATCCAATAGAATATATTGATACTTTTCGGAAAGCGACATTCGGAAACCTTTATCTTGTTCAAGGATATTGATGGTTTCTTCAATCATATCGTTGAAATCATAAAAACCATTTTTAGTGAGAAAATCTTCGTAGGCTTTGTAAATTTTAGCAAGACTTTCTAATTTTAGATTGGCGATGTAATCCTTAAGTCGCCAGCTACCATCTGGGGCAACTTCAAAGTATCTTTTATACCAAGCAGTGAGGGGCTGGACGGAGGGCTTTTCTCTGGAGCCACCATCATCTATGGCTTGTTTTAGCTCGATGGTCATGGTGTTGGCGAGCGGCTCTATTTGACCAGCGACTGGCTGGCTGGAAATATATTTTGCGAGGATTTCTAAGATCGGTGTATAAATTTGTTCTACGGCGGGCTCATATTTTTTAATTTTTTCGTCGCGGAGTTTAATGATTAAGTCGGAAATAGCTGGAGTGATAGCGGCACCGATGCGCTTGTTGTCTTTGCTGATTTTAATTAGATCTTTGGGGGAGAGACGGGCTTTTTTGGCGGAATTGATAGTGTCAAGAACGTCTTTGATAGAATTGGCACGAAGTGGATCTAGTGGGTCTAAGGTCTTTAATAAGTCGCGGATGATTATGTGGGAAGTGACGGTGTCAATAGGATTATCTAGCTGACGAGTGTAGGTGGTGGTGTAATTTTTGTACTGTTTGAGGATTTCGGTGCCAAAGGCATGGTAGGTGCTGATGTTTACATGGTGGGCAGCAGTGCCGATAATACCAGCGAGACGACTACGCATATTGGCAGTGGCGGCTTCGGTAAAGGTGATACAGAGGATGTTTTCGGGTGAAGCATCAGTATTTTCTAGAATGTAGGCTACTTTGGAAGAAAGAAGCTGAGTTTTGCCGGTGCCAGGCCCAGCAAGAACGAGTAGTGGGCCATTTAGATATTCTACGGCTGCTTGTTGCTGTTTATTTAGTGGCATTATCTACCTTTTGAATGATAGTTTTGATGATTTTACAACCTGAAGGAATTCGTAAATTGGAATTTGCTAATCTTTGGATAGCAGAGAAACCTTCGGTAGTTGCGGTGATGGTGGATGGGTCTATGTGATTACGGCGGCGGATAAGATCGCCAAATTGATAATTGCGTGATGCCGAATTGGCACAAGTCATGATAAGGTCTAGTTTTCCGCAAGAGAGATTAGCAGTGTGAGGATCGGCATTGTTGGCGGAAAGAATGAATTTTAGCTCCGAAAGGGATCTTTCAATGTACTCACGAAAATCTTTAGTGTTGGGTTTTAAAGATTTTTCGCCAGAGCCGATGGCGTAGATATTTTTTAGCGTGCCACATAAAGTAACACCTAAATAATCTGTAGTACGTTCAATTTTGAGCCAATTTGTTTTAAAAAGTTGTGCCGGTAAATCGGCGGTAGCAGTGAGGATGGTGGGCTGCTTTTTGATGAGTTGGTCGGCAAAAGAGCCACCACTAATGATGCTAAAATTAGGAAAAGGTTTGAAGGTATTAAGGTCTAAAAAACCTTTGCTGGCGTTAATTAAAGGGATATTTTTATTGGAGATTTTTTCTAAAGTGTCTTTTGCAAAGGCTGAAGGTATAGTACAGATAATAGCTTCGGCTTCTGCGGTAGCGTTATCTAGGGTGGTGTCTGGGAATTTGTTTGGGTCGTAAAATTTTACTTCATGGTGATTTTCTAATAAAACATCTTTTAGGGCGTTTCCAAATGCCCCTGCACCTAAAATTGTTATTCTCATACTTTTATTATACCACGTTTAATATGACTAGGTTTTCTAAATGTGGAGTACGAGGGAAGAAATTGAAGGGGACGATTTTTTCAATCTTGTATTTTTCGGTGAGGATACGGAGGTCGCGGGCTTGAGTGGAGGGATTACAGGAGAGGTAAATAATTTTTCGTGGTGTAGTTTTGAGGAGTTTTTTGAGGAGTTTGGCGTCGCAGCCGGCGCGGGGAGGGTCAAGGATGACGGTTTGGTCGGGCTGGATAAAGTCTAGGGCTTCCTCGGATTTAGATAAAACTGAGCGGAGTTGGCGCTTTTGAGAAGGTCCATTTTGCGGGCCAGAAGAGTCTTGGCTTGTCGGGTAACGGTCGCGTTCGCCCGCCGCCGTCGCGGGAGCCGCGCCGACCGGCTCGCCGTGGCTCCGCCAGGCCCCGACAATGCCAAGTTCTCTTCTCGCCCTCATGCAGTTTCGTTCCAATTCAGCAAAGGCGGATTTGTTTACTTCTGCCAGCGTGAGGTTTTTGTCGCGGGCGACGGATAGACCGATGGTGCCGACGCCAGCGTAAAGGTCGAGGACATTTTCGGTAGAGATATGTTCTTTAATCTCGCGGAGAGCCATTTCGTAAACTGGTAGATTGATTTGGAAGAAGCCATTGGGGGAATAAGAATATTCGTGGCCGAGGATTTTGTCGGTGAGGTTGGGGAAAACTGGGTGTGGTTGATAATTCTCGTAAAGACCGCCAGAGATTTGGCCTCTTTGATTAGCGCGAAGGAGTAGAGATTGATATTTATAGGCCTCTTCGCCACGAGCATTTAAATCGTTTATGATTGTGAGAGCTTTTTCGTAGATTTCTGGCATTTCTAAAGAGCTGGTATTAATCGGGATTTTGCGATGGGTACCACGTTTTCTAAAAGCAAGTTTAATGCGCTCCTCGGCAATATCCCAATAGAGTGAATATTCCATTTTGTTGCGATAAAACCACTGTTTGCCATCAGTTTTAACGTGGGTGGCATTACATTCTAGCCCTTCTTGGCGGAAACTTTCTTGTAGCAGAGCAAGTTTTTGCTCTAGCTCGTAAGTGTAGTCCATGATTTGCCATGGAGAAGTGGAGATTGCAATATTATCGCGGGCAGGTATGCGATGGGGATTATCATTTGTAATTTTTGTGGCGATGGCTTCGGTATACTTTGACTTCTTTTTGATAATTTCGTATTCGGTAATGATTTCTCCGGGGAGAGCATTCCAGAAAAAGGCTTTTCTACCATCATCTAAGGTGGCAATTCCCTGCCCACCAGGAACAAGTTTGTCAATTTTGACATTTGTATTGGTAATTAATTTATTCATAGCGCAGAGCTTCGATTGGATCCTTTTTAGCAGCTTTACGGGCAGGCATGGTGCCAGCAATGAAGGCAATAAACATGACAATTAATATGAGTGCGGCGACCGATTCTGGAGTGAATTTAACGAGATTGAAGGTGGGGAATTTTTCAAGGAATCCGCCTGATTGATGGAAGATGTTATTGGCGATAAAACCAAGTATCATCGCTACGGCAGTGCCGAGTGCGGAACCCCAAAAACCAAGCATAATAGCTTCTATGCTAAAGCTGAGAAAAATTTTTCCTTTAGAGAGGCCAAGGGCTTTTTCTAGGCCAATTTCGCGAGTGCGTTCCTGGACAGACATTAGTAAAGTGTTGATGATGCCGATAGCGGCGGCGATGAGCGCGATGGCACCAAAGATAGTAAAGACGATGAGAATAACATTAAAGAAAGTACGAATCATTCCAACTTCATCGTCTATGGTAATAGCGGTGAAACCTAATTTTTTTAAATCTGCTCTAATTTCGTTGAGCTTAGTGGAATCTATTTCGCCAGTGGCCATAGGTGTACGATTTTTGATGTCTGGAGCAATTCCTTCTGAGGCAAGATTATATATTGCGTCATTGGCGGCTTGGTTGACACGAATTCCGCCAATTGAAAGAATGCTGGGGGCTTGGACGCCGACAATTTTAGCATCTAGTGTGGCAATACAATCGTCTGGATTGGCGACAGTATAACATTTGATGGATTGTTTGACGCCAAAAGTGGCAGTTTGGTTGACTGCATCTGATGGAGTATCAAATCCGAGTTTTTTGGCGTAATCTTCGGAAATGAGAATCTCGTAATCGCTGGAATTGGAATTAATTTGATTACCCGCAGAAAGGTCTGCTTTGACTCCGCCACCAGGCATCAGTGAAATCACGGCGTTGTATTTTTTGTCTGTGTGGCTAGTAGTGATATAATCTACGGAAGCTTGATAGTATGGATTCATGCTAATAACGCCGTCTATTTTGCGAATTTTTGATAAATCTTCCTCGGAAATTATTGTGGCATCGCTAGAGCTTTTATTGGCATTATACTTGGTGATTTCGCCGGTCCCCATCATGGAGGCGAGCTGGTCGTAGGCGGCGGTAGGGGCGATTTCTATGTAATTATCGCCGCCGATGCTTTCAACTTGCTGATCAATAAAATCATTAACGCCAGTATGAATAGCATTGACAGAAATAATTGCGAATGAGCCAACAAAAATCGCTAAAATTGTAAGAAAAGAGCGCATTTTATTGCGAAAAAGATTAACATTGGCGCTTTTCAAAATATCAGTGAATTTCATTATTTACGGACTCCTTTCTTTTGATTCTTTTTGGCTTTTTTTGCTTCTGGAGTATTAGCTGGTTTGGTTTTGCTGTTGATGGCGCGTGCGGCTGGGCGGGTGACGTGTTTGATGGATTCATCAACAACAATCTTGCCATCTGTGATACGTATGCGACGATCACAGAGCGCGGCGAGATCTTCATCGTGAGTGACGATTATTAATGTGACGCCTTTATCATGATTAAGATCAAAGAGTAATTTGATAATTTTTTCACCAGTAGCGGAGTCAAGATTGCCGGTAGGCTCATCAGCGAATAAGATTTTAGGATTGTTGACGATAGCACGGGCAATGCAGACGCGTTGTTTCTGTCCACCAGAAAGGTTTTTAGATTTTACTCTGGCTTTATCTGCTAGCTCTACGGTTTCAATTGCCTCTAGCGCAAGACGTTTTCGGTGTTTTCTGCGGGTGCCGGATATTTTTAATGGTAAAAGAACATTTTCAAGGACTGTTTCATTACTATTCATAAAAAATTGTTGAAAAACAAAACCAAAGCGACGATTGCGTAGGCGATTTAATTTGCGAGATTTTAATTTGCTGGCTTTTTCGCCATCAATTTTTAGTTCTCCGGAGGTGGGAGTATCTAAGAGTGCCAAGCAATGCATTAAGGTAGATTTGCCCGAGCCAGATTTTCCAACAATAGCAACAGATTCACCATGGTTTATTTTGAGATTAATGTCTGATAGTGCAAGAAAAGCAGTGGCGCCTTTGCCGTAGATTTTAGATAAATGTTTTGCTTCAATTACGGGTTCCATATATACATTATATCATATTTGTGATATAATTAGAGGTGTGGCGATGGGTCGTCGCCAAGTGGTAAGGCACTGGGTTTTGGTCCCAGCATTCGCAGGTTCGAATCCTGCCGACCCAGCCAGAAGAAAAAAGTGAGAGCTTGCTCTCGTTTTTTTATTCTGCAGGGAGGCGATGTGATCCACATCCTGCCGACCCAGCCAGAAGAAATTATTTGAGAAAGTCGCTAATAGCCTTGGCGACTTTTTTGGGGACTTCGTAGTTCATGATATGGCCGGTGTCTGGAATGACGACTAACTCGGCGCCGAGTTTTTGAGCGAGAGATTTGGTGGCTTTGATAGGAATAAGGCGATCTTTCTCACCAGCAACGAGTAAGATATCCTTGCTGGTGGGGTTAAAATCGGCAATAGAGGTGCTGGCGGAATATTTGCCAGCGCGCCAGAGGTCGTGTTTGTTGGTGTTGCTGGAGGAGCATTTGTGGGTGATTTTAAGGGCTTTTTGGAACAATTGTTTATCGCCAGAGATAAACATATACTTTGTGGTGATATAATCTACTATTTTAACTGGTAAGATAGCTGGCAAGGGCGTAAGCATGGCAAAAGGTTTAGCGGGTTTCTTGGAGATGGGGCTAAGTAAAATTAATTTGTCGTTAACTAAATCTGGATATTTGGCGGCAGTAGCGGAAGCAATAATGGACCCAAGTGAGTGGCCAATTAAGATAGGTTTTTCTAAATGATTTTTTTTGATATAATCTATGATATATTTAGTGTATTCTTCTGTGGTATAATCTGATAATGATTTTCCGCCGGCTGGAGGTATGTCTGGACTATGGATTTTGTAATTTGACGGCAATGCGGAAATAACTTCTGAAAGCCCCTCATGACTACCACGATAACCATGAATAAAAAGTAAAGTAGGATTTTTAGTTGCCATTTAGTTCCTGTTTGGCACGGTCGAGCTGAGGGTCTCGGCCGGAATTAATGTCGTCGTAGGAACGTTTAACTTCGATATCTGGGGTGATGCCGGTTTTATTAATGCTAGTGTCTTTGGGTGTATACCAGCTAGCAGTAGTGACTTTTAGCTGTGAGCCATCGGTAAGGGGGATAAGTGTCTGGACGACACCTTTGCCAAGGGTGGTCTCGCCAATTAATGTGGCTTTGCCGTAATCTTTAAGCGCGCCGGCAACGATTTCAGATGAGGATGCGGAGTAGTTGTTGATAAGGATTACTGTAGGCATATCCTTGAGGACGGCTTCGCCACGATTAGCAGTGGTGGTTTTATCGGAAGAATTTTTAGATTTCTGAATCAGAACTGGCTC
>JAFWMC010000016.1 GCA_017510805.1 Candidatus Saccharimonadota bacterium
GCCGGCAACGATTTCAGATGAGGATGCGGAGTAGTTGTTGATAAGGATTACTGTAGGCATATCCTTGAGGACGGCTTCGCCACGATTAGCAGTGGTGGTTTTATCGGAAGAATTTTTAGATTTCTGAATCAGAACTGGCTCGCCATCAATCCAGAGCGAAGCTAAATCTTTGGCAGCGTTGGTGTAGCCGCCGCCGTTGTTGCGTAAATCTAGAATGACATTTTTTACGCCCTTTTCGCTAAATTCACTGGCAAAGTTTTTTACTAACTTGCCGGTGTCTTCGTCGAAGCGTAGGACGGTAATAATGGCAGTATTGCCGTCGTAAGTGACATATGCCGAAACGTTATTGATTTTTTCGCGAGTAAGGTTAAATTCTTTCTCTTCGCCGTTGCGAATAATGGTAACCTTAAGGGTGGAGCCAGCTTCGCCGCGGGCTTTGGAAGCCACCTCTTCGGTGGTAAGATTCCAGACTTCTTCATCGTTAATTTTATAGATGATATCACCAACGAGGATGCCGGCTTTTTTGGCAGGATTGTCTGGCAAGAGGCGAATAACACAAACGTAGCCGTCGCGTTCGCCAATTTCGACACCGATGCCGGCGCCAACATCGCCATGGAGAGATTTTTCAAATTCTTCGGACTGCTCGGCAGTCATGTAGGTAGTGTATTTATCGCCAAGTGAATTAACTAGGCCAGCTTTGGCTCCTTCTATCGCCGCGGTTTTATCAATGTCGCCGTCGTAGTAGGTGGATAAAGTACTATAAACATTATCAAGACTATTCCAATTAAGGCTGGAAGCTTGTTTGTAGCTCGTGCTGATAAAAGGCAAGATGGTATTGGTAATTGAGTCCCAATTTGGAGCGATGAATATGCCGATGAAGAATCCAACGAACAATGTGGCGAAGCTTGCAATAATAGAGCTTGATAGATTAACTTGTTTATCTTTAAGAGGCTGCTTCATTATTCTATTATAGCACGAGTTTAATCAAAATGGATGAAGAACCATTTATAGGAGCCGTCGTATGGGTGCTGGCCAGCATCGTAAGGAGAAACGTTTTTGCGCATACCGAAGTCGCCCATGCGGTTAGGAGTAGCGCTATACCAGTTATTGTATTCGCTAAGATCAATACTATCGCTAGAGTTGACACCTTCCACCCACATGACGTGGCCATAAACACCGTCTTGGCTAACAGCGATAGAATGGATGGATGGCTCGTGGTCTACGCGGAAGCCGCTAGCGCGGGCAGAATCTGCCCAATCATAGGCATTGCCCCAGCTGAGAATGCTATAGCCCCAGCGTTCTTGGAATTTGTAGCCGGCATAACTAGTACATTGACAGACATAGCCACCGACGGTACTGAAGGATAAGTTTGCGCCTGGACATTGACCAGCCCAAGGATATGAGTTGACACCACCAGCAACGACTACGCCGCTACTGTGATATTTGGCAATTTCATTGGCAATTTCGGCTTCTTTAACTTTGCGGGCTTCTTCGGCTTCGCTAGCGTAAGCTTCGGCGTTGCCTTTATATTTATTGACAAGATCAGTTTGCTCTTGTTTTTTAGTGGAGATGGCGGTTTGTTGAAGCTTTTGGTCGGTGATAATTCCCTCAATTTCGGTCTTTTGGGATTCCAGTTGCTCCTTAAGGGCTTTTACTGCTTGGGCAGATAGATTAATTTGAGTTTTGACGGTATCTACGCGAGATTGTTTTTCGGCATAATCACTAATTGAGCTAGATCCGGCTAAAATCATAATGGCTTCTGGCTCCCCCTCAAAGTGGGCTTCTACGAGCATATTGGCGAGGGCGGCTTGCTGGTCTTTTAGTTTTTTGGTGTTTTCGGTAATTAATACTTTAAGGTCTTCAGAACGAGCTTCATTGGCTTTGATGCGTGCTTCTAAAGCGGAAATTTCGTCGCCTAATCTGGCGACTTCACCTTCCAAAGTTTTGGCAGCATTGGTGGCATTAGTGGCTTTTTCCATAGCCTCCTGCTCGGCTTTTTCAGCAGCAATACACTTTTCGGAAACACAATTGTCAGTAGCAAAGGTATCTGTTGTAATATTTACAACAGATGTGATAGATAAGACGCTTGCAACGAATAAGGTTAAAAATGTTTTTGTTTTCGCAGTGTTCATGCTTACATTATATATACATAAGCAGTATTTGTCAAGAGGATTATCGGAGATATTTGCGAACGGCAAGACGGGCGGAAATACGATTAATAAACCATCCGAGGATAATCATGCTAGCAATAACAATAATTACCCACTGGGAATTGATAATGCCGGCGATATTATCAATATGGATACCATAGCCAGAGAGGCGGGGCGAAAGTAGATGGAAAGCAACTAATCCAGCAATACTTGCGAGAATTCCAGCGATAATGCCACAAATTTCAGCTTCTACGAGGAAGGGGCCACGAATGAAGCTATTGCTGGCGCCAATGAGTTTTTCCATATAGATTTCTTCGCGTCGTGAAAAGATAGCCATGCGGATAGTGTTAAAGATAACAAGAATGGAGACGGTTAGGAAAATACCGCTAAGGATGAGGCCGCCGTTTCTGGCGATGTTGGCCCAAGAAGTGATGGTGGCAATTTGAGTACCATTGACGTCGTAAGTGGGCATTTTGCTTGGATCAATCATTTCAATGAAAAGTGGATCGTTGTCTACGATGTATTTGATGCTATCAAGATTATTAGAATCTTTGACTTTGATGCGCATGGTAGCTTGCATGGATTCTATCATGATGCGCTTCATCTCCTCGTCTTTTAATGTATTGAGGATTTCTTCATCTTTAGATTCGTTTAAGAATCTGTTATACTCGGTTTCGGAATTGGCTACTTCTACACTAGTGGCGTTAGGATCTTTTTCCATGGTGGCTTTCATAGTGGATAGCTGTTCGTCGGTGGTAGTAGGTTTGAAATAGACGGTAATATCAATTTTTTGGCGCATATAGTCGGCGGTAGAGGAAAGGACTATGCTAGCAATAACAGTAGCAAAAAGGATGATAAGGGTAAAGGTAGTAACAATAGTAGCAGCAAGAGATAGCCAGATGTGGCGGAAGAAGCCACTAGAACCGTATTTTATGATGCGACCGTAATTTCTGAGAGGGTGATGGTTGCTATTTTGGGCCATTACTTTGAGGCGACGCTTGGTGGGTTCGCCGGTGTATTTGTCTTTAGCGTGGCTAGTTTTCATTAGACTACTCTCCTTCCGGGGGCATTAAGTGGCTTGTTAGTGCGAGTAGCGGGGCGCTTGCTAGCGGCGACTACTCGGCGCGTAGCTGTCTGGCGCGGGGTGGCTGGGCGAGCAGCGACCTGACGTGCGGCAACTGGACGGACTGGGCGAGAAAGACTTTGGCCGGGCTTCCTGATAGGGCGGCCATTATGGAAACCGCTCATGCCGTCATTGTCGCTATCTAATCTATAGATACCGTGTTGTTTTTGATCGGAGATGATTTTGCCATCTTTAAGAGTAATAACGCGCTTCATGAGATGGTTGACGATGGATTCGTCATGAGTGGTGACAAGCACAGTAGTGCCGTAATCATTAATCTTTTTTAGTAAATCAATAATTTCTTGGCGTGTGAGAACATCTAGGTTGCCAGTAGGCTCGTCGGCAATTAGGACTTTTGGCTGGCGAGCAATGGCGCGAGCAATAGATACGCGTTGCTGTTCTCCACCAGAAAGTTGATCTGGGAATTTGGACCCTTTGTCGGCAAGCCCGACAAGCTCTAAAACTTTGGGGACAGTCTTTTCAATTTCGTAGTTGCTCATGCCAGCGATCTCTAGAGCAAAAGCAACATTTTCAAAGACAGTACGAGCGGGCAGTAGCTTGTAATCTTGGAAAACTACACCAATCCTGCGACGATAATTGGGGATATCTTTCTTCTTGGTATAGTCTAAATCAATGCCGCCGATAATGATTTTGCCAGAATCTGGAGATTCTTCTTTAGTAATCATTTTAAGAAGAGTAGACTTGCCAGCGCCAGATTTACCTACAAGAAAGACAAATTCATTAGGGGAAATATGTAGAGAAACATCATCAAGAGCCGGGCGCTTGTCACCTGGGTATTGCTTTGTGACGTGGTCTAGCAGTATCATAATATTATTTTAGCATGAGTGTTATGCAAAATCAAGAAATGCATCAATAAAAGGCTCTATTTTACCATTTAGGACAGCTTCAGTATCCGTCTCTTCGTGTTTAGTGCGAGTATCTTTGACTAACTTATAAGGTTGAAGAACGTAATTTCGGATTTGCTGGCCCCATTTGGCCGATTCGCCAGCACGGAGTTTGTCAATTGATTCAGCGTGTTGCTCTAGTTGCATCTGGAGTAATTTACCGCGTAAGATCTCCATGGCCTTTTCCTTATTTTGTAACTGGGAACGTTCGTTCTGGATGGCGACGACGGTATTAGTGGGGAGATGAGTAATGCGGACGGCAGAATTGGTCGTATTGACGGATTGTCCGCCGTGACCACCGGAGTGGTAAACGTCTATGCGCAAATCTTTTTCGTCAATTTTGACTTGCTCGTTGTTATTAATAACTGGAAGAATTTCAACGAGGGCGAAAGATGTTTGGCGGAGGTTGTCTGCATTAAAAGGAGAAAGGCGAACAAGGCGATGGACGCCATGCTCGGATTTGAGTGTACCATAGGCATTGGCGCCGGAAATTTCATAGACTGCAGTTTTAATACCGGCTTCTTCGCCAGTGGTGCGTTCAAGATTTTTAATGGTAAAATTATTTTTTTCGGCAAAGCGAAGATACATGCGCTCTAGCATACTAGCCCAGTCCATTGCTTCGGTGCCGCCGACTCCGGATGTAATTCTAAGAATGGCGTTATTACTATCGTATGGGCCAGTAAACCGGAGAGATTTTTTTAGTGTTTCTAATTGATTTTGCATGGCGGAAAGCTGGGCGGAGATTTCTGGCTCTAGGTCTGGTTCGTTTAATGCAACTATATCTTTAAGGTCGTTGATTTGAGTTTTTAATAGTTGCCAATCGTGGATTTCGTCCTCAAGGCGAGCAAGTTCGGTATTTTTAGTCTTGGCGTTTTCTGGATTTTTCCAAAGATCGGGACTAGCAACTTCCTTTTCTAGCTTGGAAATTTTGGCAAGTTTATCGTCTAGCTTTAGCTTGTCCCAAGAGGAGATGAAGTCTTGCTCAATTTTTGCTAGCTTAGTGTCCATTACTTATTATTATAGCATAAATAATCTAAATATTTTTGTACCCTGGTAATTTATTTTGATAAGCTTCGCGAAGCTCGGCGACAGTGCCGACACACTCAAAAGGTTTCATTTGGCCGTTTTGGCCGAGGAGGCCGTTGAAAATGTCGGTGAGGTCTGGGTCGGAGAATAAATCTTGGCCGGCGAATAGTTTTTGCTGTTCTTTGGCGGGGATATAGGGGCAAAAGAGTAAATAGGAATTTGCACATTTTGCACATTTGCCACACCAGGTGAGTTTTTCGTTAATCTCGCCTTGTTTATAATTGGCGATATTGCAGGATGAGAATTTGTTGCCATATTTATCCCAGCATTTTTTGGCAAATTGCTCGGCGATTTCTAATTCGGTGTAACTTCTAAGTGGGGATTGGACGGATAATTTTTTTGAAATATAGCTATGTAAATATTTATTATATAATGTTTCAGCAGTGGGAGTTTTGGACCATTGATGATTGATTTTTAAATCGTCTATTTTGGTAGCTGGCTCGATTCCCTCCTGGCCAATACTGGTGATGACTTCATTTTTATTATCTAAAATAGCTTGGATTAGGGCGAGAGTTTGGATAATATAAGTAGCTGGCACATGGCCATTGAGCCCAGCGGATTTTTTGAGATTTGAAAGATCAATTTGGCGAGTAATAATAGTGGAAGTAGGGCCAAGTTCGTCTAGAACTTTGGGATATTTGCCAGTGGCGCTGATGTAAAGTGGGGTGAAATCTTCATTCTTTTCTAATAGTAAAGTAGCAGTAAGAAGACTGTCTTTGCCGCCACTTTGTAAAACGATTTTGCCGGTGCCAGAGTAATCTAATGGTGGCTGCGCGGTGTAATTCTTGCTAGGCTGGAATTTTGCTAAATCTTTGCGGGAGAGGTGATTTTCGTAGGCAAATTGAGAAAGACCTTCTTGATAAATGGTGCTAAAAAATTTGGCTTGAAAATTGTCAATTTCGTCAATCAATAAAATTTTGCGAGTGGGGTGAGATTTGTAATAAGATGTACCAATGATGATGAAGGCTAGGAAAAGCGCGCGATCTAAGATTTGGTAGTTATAGCTAGTTTTTGGTTTTTTAAAAATTATTTTTTCTTGGAAATTAGTACCGTCTGCGCCTTGATAATTAAAATAGGCAGTGGTATTAACATAGTCAAAATCGTAGCCTAGGAATTTAAACATTATTTTAGCTTCTTTACTAATTTGGTGTATTTTTCGCCGCGGTCACTGAAATTTTTGAACATATCAAAACTGGCGTGGCCAGGAGACATTAGGACGACGACTTCTTCGCCGTCGTCGGCGTAACTTTCGGCTAGATCGTGAGCGGCATCTACGGCGGATTCTAAAGTTTCGGCACAAAGGTATTTGAGCGGGTTTTGTTTTTCAGATAGAACTTCTTTAGTTTCGCCAATTAAAATAGCTTTTTTGAGATTTGGTGCGGAGAAAATACGCTCTCTGATTTCTGATTCATCAGTACCTTTATTAATGCCGCCAGCAATGAGGATAGTGGGCTGATTTTCAAAAGTCTTTAGGGCAACATCTAGAGCGGGTAAAGCGGAGGAGTAGTTATCGTCGTAATATTTGACGCCGTTTAGTTCGCGGATAAATTCTATGCGGTGAGGCAAGCCTTTAAAATCTTGGAGGCCTTGTTTTAGCTTGGCGGTATTATTGCGAGATTTGAGGAAAGTGTCTAAATCTTGGCTATAGAAACTGGAGACAGCGAAGATGGCAGCTTCGGCATTTTCGATATTGTGCTCGCCTGGGAGGTTTAAGTTTTCTTTGATGAGTTTATAAAGTTTATTATTCTCTGCTGGGTATGGGATGAGGGTGCCGGGGGATGTCTTGGCGATTTTGATGCTATCGGAATTATTTTTGTAGTAAATAGTGTAATCCTCGGGCGATTGGTGCGCGGCGATGTTCGCCTTGGCGTTGACATAATCATCGTAATCGTCGTGGACATTGAGATGGTCTGGCTCAATTCTTAAGACTACGGAGATGTGAGGAGATTTTTCTAAGTCCCAGAGCTGAAAGCTGGACATTTCATAGACTATTACGTCATTTTCTTTAATCTTGTCTAGGACGCTGATGGCACTTTTGCCAATATTGCCGACAAGATGGACTTTTTCGTCAAAAGATTTAAGCATTGCGGTGATGAGAGAGCAGGTAGTGCCCTTGCCCTTTGTGCCAGTGATGCCGATGATTTTAGCCGGGCAATTTTCAAAGAAATATTTGGTGGCGGTGGTGAGATTTTTGATTTTGGGAAGTTTATTGGGCGAGACGCTGGGGCTGCGGAAAACAAAATCGTAGTTTTGCAGTTCTTCGGCATTTATGTCCGCAGGGTCGAAATCGTCATAAACTTTAATTTCTTCTGCGCCGTGCTTTTTGAAATAATCTTCTATGCTTTGGCCTTCTATACCGTAGCCTAATATTGCGATGTTCATATATTTATTATACCACTTTACGGAGCAAATTTGTCGTATCAAATATGAAGGTTTTCGGCGAGAGAATTAATGGTGGCTTTGTCGGTGGAAGATACGGCAGCAAAGGCATTTATGCCGGTGCCAGCATAAATGCGGGCGAGGTCTATAAGGTTTGACCTTTTAAGATTTTTGATAAAATTAGGAGTGTCGTCGTAGTTGGTAATTTCTTCGGCTTGGAAATAAGTGTCGGCATAATAGTCGGCAATTTGGGAAACGGTTTGAGCCCCCATTTGATAGCGACCGAGGCCATAAGATTTGGCAGCTTCAATATCTTCGTCGGTAAGTTCACCATTGAGAATTTTTGAGAGTTGTTTTTGAATTAACACAAATAATTCTTCGGCGCTTTCTAAGTTGACTTCACCTTCAAAATCCCAAGAGGAAATATTTTCATTATTGGAAAGCCCGCTCCAAAGATTATAGACAAGGCCACGTTTTCTAGCTTCGCCGAAAATTTTACTATACATAGTGCCAGTGAGGATATGACTAAGACAGCCCATGGTTTGGACTTTGTCGCTTTCTAATCTTTCTGGAGAAACAAAACTTAGGCCAAAGGTGATATTTGAAGCGTCTTTTCTGCGGATAAGAATTGGATCTGAAGCGTGAAGATCGTCATGGGGAACATCAAAACGTTCGCCCTCCTTTAATTCCCAATCTTCCAGCATATGGATAATCTCTTTGCGACGACGACGGTCAATTTTGCCAGCGATGATGAAGCGCATATTTTTAGCCGTATGAGTGCGGCGATAATGTTCACGGATGTCCTTTAGCTCAATATTGCTGATTGTTTTGATACGTTCAGAAAAAGTAGGAGAAGCTTCGCCAATCCCCTTTTGTAGGCGTGGCCATAAAAGGCGATTGTAATCATTAAGATAGCCTGTAAGTTCGGCGCGGACATTTCCTTTTTCAGATTTTAGTTCATCCTCATTGAAGCGGGGGCTAGTGATGGCGACGCGCTTTAAATCTAGGATGCGATCCCATTCAAAATCAGCACATTCTGTTTCGTAGCAGACGGAGAAATCGGATGTCCAGGCATTATGATAGGCGCCATTTTTGGTAAATTCGGTCTCGTAGGCGGCTTCGCTGTGGTATTTGGCATTGGCGCCAAAGCTGAGATGCTCTACGACATGGGCTATTTCATATAACTCTGGACGCTTGGCATAGCGGATGCCAGCGCGAAATTGGACACGGGTATCCATGACGCTGGCGGTGGGGATATCAATCAATAGTCCCCTTGCGCCGTTTTTTAGCTCAACTTCTTCTACGGAATGACGCACGTTTTTCCTACTTTTTGCGTTTTTTAGATTTCTTTTTACTATTCTTTTTCTTGGTGGATTTCTTTTTGGTGCTGGATTTTTTGACGGTAATCTTAGTTTCAGATTTCTTCTTAAATTCGTTGTCCATGTTTTTCTCGCCAGCGGAAATTTCGTTGACGCCCTTTTCGGTGCTGCTTGCAGCCATTTTGGTTAGCTCGGTGTCGTATTCTTCGCCATCGGTAATATCAGTGGCGTTAGCCTCTTGTGGAGTGAGGGTAAGGAGAATCTTGAGGACTTCTTCTCGAAGATTTCTCTGGAGACCGTCAAAGAGTTTTTGGGATTCGTTGCGATATTCTACGAGCGGGTCGCGTTGGCCGACACTGCGCCAGTGAATGCCTTCACGTAAGTGTTGCATGTTTTCTAGATGCTGCATCCAGAGGGTATCTAGGACTTTAAGATAAACTTCGCGTTCAATTTTGCGCATGACTTCCGGTGAGAATTCGGCTTCTTTGGCGGCGTAAGCCTCTTTGACGGCAGTATAAGCTAGCTTGGCGCGGTCGCGTTCTTTGCGCATGAGACCGATAGTATCTACTAGGTCTTTGTCTAGATCAAAGACGGCAGTAAATTCTTTGTTGAAATTTTTATTGACGCGAGCAGAAAACTCCGTAAGGCTGGCGGTAGCTTCTTTCATTAGGCGGTCTATTTCATAGCGAATGCTTTCACCTTCTAGGATTTTGCGACGCATCATGTAAACGACGCGGCGGTGGCGATTGATGACGTTGTCGTATTGGACGACGTTTTTACGGGAATCAAAGTTGAAACCTTCAATACGCTTTTGGGCAGACTCAAGAGTCTTGGTGACGGAGCGGTTTTGAATTGGCATATCTTCGTCAACGCCAAGGCGTTTCATGAGAGTGGCTACTCTGTCACCCTGGAAGATACGCATTAAGTCGTCTTCGCAGCTAACAAAGAATTGAGTGGTGCCTGGATCTCCTTGGCGACCACCACGACCACGCAACTGATTGTCTACGCGGCGAGAATCGTGACGTTCGGAACCAATGACGACGAGGCCACCTAATTCTTTAACTCCGTCAGCGAGTTTGATGTCGGTGCCGCGGCCGGCCATGTTAGTGGCAAGAGTAACGGCGCCTTTTTCGCCAGCTTTAGCGACGATGGCGGCCTCGCGTTCGTTATTTTTAGCGTTGAGCAATTCATATGGGATTTTTGCTTCGTCAAGAGCCTTAGCAATTAGCTCATTTTTGGCAATAGAGGCAGTACCAATAAGGACTGGCTGGCCTTTTTCGTGGTATTTTTCTACTTCTTTGACGATGGCGCGGATTTTGCCGGCTTCTGTGCGATAGATTAAGTCATCTTTATCTATACGGGCAATTGGGCGATTTGGCGGAATTTGGATGACGTCTAGGGAGTAAATCTGTTGGAATTCTTCAGCTTCGGTGAAGGCGGTACCAGTCATACCGGAAAGTTTATTGTAGAGACGGAAGAAGTTTTGGAAGGAAATGGTAGCGAGAGTCATGCTTTCTTGTTTGACTACGACGCCTTCTTTAGCCTCAATTGCCTGGTGAAGACCTTCGTTATATCTGCGGCCTTGCATAAGGCGGCCGGTGTTTTCGTCAACGATGATAACTTCGCCGCTATTGGTTACGACGTAATCTTTGTCACGCTGAAAGACGACTTGGGCGCGTAAAGCTTGATCCATATGATAGACTAGGCGGGTATTTTCAACGGAATAGAGATTATCAATACCGAGTAATTTTTGGACTTTATCTACGCCTGCGTCAGTGAGGGTGACAGAGCGGCGTTTTTCATCGTGGACGTAATCTTCTGGGGTGAGCTTGTCGGCAATCTTAGCGAATTGATAGTAAGAGTCGGGATTGTCGCCAGCTGGAGCAGAAATAATAAGCGGAGTGCGAGCCTCGTCAATGAGAATGGAGTCTACCTCATCTACGATGGCAAAGTTTAGTTCCCTTTGGCGGAGGAATTCTGGCTCGGAAACCATATTGTCGCGGAGATAGTCAAAACCAAATTCGTTATTGGTGCCGTAGGTGATGTCGGCAGCGTAAGCCTCTTTGCGAGTGCAGGGTTTGAGATGCTGCATGCGCTCGTCTTCATGTTCCTCGTTGATATATTCTGGGTCATAAATAAAGCTGGCATTATTGATAATAACACCGACGCTCATGCCAAGAAAATGGTAGACCGGGGCATTCCAGCCGGCATCACGCTGGGCGAGATAATCGTTGACGGTGACGACATGAACACCGCGCCCAGTAAGAGCGTTCAGATAGGCAGGAAGCAAGGCGACGAGAGTTTTACCTTCGCCGGTTTTCATTTCGGCGACGTTGCCTTCATGGAGGGCGATGCCACCAATCATCTGGACGTCGTAGTGGCGCATGCCTAGGATACGCTTGGTAGCCTCGCGAGCGAGGGCGAAAGCGTCAGGCAAGATAGTGTCAAGAGCTTTTTGTTCGTTGGTAGAGTGAAGTTTCTTTTTGCCAAGTTTTTTGGTTTTCTTGGTTTTTTTGCCGTCTTTATCGGTTTTTTCAATTTGGATTTCGGCGAGAGCTTCGTTGGCCTGTTGTTTTTTGGTGATTTTAGCGAGCCGTTTTTTGAGGATGTCTGTCTGCTCGGCAAGCTCCTCCTCGGACATATTTTCGTATTTAGGCTCTAGCTTATTGATCTCTTGAGCTTTTTTGTACATACGTTTTAGCGTGCGCTTTTGCGCGTCACCAAAGACACCCTGAAGCAGACGGGTTAATAATGTTTTGTCAGCCAACTTATCAGTGGGCTTTTTCTCCTTCACTCTTTTCATACTCTCTTTATTATACTATACTAGCCGCGTTTTTTAAAGAGGCTAAACTTGTTTTTGCGAAGATGTGGATTCACCTCTAATTTATAGCGACGAATTTGCCCCATTAATTTAGCTTCTAGGATGTCAATACCGGCGAAGACATTGGTAGTTTCATCTTTGGCAGCGATGACTTTGCCGCCAGGGATTTCCATAGCGGCGGAAATTTCGTATTTGCTGGTGTTGGCTTTATCAATGCTGCGGATAACAATTTTAACCAGGACATCTTTTTTGCTACCTCTAGGCAGATAGCGGTCTAGCTTGCCAATACGCTTTGTGGCATATTTTTTAAGTTGCTCCTCTACCTTGTAATTGTTGCCAGTGATTTCAATTTGCTCTATCATATGGTGAACTCCTTTATTATATTATAACATATTTAGTGATGTAATGAAGGGTGTTTTTCTTGACAAGTAATCATAACTGCGATAGAATATAATTATAAAGTACATTGCATATATTTAACTAGAATTTGTATACGCAATGCACAATGGTTGTGTGATTAAGCGCTATCGAGAGCGCTTAATCTTTTTCTTAGACTTCCGTAACTTAAGGGAAAGGACTAAACCAATACGTTTGGTCAGCCAGAAGCTTGCTAGATCAATAGTTCGCGAGATAAGCATATTATACTAACGAGCGACACAGCGAGTGGTAAAAGCGAAATCTTTATAATTCAAATACTGCGGAGTAACGGAATTATTATTTTCCGAATGCCAGTATAGAAGGTAATATGCTGATTGACCATCGATAGATGGTGTACTGGTCCACCCTTGTCCGTTTACTCCATATGCCAACATATCAAGTCCATATACAGCATCATAATAACCTTCCGATTTAAAGCCTAAAATTGTATTTGCAATTAGCTCAGTGCCGTTAGTGATGTTATACGCCTTTAACAACTTGGCGTAAGTTTTATCAGTGTCTTCATTTCCATTAATTGGAAGTTGCCAATTTTTTGGACAAATACTTTGATTCTGTTGCTCAGATGTACTGCAGGTGCTTGACAGTCCGACTACCGCACACCAGTTATAATAAACGTAGTTTGAATAGCCAGTGCCAACTCCACGGTGAATTTTTATACTACTGGGTATGTTGCCAGTCCAATTGGAAGTATCAGGAAGAAGTATTGTAGTATTTACTGGTAAATCTGAATCAACATTAGAGATTTGCCTATTATAAAGGTTAAGGTTATCCGTCATCCAACAATTACCATCTTTAGCTTTAATTATGCCGTAATTTGCTGGAGTGGTAGTATTGTAGCTACCTCTTGGGTCTTGGAGCGTGGCGGTTTGGTTTTTACTCATCCGATTACATATATCAGTTGTCATTTCTTGCATATAAGTAATATCTTGTATGGTTTTATAAATAATAAAGGAGTTTGGCAATACATAAGTAGCATTATGCCAACTAGAAGTTAGAGTAACATTATAAGTGCCAACTGGTAAATTGCCAGTATAGGAACAAGTTGCTCCACGATAACTAGTACTACTTACTTCTGCGGTGATTTCTGTGCAGTCTGTAAGATTTACTGTGTTGACAC
>JAFWMC010000017.1 GCA_017510805.1 Candidatus Saccharimonadota bacterium
GAATTATACATTTCTACCAACAAATCTAAATACCTCTGGTGGCTCCCGTTGTTTTCACTTATCCAAATCAATTTTCATGCATCATACTGGTGGGTTCTGATTGTCACCATGCTACCATATATTATAGATTCTTTCAGGGATTCCAATCTTCACCTACAAGGTTATCGCACCAAGCCACTCATTTTTGCTTTTCTCGGTATGCTTGCGGTTTGTCCGTTAAATCCTTATGGCTTCAACATGATCATCTCTATCTTTACAGTTTATTTTAATAGCAATTTAAACTCTACTGTTAGAGAGCTTCAGCCCTTCCGTACTTTTGCCGGTCTTAATCCCGTCTATTACCTAGCTATTTTTATTACATCTTTTCTTTATTTATTCGGGCCCAAAAAACATCTTCGTATTAGATTTTTCCTAATGTATTTTGGCTTTCTCGCTCTCGGGCTAAACACCATCAAAGCCCTCAGCCAATTTATCTTAGTCATGTTTTTCCCATTAGCCTCATCTTACCAAAAATCCCATCCTCAAATTATCTATCATCCATCAGTCCGCCATGCTTTTATTAGCTGGGCTGGCGTTCTGTCAATTTGTCTTTTTGCCACTCTACTCTTTATAGAAGTATTTCATGTTCAAAACTATCCAAACCTAAGTTTTGTTGCCGTTATGGACTCTCTCGATGCATCTACCGCAAATACCGACAAATCTAACCTCAAAATTTATACCGATTATGACAGCGGCGGCTACGTCCAATACCGTGGCTATAAAACTTATCTTGACCCTAGAGGCGATACCACCATCACTAAAGAATGGGTTGACTTCAACAAAGGCAAAATCACTCCCCAGGAGCTTTTCGACAAATACCATTTCGACTATTTATTAGTCCGCAAAGAAGAAGACCCTTTTTATCAAGCCAGCAATCTAGGCTGCCAAAAAATTTACGAAGACGTAGCATCCACCACGCTTCTTTACAATTGCCAATCCGACTAGACATAATTTTATGATGTGGTATAATAAAACTATGAAAAACGTTCTCAAACTTGTTTTATCTATAGCAACTATCAGCATCATGAGCCTTTCTGGCTTTTCGTCAGTCTCTGCTCTTACTCTGCAGGAAGGTGCCGCTGCTGCCCGTTGCGACGGCTGCCCAGCCGACCTTTTCGGTAACTCTGGCGTTTTCAAACAGGTCACTAATACTATTCTTTATATCGTCGGCATCATCGCCGTCATCATGCTTATCATCGGTGGTATTAAATATGTCATTTCTGGTGGCGATTCCAAAAAAGTCACCGACGCCAAAAACACCGTCCTCTACGCCATCATTGGTCTCGTTATTGCCTTCCTTGCTTTTGCTATCGTAAATTTCGTCATTTCCGCTCTCCCTGCTTCCAAAATCGAAGAAAACCAAGCCGCCTCATCCTTCATTGAGCCGGCTCAGCGCTAATAGTCCTACTATGATTTTCCGAGCTCCAGCCTCCTGGAGCTTTTTTACTGCTGCTTTCATACTAGCACCTGTCGTCCATACGTCATCAACCAGTAAATACTTTGCACCACTACTTACTTCGCCGCTCACCGCATAAGCTGCCTCTGCTTGCGTTAATCTCGCATCGCGATCCGCTCCCACTTGCACCGTATTTTTTTGTCGCACCAAAATTTTTTGCATTTTCCATCCAGGCCTTAGTTTTACCAAATTTTTCGCAATCAATCTGGTGTGGTCAAATCCTCTCTCTCGTATATGTCGCCCAATCGTCGGCAAGGGAACTACTATCACATCATCGATTTTCGGCAACCTCGCTTCTAACATTTCCGCTAGTGGTCGCGCCAACGCCTTTTTTGAATTATATTTAAAATCATGAACCAGCTCGCCTATTAATTCATCCCGCCATCCTACTATAAAAACACTAGGCAAGTTCTCACAATCATTACAATTTCCGTCTCGAGTGGGTTTCTTGCAGACCGGGCAAATACACATTTTGTTCGCAGTGATGTAATTTTTACAACATCCACAAATCGCCTCTCCGATACGCCCGCAACCCCTACAAGAGTGGGGCGCAATAAGCTCAAAAACGCTCGGAAATGTTGTATTTTTTACAATAAAACCCATATTTTCCTTGATTTTACTACGAAAGTACTTTATAATAAAGCATAACAATATAAGTGGAGGAAATATGGCTCGTACAAATAGCGACGATTTGCTGATGGAGGATGATCTCGCTGCTGCATTCCTCGGAGAAGACGAAGTTACCACTGCGCCAGCTCCAGTCGATGATGCATCAGATATCACGCCAACCACTAGCGAACCAGTTGAAGATGAGTGGGACAATGCCGACGAATTTCCTGGGCAGCTCGCTGTAGATGTCTACGAAACCGCCGACAAATTAGTAGTAAAAGCTCGCACCGCTGGCATTTCCAAGGGCGATCTTGATGTCAGTATCTCCGACAACATCTTGACTATTTCAGGTGTTTTGTCCGGTGGTGAAGACGAACAGACCACTCGTTGGCACATCCAAGAGTGCTACTGGGGCGAATTTTCTCGCACCATCGCTCTCCCTGTCCAAGTTCGCGAAGACGAAAACAGCGTCAAAGCCGAGCTGAAAGATGGCGTTCTCACTATCACCTTCGAGAAAGAAAAGACCGAAGCCCCAAAGAAAATCGCCATCCAATAAAGCGAATCAAAAAAACACTCCCTGTTAACAGGGAGTGTTTTTTGCTTATCCATTATTTTGAGTAGCTGAGTTGTTTAAAATAGTTCCAATCACAAAGTTTACAATCACAAATGCTAATGCACAGATTACCAAACCAATCAAACCATATATAATAGTCTTCTTGCCTTTTTCCACTTTAGAAGCATCGCCAGCCGAGGTCATATACTGCACACCACCTATTATCATCACTACGACCGCTGCAATACCAAGCGCCATAATTATATTAGTAAGGATGGTAGTCACATCACCAGTTAGATTACTACCCTTCCCACCAATTTGATTTACCGTTGCTCCTACTGCAAATTTTTTCAAATCAAACATACTATTCCCCTTATTCTCCGCCAAGGATAGTCCCAATCACGAATTGTACGAGCGCAAACGCCAACACACAGACAATCAAGCCAATCAACCCATACAAAATAGTGTCTTTGGCTTTTTTCACTTTGCCCGCATCACCAGTCGACGTCATATAATTCACACCACCGATAATCATTACTACTACACATACAAAGCCTAGCACACCGATAATTGCACTCAAAATCATTGATACGCTTTCAGTAAGGCTTTCGTTCGAATCATCTACATCGGTCAAATCCACACCGATAGCATATTTTATAAGTAAATCTTTCATTATGGTTATCCTTTTAATTATCTAATTATATTCTATAACGGTTTTTCAATAATTGCAATACTTTTATTATAAGAGACTATTAATCACGAAATTCACGATCACATACGAAAGTGCACAAATTACCAATCCAATTACTGCATAGAGAATCGTTTTCTTTGCTTTCTCAATTTTTGCTGCGTCCCCCGCTGAAGTCATATAATTTACCCCTCCTACAATCACGAATACTACTGCCACAGTTCCTGACGCAAGAATAATCCCATCCAGAATCTTAACTATCGCCGGAGTTAGTTTATCGTTAGTCCCATTACATCCAGCCGCTTCCTTTAAAGCCGCTGGCATACCATCAACACAAGGATCTCCAGATGCCGCAAGCCCAGTCTGCACCACGGTCATGGCCCCTAGTATACAAATTGCCACCAACGACAAAAAACTGATTATCCGTTTTTTCATAATAACTCCTTTGCAATTATAGTATTATTTATCAACATTGCGTTATTAGCCCCTTCTATCATGTTCGATACGAATCCAGATATCACACTGGAGAGCGCTACGATTGCCAAGCCAATCAGTGCATACATAATCATATTTTTCGCTTTCTGCGTTTTATTCGGATCTCCACCCGATGTCATATATAGTATCCCTCCATAAACCACGAAAATTGCCGCTACTACACCAGACACTCCGATAAACCAATTTATTGTTCCAGTCATTATTGTCGCTGGCTTTACACACCCTCCCGCTTCCAAGCATTGACTCGTGATATTTTTCCCATTAAACAATACAGCTCTTAACGTCCCCATAATTAAGTTTGCTGACGACGTAATCGCTAGGCCGATAAATGCCCGTGCCAGAGTTTGCTTACCAGCAGCAGTTTTGCCCGGGTCTCCTCCCGAAAAAATATACAAATACCCACCATAAATCGTATATCCAATCATCAAATATGTCGCTGCTACTGCTATGTCAGTTGCTACATTTGCCACAATTTGCCAAATTCCATTCTTGAGAGACGTTTGGTCACTGATATTCACATTACAATCCCATGATATGAAACCAACAAATCCAGCTTTACAAGCATTGCCTTTTCGCCCAGAAAAACTAGCACTACCCCCAGTGCTACCTCCAGTGCTGCTACCTCCAGTACTACCCCCAGTGCTAACTCCAGTACCGCCTCCGGCGTCAGTCTTTGCATAGACACTATGCGAAATTTCTGGGATCGTCAATAATCCCCCCATTATTACTCCGATCACTGTTGACATCACTAATATTTTTTTCAGAATCTTTTTCATAAAAAATCCGTTTATCTATCATAATAGTAACACAAAACCATCAAAAAACCAATAAAATCCCGCTAAATAACCATAACCATTATAACACATTTTTGACACCTCCCAAAATCCCTGTAACTTATCTTGACAAAAACGCTTATGTGTGCTATAATGTAATCATGCCTTTAAAAGGGAGGCTATTATTTCTATGAGAAAGCTAAAAACCTCCAAATTTGACTTTAAAAAAGCCATTATAGGTTGGTTTTTTGCTATTCTTGGAGTAATTACCCTAAATTCTTTCACTACCGCCCCTGTTTTTGCCGATGAACAACCTGCTGAATCAAACACCACTTCCGTCGTAGCTTCTGGTGACAACTGCCAAAAATCCCTTGCTCCTCTCGGCTGGCTCGTCTGCCCTACCACTGGCAAAATCTCTGAAGCCACTGATTGGCTATATAATAAAATTGAAGACATTCTTGTCATCGACCCTGTCCACGCCAAAGATGGCTCCCCCATTTATGAAATTTGGAAATATTGTCGCGGCATCACCAATATAGTCTTTATCATTTTTTTCCTCATCGTCATTTATTCCCAAATCACCGGCTTCGGCATCTCGAATTACGGCATCAAAAAAGCCCTCCCCAAGCTCATCGTAGTGGCCATCATGGTCAACCTCAGTTTCCTTATTTGTCAAATTGCCGTCGACCTCTCAAACATCATCGGTAGTAGTTTGAGAGAGGTATTTGATAATGTCCAGAAAGCTGCCGTTGCTGGTATGCAAACCGCCGGCGATGTATCCGCTGCCGCCAAACTTTCCTATGCCGACATGTATCGCTCTATTGCCGCCGGCACCGCCCTTACCGTTGGCGGCGCCGCTATAGCTATCGAAACTGGCGCCATCTGGATGCTCATCCCAACTGTCCTTGGTGCGCTTGTTGCCGTTGCCTCCGGCCTCATCACTATTGCTATGCGCCAAGCCGTCGTCGCCCTTCTCATCATGATTTCCCCCCTTGCCATTGTCGCCTATATGCTTCCAAACACCGAAAACCTCTTCCAAAAATGGAAAAGGCTCTTCACTCAAATGCTTGTTTTCTACCCAATGTTTAGCCTATTGTTCGGTGCCTCTAGCCTCGCCGGCTTTGCTATTATCGCTAGTGCCAAAGATGGTTTTGGTATTCTTCTCGGTACCGCTGTCCAAGTTTTCCCGCTCTTCTTCTCTTGGTCTCTCATGAAAATGTCTGGTAGCTTCCTTGGTACCGTCAACGCCAAAATCAACTCCCTGGCATCCAGACCTCTGGCTGCCAACCGCGCCTGGGCCGATTCCCATCGTCAAAACACCAAGCAAAAATATCTTGCCTCGCCAAACGCTTATACTCCGTCTCTTAAACTCCGCCAATTCCTTTCAAATCGTAGAATCGCCCGCGAAGACGAAACTGCCGGCTACGAAGCTGCCATCAAAAATCGCGGCCTTGCTTATCGTGCCAATCGCCATTATCGCAAAGACGGCACGCCCACTATGCAGGCCGAGCGCGATTATCGTCTCCAAGCCGATAATATGGCTTATGAGCGCGCCATCATGCGTGACAAAAATAATTTCAACAAGGGAATTGGTTATCTCGCCACTGAGGGTACCAGTAAACATAGACGTCTAGACAACCTCGACAACGCCAACATGAACAACGCCGACTTTCTCAAAGTCGAGCAAGCTCGCGGCGAGCGCATCGACTATGCCAACGCCAAAGGCTTCCACGAACGCATGGAAAAAGCTATCGATGCCCACATGGACGCCACCCATCGTTACACTACCAAAAATGGTCGCCGCTCGCTCAATACTAAATACAAACCACACCTTGATTATCATAGCCCAGAAGCAGTTGCTGCTCGTACTCGGTACAACACCATGAGTGAAATCATGGAAGGCGACACTGTCGATATCCAGTACGCTGCCGCCACTAGTGCGCATATCTACGACACCCAAAAGAAAATCGTCGAAACCAAAATGCAAAAATATTTCGAATTTGCCCCTCCCACCGCTGATGTCGTCAATCGTCTCAATGAATTTACCACCAAACAAAATGCTGCTGAGAATATCGATGATATCTTGCCAGGCCTGCGTATTCTCAATCAACGCGGCGACACCGATCTTGTTCGTGCTCAGCTCAATAATGTACTTGGCCAAGGCGTCGATCTCGGCTCTCACGCCAGCCAGGCTCTCGCCTCCTTCTTGATGTTCGAAGTCAAAGACAACGACCCATGGCTCCGCCGTTTCGGTAAATACATCAATCTCGAAACCGCCCGCGCCTTCAATGCTAACGATCGTCAAGAGATGAAAATCACTTACGATGAGTATATTAAAGGCTACCATATCGAACCAAACGGCCAACCTATGTATGCCAAAAAAGCCATGAAAGAGCTCATGGAGGGTACTTCTCTCGACGGCATCGAACGCACCGCCCTCGGCAACTTCGACGATAGTCTTATCGAAGCCTACACCACAAACGGCAAGTTAAATATCAAAGAATATTTCAAAAAACGCGAAGAAATCCAAACTGCCATCGGCCCACAATTTATTTCCGCTTCACTCAAATACGACTCCGGTAGCGAACAGCTAAAAGCCGCCGTCAAATTCCTCACTGGCTACGAGCAAAAGCAAGCCAAAGATCCAGACACTGGCGACCCCATCATCAAAGACAACCAACCAGTCTACGAATGGGTCCCAATGTGGGAAACTAACCCCAAAAAACGCGGCCCTCTCGCCGATGACCCGGAATACGCCAAAAAGAAGTTCCGCGAAAAAGCCCTACAATATTTCGAAGACCAAACACCAACTCAAATCCTTGGTATGCGTTCTGATTATCGTGACCCACTTATGGAGCACTTAATTGACGCCTGGAAAGATATCAAAGAAGAAGATCTCACTCCCGAAGAGCTCGAAGAGCGTCGCGCCGATGTAGA
>JAFWMC010000018.1 GCA_017510805.1 Candidatus Saccharimonadota bacterium
GAAGAGCTAATTTGGCGCGGCTTTCAGGCCGAGACCACCATCAAAGACCCAGCAACATTAGACACTAGGGAAAGCAAGAAGTTCTATTGGGGTGCTGACCCATCTGCCGACTCTCTCACCATTGGCAATCTTGCCGCCTTGATGATGTGTGCTTGCTTTGTCCGCCATGGCTACGAGCCAACTCTTCTCGTTGGTGGCGCCACCGGCCAGATTGGCGACCCAAAGGAAACTGGCGAGCGCGACCTCAAATCCCTCAACGAAGTTGAGCATAATAAGCAATGTATTAAGCGCCAAATTGAAAAAATCATGGGTATTGAAGATGCTAGATTGGTTGATAACTACGATTGGTTTAAGGATATTAATTACCTAGATTTCCTTCGCGAGGTCGGCAAAACTTTCTCTATGACCCAGCTCCTAGACCGCCAATTTATCCAGGCTCGCATCGGCGAGGGCGGCTCTGGTATTTCCTATGCCGAGTTTTCTTACACTCTCATCCAGGGCTACGATTTCCTATATCTTTATAGAAAATATGGTATCAGCCTCCAGCTTTGTGGTGCCGACCAATTCGGCAATTGCTCCTCTGGTATCCACCTAATAAAACGCTTAGAAAACGCCGCCGCCGATGCTTGGTCTACGCCGCTCGTAATTGATCCTGTCACTGGCCGCAAATTTGGCAAAAGCGAAGGCAACGCTGTCTGGCTCGCCAGCACAGATAATGGCTCTGGCAATTATACTTCTGTCTTTGATTTTTATCAATTCTGGCTTAATCAGCCAGACGAAGCCGTAGAATATTTGCTCAAAATCTATACTATTTATAATAGAGAAATGATAGAATCCACTCTCGCCGAGCATAAAGAGCATCCCGAGCAGCGCCTTGCTCAAAAGCTGCTTGCTCGCGGCGCTACCGAAGTTGTCCACGGCAAGACCAATGCCGAAGCTGCCGTCAATCTCACAAATATTCTCTTTGGCGGCCAGAATATTAATACCTTCTCTGCCAGTGAAATAGAAAATATTACCTTGCTTTTGCCTATGGCTCCCCTTGGGACCAAAGTCGTAGACGCTTTAGTAGAAACTGGTCTAGCAGCTTCCAAAAAGGAAGCAAATCGCCTACTTTCTTCTGGCGCCATTTCCATTAATAGCGAAAAAGTTTTCGAAGACGCCGAGATTAATACCCTTGCTATCTTAAAGCGCGGCAAAAATAAATTTGCTATAATAAAATAATGAAATCCAGAGTTATTACTTACAATTTAAAAGCGCAAAATACTTGCCGTATTTACGTCGCTACCGACACTCATTATGAATCTGGTCGCATCCACGAGCTAGATAATATTATTACTGAAGCCAACAAATCCCATCCCGATGTCATCGTCCTCGCTGGCGACACTATCAACTATCTTGATGATATTAATAGTAAAAAATCTCGCTCTGATCTAAAAAATTTTTTCCAAAGATTATCGCAGATTGCCCCAGTTTATCTTGGCGTTGGCAATCACGACCAAATGTATAAAGACCGTAAATTTGTTCCGGAAAAAATGTTAAAAGAACAGCAAATCTTCCTTGATTTTATCCGCAGCATTCCAGAAATTACTTTGCTTCATAATCAAAAAGTAGAAATTAAAAAGGGAATTAATCTCATCGGTATTACCTTGCCGCGGGACGCTTATCAAAAGCCTAGCACTGTCGGCACGCAAGAGCCAACCACTGCACTCAAATCTTGCCTTAGCCAAAATAAAGCGCTTCTCGCTCGCTCTGGCAAGGAAACAAATATTTTGCTAATTCACTCTCCTCGCCGCTTTACTCCTGAAATCGTCAATAGTCTCAAAGGCACCGATTATATTATTACCGGCCATATGCATCAGGGCTGCGTCCCATTTGGCTTAGACGAAAAACTCCCTGGCACCGTTGGTATTATCGCCCCAGGCTACGCCCCATTTCCTACCCGCGCTCGCCACACTTACCCCAAATATTCTGATAAACTCATCGTACTTCCAGCCTACAAAACTTTCTCTGGCCATCGCCGCCATTGGAACGCCTGCTATCCCCAGTCCCACACCATCCTAAGCCTTACAAAATAGCGTGCTATAATTATATATAGTATGAGCGTGGTCTATATTTTAGAAGATGATAATATCATGGCTGGCTGTATTGCTGGCGCTATTAAAAAGGCCGGCAGATCTGTCAAGATAAAACATTTCAAAGACGCTATTTCCGCTATCCAAAATTTGGACAGCAATAATTTACCAAAAATTATTTTTCTAGATATTTTGCTTACCGGCCCAGACGGCTTTACCTTTTTAAACGAACTAGCTTCCTATGATGATACCAATAAAATTCCCATCGTGATTATTTCCTCGCTAGATTTTACGGGCAAAGATCTTTCTTCCTATAATGTCATCGGTATTTTAAATAAAGAAACTATGTATCCCGCTGATATTCAAAAATTCATCAAGGAGTATCTTAGTGATGCCCACTAAGCCTCTCCGCACTACTGCCATCATTCTTCGCCGTACAAATTTTGGCGAAACAGACCGTATTTTGAACCTTCTCACCCCCGAGGGGCAAAAATCCGTCCGTGCTCGCGGCGTCAGGAAGGAAAAGTCCAAGCTTGCCGGCGGCATAGAATTATTTTGCGTGTCGGATGTTGTCATTCACGAAGGCCGGTCTGATATTGGCACCCTTACTTCCGCCAAAATGCTCAAATTCTATCAAAATATTCTCACCGACCTTGAAAGATTAGAGCTTGCCAGCCAAATTTTAAAAGATATAAATCGTGCTACTAATCATGTTGATAGTCCTGAATTTTTCAGTATTACCGATCAAAGTTTTGCCGGGCTTGATAATAATTATTCGCCCTCCCTTGTTCAGTTTTGGTTTAAAATGAATCTTCGCAAAATCACCGGAGAGGAATTAAATTTAGTTCGCGATAAAAATGGCAATAAACTTCAGGCAGACCAAGCATATACCTGGGATAATTTTTCCGAAGTTTTTGTCCCCGCAGAAAATGGCTCTTTCGCTGCCAACCATATTAAACTTCTCCGCCTAATGACTGTTTTACCTCTAAAAAACATTACCCAAATCAAAAATCTCGCCGAACTCTTGCCAGAAATCCAGCAAATCATTCCATAATTTTAGTCTATGGTTATTTTCTCTAGCATTCCCAACACGCTTATGTTATAATAAAACAAAGGAGATTTTTAATGAACTCAAGCTCAAATAGTACAACAAACAATACCACATCAAATACCACCTCGGACGATACTTCTGATGAAGTTATTGATGAGTCTGAATCTACCACTCTAGATGAGGAAGTTGAGCCTGTTATGCCGTCCACTACTGCTACTGCTAACTATGTCGCTCCCGCTGCAGATTGTAATAATAATTTAGGTATTATTATTTCACTAATGATTTTATTAGCAGTGATTTTTACGGCCATTGGCTATATCGTCGGCAGCAAACATCTCCTAGGTAATCTTTTCAAACGCGGTCCAAAAGCCCCCAAGCCTCCAAAAGATCCTAATGCTCCTAAAAAATCATTCTTTAGTTTTGGCAAGAAAAACACCACTCCTCCTGCTCCTGTCGCCTCTCCTGTATCTTCTCCTAGTTTAGTTAACAATCCAATGGTTGCGCCAGCGCCCCGTGCCGCTATGCCAGGCTCTGTCGCTACCACTAGCCCGCTTGCCGGCGCTAGCCCTTCTCCTGTTGTGCCATCTGCGCCTGCAGCTGCACCTATCAATCCAGCTACTCCCCCCGCTCCTACCGTACCCGTTTCTCCAATAGCTACTCCTGCCACTTCTTCTCCAGCGCCTGCGCCTGCAGCACCTATTTCTCCTGTCGCCCCATCCACTTCTTCTCCAGCGCCTGCGCCTGTCGCCCCATCCGCCCCATCTCCAGCAGCTCCCGCTCCAGCTCCAACATCACCCCAGCCTCAGCCCAATATTAACCCTGCCGCTTCCGCCACTCCTAATATCCAAAACAACTAAATAAAAAGTTCTAACTCTCGTTTATCCCTGGAGATATTCCGAGAGTTAGATTTTTTCTACTAACCAAATAAAAATGGTGCGAGCGAAGAGACTCTAACTCTCGACCTCTTCCTTGGCAAGGAAGCGCTCTAAACAACTGAGCTACGCTCGCACGATAACAAAACTGTTAATAAATCTATTCTATCGCAAAATAGGGGTGGTGTCAAGCGTCTCTTTGTGATAAAATAAAATTAGGTGGCGCTTTGGCGGAGTGGTTACGCAGCGGTCTGCAAAACCGCGTACACCGGTTCAATTCCGGTAGGCGCCTCCAAGTAAAAAGCAAAATAGCCGAGATTGGTATTTTCTCCGAGAGAAGCGCGCCCTAATCGGCGAGCGAACGAGGAAAAATGCCGAGTCGAGCATTTAAGCCCGAGTGGCGGAATTGGTATACGCGAGCGACTTAAAATCGCTTCTCTAAAGAGATATGGGTTCAAGTCCCATCTCGGGCACCACTAAAAAATAAGGAGATTTATTTATGTCAACAGGTGCAATCATCGCCATCATCATTGGCGTCGTCGTACTATTAATTATTGCTTTCATTTGGGGTAGCTACAATTCATTAGTTCGCCTAAACGAGCGTGTCAATGAAGCTTGGTCTGACATTACCGTCCAGCTTAAATATCGTGCAGACTTAATCCCTAATCTTGTTGAGACTGTCAAAGGCTACGCCAAGCACGAAAAATCCGCTTTTGAAGATGTCACCAAAGCTCGCTCTGCTGTCATGAGCGCCAAATCCGTAGATGGTGTTGCTCAGGCCGAAAAGAGCCTAGAGGGTGCCCTCAGCAAAGTTTTCGCCATCGCCGAAAGCTACCCAGAGCTAAAAGCCAACGAAAATTTCAAAGAGCTTCAAATTCAGCTCCAAGATACCGAAGATAAAATTCAGGCTGCTCGTCGTTTTTATAATAACGGCGCCAAGGAACTAAATGCCAAAATCAAAATGTTCCCAATCAATCTTTTCCATGGCTTTGGATTCAAGGTTCGCGAATATTACAATGTAGATGCAGCCGAAGCCAAAAAAATTGAAAACGCCCCAGAAGTAAAATTCTAAGTGAGGTAACATGTACAAGCAAATCGCCGCTAATAAACGTAACACTATTGTCATTATGATTATATTTGTTATGATTATTACGGCGATTTCTGTTGCTTTTGCCTACTATTTTAATAATTGGTGGATTATCCTCTATGTATTAATTGCTTCTTCTGTTTATGCGTTAATACAATATTACGCCGCCGCCTCTCTCGCCACTGCCATGACGGGCGCCAAAGAAATTGAAAAAAAAGACAATCCTCGTCTTTGGAAAATCGTAGAAAATTTATCTCTCACTGCTGGTTTGCCAATGCCTAGAGTTTATATCATTGAAGATTCCGCTCCTAACGCTTTTGCTACTGGGCGAGATCCAGACCATGCAGTCGTTGCTGCCACTACCGGTCTGCTTGACATCATGAACGACAAAGAGCTTACTGCCGTCATGGGCCACGAGCTTTCCCATGTTAAAAATTATGACATTCGTGTTTCAATGATTACTTTTGGTCTAGTCTGTCTTGTCGGCTATGTTTCAGATTTAGGTATTCGCATGATGTTTTTCCACGACGATGACGACGACCGCAGCCCCATTGGTCTTATTTTTCTCGTTATCACTAGTATCCTTGCCCCCCTTGCTGCTAGCGTAGCGCAAATGGCTATATCAAGGGAAAGAGAATATCTTGCCGATGCCTCCTCCGTCAATATCACGCGCTACCCAGAGGGCATGATTTCCGCTCTTAAAAAATTAGACGAGCATACTCGCCCCATGAAGCACCAAAACGCCGCCACCGAGGCTCTCTATATCAACAATCCTATGCGTAAAGGTTTTTGGAGTAATCTTTTCAGCACTCATCCGCCCATCGAAAAACGCATTGAGAGATTAGAACATGGTAAAAAGAGCTTCTAGTTTCAAATCTGATTTTAAATCAGCCTATACTTCCGCTCGCAGCGAAAAATGGGCGTCCAAAAAGGAACATTTCCGCCCACACAAATCTTTTCATCGTTCTTATAAAGAAGATTATAAAAGAGAATTAAAGGTCCCTGGTCTTTTGTCTCATGCCGTTAATGTATTCAAAGTTATTTTTAAAAATTGGAAACTTTTTTTACCCCTCATTCTGCTTGCTACCATTTTTAATATCTTGCTCGTCGGCCTAATGAACGAGGATACTTACACCGCCTTCCAATCTGCCGTTGACGAAACTAATCAAAATTACGCCGATGGCAAACTCGGCAATTTTGCCAAAGCCGGCCTCACACTCATCTCTGTTGTTACTACCGGCGGGCTTTCTCAGGGGCTCACCGAAACTCAAATAATCTTCCTCGCCGCTATCTTTTTAATTGTCTGGCTAGTCACGGTATACATTATCCGCCACTACTTTGCTGGTCACAAAATTAAACTTCGCGACGCGCTCTACAATGCTCTCACACCGCTCCTCTCCACTCTCGTTGTCTTGGTAATTTTTCTAATTCAGCTTCTGCCAATAGTTTTCACCGTCATCATTTATTCCGCCGCCATCCAGACAGAATTCCTCTCCACTCCGTTTTACGCGCTAGTTTTCTTCATTTTTGCTAGTCTCATGATTCTATTTTCGCTCTATCTCATTTCCAGCACCACTATGGCTCTCGTCGCCGTCACCGCGCCTGGCCTTTACCCTATGAAAGCCATCAGCTCCGCTAGTGATTTAATTATGGGTCGCCGCATTAAACTTATCATTCGTATTCTTTTTCTGCTGCTCGTAGTCGCCATTATTTACGTTGTCTTTATGCTTCCGCTCATCTTGCTTGATATGTGGGCCAAATCCACCTTTGATTTTCTAGAAGGTATCCCGTTTGTTTCTGTTTATTTACTTATTGCTACCATTTTTATCTTCATTTATTCTGCTACGTATTTTTATTTATATTATAGGAGGATGCTTAATTATGACAATTCTAAATAAGTCCGAAGCCGCCGCTCGCATTGAAAAACTGCGCGAACTCATCAATGACTATCGTTATCATTATCATGTTTTGGACGAGTCAACTATGTCCGAAGCCGCCGCTGATTCCTTAAAGCATGAATTGTCCCAGCTGGAAGAAAAATATCCAGATTTAATTACTCCAGATTCCCCCACTCAGCGTGTCGCCGGGAAGCCTTTAGATAAATTTGAAAAAGTTGCTCATACTCGCCGAATGATTAGTCTTGCTGATGTTTTTAGTGAAGACGAAATCAAAGATTGGCAATCTCGTAATCAAAAATTAACCCCAGGTATCAAGTACGAGTACTTCACCGATATCAAAATGGACGGTCTTGCCTGCTCTCTCCACTACGAAAACGGCATTTTCGTAAAGGCCGTCACACGTGGCGACGGCCTCGTCGGCGAAGATGTCACGATGAATGTTAAAACAATTGAAAATATCCCGCTTAAAATTCCTGTGGAACAAGCTGAGATCCGCGGTGAAATCGTAATTTTTAAAAAAGACTTTGACAAATTAAACGAGCGCCAAGCCCGCCTTGGCGAAAAGCCTTTCGCCAACCCTCGTAACTTGGCCGCCGGCTCCATCCGCCAATTAGATCCAAAAGTTGCTGCTTCCCGCCCGCTTAAATTTATCGCCTACGATTTAGTAGAGCCAGACCTCCCCACTTGGCACGAAGCTTATGACGCTCTGCGTAATTACGGTTTTCAGACTTCCGGCCAGGATCAAGTTTTTCCTACTCTCCCCGAAGTTTTCTCCGAAATCAAACATCTCGGCGACACTCGTCAAAATCTCCCATTTAATACCGACGGTATGGTTATTAAAATCAATAGTCGCAAAGTTTATGATCAGCTTGGTATCATCGGCAAGACGCCTCGCGGCGCTGTCGCCTTCAAATTTCCTGCCGAAGAATCTACCACTAAAGTTCGTGATATTGTTATATCTATCGGCCGTACTGGTGCCGCTACGCCTGTTGCTATTTTAGACCCAGTTGTCGTTGCTGGTAGCACCGTCCAGCACGCCTCGCTTCATAATGCCGACGAAATCGCTCGCCTAGATGTCCGCATCGGCGACACCGTCATTATTTATAAAGCCGGCGATATCATCCCGCAAGTCAAGGAAGTTTTACTTACTCTACGTCCAAAGGGCACCACTCCCTATGATTACGAAAAAGCTCTAAAGGAGCAATACCCCGATCTAGAATTTGAGCGTCCTGCTGGCGAAGTTGTCTACCGTGTTAAGGGTGAAGATTCTGATTTTATCTTAAAGCGTGCCATTGAATATTACGCGAGTAAGCCCGCCCTTAATATTGAAGGTCTTGGCGAAAAAAACGTCGTCGCCCTAGTAGATAGTGGCCTTGTCCATTCCATCGCAGACTTATACCGCCTCAAAGAATCCGACGTTGCCAAATTAGAAAGATTTGCCGATTTATCCGCACATAATTTAATTACTGCCATCGCTGGCTCAAAAACTCCCCCGCTCAATAAATTTATCACCGCTATTGGTATCCGCCATATTGGCGCCCAGACTGCCACCACTCTAGCAGATCATTACCAATCTATTGATAATCTCAAAAACACCACCAAAGACGAGCTTATCACTATCCCAGACATCGGTGAAATTGTTGCCGAGAGCGTCCTTGCCTACTTTGCCGACGAAGATAACCTTAAATTGTTGTTAGATTTACAACAGTTAGGTGTAAAACCTCAATACGAAGACCGCTCCACCCTTCCTCTCGCTGGCAAAAGCTACATCATTTCTGGCACGCTAGAAAGCATGGGCAGGGAAGAGGCCGAAGATAAATTGCGTTCGCTCGGCGCCACCGTCACCAAATCCGTCACCAAGACTACCACCGCCCTCATCACCGGCGAGAAGCCTGGCGGCTCCAA
>JAFWMC010000019.1 GCA_017510805.1 Candidatus Saccharimonadota bacterium
AGATACTAGAGGAAGTTACAATACCACCACTCCAGCCAACTATGGCATTATTAAGGCAAAAGATAACAATTGCTGGATGACAGACAATCTTAATCTCTATAACAGAACGGTGAGTTATATCGATACTGATATACCGAGTGGAAGTTATACCATATCAAACACGTCAAGCTGGACTGGAAACACCTATAACACCTCAAAGGTTCACCGAGCTACAAATTCTGGTTATACCGACCAAGTTTATTACAACTGGTGTAGCGCAGTTGGACTAACTACCACTTGCAATACTACCGAACAGCAAGACAGGAGTATTTGTCCAAAAGGGTGGAACCTTCCTATCAAATCTAAATATACAAAACTGTTTAACAGCTACAATATTACTACAGCTACCAGCCTTTTAAATACAATTGCTTTAGGATACAAAAAGTATTACGGCTATTATAGTATTGATACGCAGGAGGAAATACTACAAGGCTCAAGTAGCGCATTCTGGTATTCATCTCCTTATACAAACACTCATGCTAACGGTCTCATCTATACTAAAGATACCGACCTCATAGACGTTACCGATTATAGTCGTAAAGACTTAGGCATTTCCATCCGCTGTCTTGCCCGCTAGTATAATATGTTTATCTTGTAAAAGATTTTACAACTACTTTTCCAAGTTCTAAACTCTGCAACTTTGTAAAAAATATAATTAAAAATCATATTCATTTTTCTAAACCCTAACTATAGCTTTTGATTTCATCTACCAGATTTAAAATGTGTCATTTTTACACGCGTTCAGCTTATAAAAAGTTCCCGTTTGGCGATAGCCAAACCATAAAGAACTTTTTATAGCGACGAACGCTGTAAAAAATGACGACAGTTTAAGTCGAAATCAAAAGCTATAGCTAGGGTTTAGGAAAACGCTTATTGTTTCACCAACCTCACCGCAAACCCACCCCCTGGCGCCATCCAAATTTCCAAAAAATCATTTCGCGTCACCTTGCGGGACTCTATCGCAATAGACAACTGATTATTCCGATAATTTGCATCGTCCCCATCTCTGTAAATTTCCGCTATATATTCACCATCTTCCAAAAATTCCAGAGATAAGCGCACTTTATGCGCCTCCTCATTCGTCACGCCACCAATATACCAATTCGCCTCATCTCTACCTTGCCGCGCCACCACATAATAAACCCCGATTTCACCCAGCAGCGGCACTGACTTCTCAAAAGATACCGGCACGTCCCGAATAAATTTATAAGCATCCGGGCGCACCTCTTCATAAAACCTCGGCCTATCTGCTGCCATCTGCATTCCTGAGTATATCGTCACATAATAAGCGAGTTGTCGTGCCAACGTCGAACGCAGTTTTTTTGCCTCATTTGTCACGTCAAAAATACCAGAAGTATAGTCCATCCCCCCAGCCAGTAACCGCGTAAATGGCAAAATGCAAGCATGTGACGGCGAAAGTGCGCCACCTTCATACTCCTGCCCACGCGCACCTTCACGCGTTAAAAGATTCGGCCAAGTCCGCTCTATTCCTGTTCCCTTAATCGGCTCGTGAATATCTAGCATAATGCCATATTTTGCCGCCAGCTCTACCGTCTTTTGATAATGCCGCACTCCAATTTGCGAATGATGAAATTCACGATTTCCGCCAGTTACCATCATGCTGCCAGCATAACCCGTTTTAATATAATGAATTCCAAGCGAAGTATAATACTGATAGGCTTTTTCCAGTTGCGCTTCATAATTATCAATAAAACCAACTGTTTCATTATGACCAATCAGCTCCACACCTAATTGCTTCGCATAATGTGCAATATTTGGCAAATCATAATCTTCCGTTGGATGCAAAAAGTCACTATCAGAGCCATTTTGAAGCCAGTCCCCATCCCAGCCATTATTCCAGCCTTCAACTAGAAGCCCTTTTATTCCTAATCTTTTACAAGCATCAATATATTCCGTTGCATGCTCCGTCGTAGCACCATGGCGGTCCCCCCGCGCCCAAGTCCACTCCCCTACAAACATTGCCCACCATATTCCCATAAATTTCAAAGGCTCCACAAAGGAAAAATCTATATCAGTCCTTGGGGCTGGGTTTAGGCTATAAATCATCCGGTTTTGCGTTAGCCCAATCGCCGAATCCGCAATCATCACCACCCGCCAAGGCGTATTAAATGGTAAATCTACATAAGCGCGCATGCCATCAGAAAGTGGCGTAATATCTGTCTGCAAAACTCTCCGTTCATTCAGTTTTAAAGTAACTGAACCATAATTATACAGCGCCGCCTCATGAATAGAAATTACATCACCGAGCGGCGTTTCTATCGTTAAAGGCGTATGTACCGATTGCACTAAAGCATCCACTGGCCACCGTTCATAATTATACTCATATCTATCTGGCTGATAAGCCGGAATTTTCCAAGCTTTTGCATTGGAGTCTACATTAAATTCCGTTAATTCATCTGCAATTACTAGGCTTGTGAAACTAGGCTGTGGCGGAAATTCATACCGAAAAGCCACTCCATCATCAAATACTCTAAACCTCACCGTAAATAGCCGCTTATCTCCGCCCATTTCAGACAAATACAGCGCCACTTCATTATAATTATTCCGGACATATTTTTCCTCCCCCCACTGTCTTTCCCATGTTTCGTCAAAAGATGATTCCTGCACCCGCACTATCATCAATCCATCCATCAATGGCTCTGCCCCCTTCAATTTAAAACCCAATCGGGAGTCCCTTAGCACTACTTTATTATCTTTTTTAATAGAATATGTTACTTTTCCAAACTTTAACTCAATTTTGCAAGAAATCCTACCATCTGGAGATTTGACCTCATGTGAATGCTCTAGAAATGGTCGTTTTAACAGCTTAAACATAACCTTATTGTATCATATCCATTTTACACTGCCAAGAAGTGTGGTACAATATTAGTATGAGGAGTTACAAGCGAGGTAGGGGGCAGGGAAATAATAACTATAGTTATTCATCAATAAGGCCTAGCAATAATAAAGGCAAAATCGTCGTTCTGCTAGTAATTTTACTACTTGCCGCTTTTGCTTTCTTCTTTGCAAACACCTTATTTGGTGGCAAAATTCCTTTCATGCCAGCCACTATCACCTTTGATGATTCGCTCACCGAAGGTGAAGTGGCCTTTATTAAAGATACTCTTGGTGATAGAGAACTATTAGCCAATATCACCATCAAAGCCGCCGATTCTACCTCCGCCCCTACTGCTGCCGACGAAAACACCATTATATATGATGTTTTTTTACCCACCACCGATTTTTACGATGCCCGTTCTAATGTTTCATCGGGAGATGAATTTACTTATACTTCCATCAAAGATTTAAAGCCAGCAAATAAAGTCCTCTCTCTTGATGGTAATTATTATTTTGACACTTTTAGTCGTGGTGCCAAATTCCGCACCCTTACTTTTGAAAGCCAAAATGCTGGAGATATTCCTAGTACCATTAAAAAACGTCTTAATCTACCCACCAAAGATACCACTCTCTCCCTCATGCAGACCGGCGTCACTGCTCTTACTCGCGGCATGATTGACGTTTTAAATCAGCAAGATGGCGATGCCACCTATTTCTCTAAAAACCTCAAAGATTTTATGAGTAAAGCAGATTACACTCATATGTCTAACGAGGTATCATTTGCTGATAACTGCAGTGTCACTCGCACCTCCACCACTCTCTGTTCACCTACTAATATGCTCGACATTATCAAAGATTTAGACATAGATATTATTGAACTTACCGGCAATCATAATAATGATTACAGCGCAGAGGCAAATCTTGCCACTATTGATACATATCTTGGGCTCGGCATTGAAACATTTGGCGGCGGCAAAGACGCCGCGTCCGCTGCCAAGCCTTACGAAATCAGCAGTAAAAATTCCAAGGTGACTTTACTTGGCTACAATTATTCCACTTCCACCGTCGCCAACGGCCAAGGTGCCAGCGAGGATTATCCGGGAGCCAATATCTACAACGAAGATACCGCGAAGTCTGACATTGAAAAAGCCAAACAAGCCGGCGATTTTGTCATTGTTGATATTCAATATTTTGAATGCTATTCCTATCCAGAAGATGGCGGTGAATATCCCCAATGTGACTACCCCATCACTGGCCAGGAAGAATTCTTCCATCACCTTATAGATCTTGGTGCCGATATGGTCGTCGGCACACAAGCCCACCAGCCTCAGACTTACGAGCTATACAATGGTAAGCCAATTTATTACGGTCTTGGCAATCTTTTCTTTGACCAAACCTACTGGCCTGGCACTACTCGCGGATATATCCTTACGCACTATTTTCACAATGGCGAATATCTGCAAACTCGCATCACCCCTCACCAATACGATGATACCTATCAGACAAAACTAATGGACGAGGAGACCTCAAAATGGTTCTTAGACCGACTAGCCGACGCACGCACCGCTCAATAATTATTCGCAATATTGTTATTTTCTTAGTCTGCATGGGCACCTCATACGCTGCCATGCGTATCCTTATTGGTCAGACCCTTACCGAATTTGTTCAGCAAAATTTCGTACCAGTCGTTACTCGCAGACCCGATGCCAACTACATTGATATGCAAAATATCGTTAATGATTTTACTAAAAATATCAAAGGCACTGCATCCGTAGTCATCTACGATGTAGACACAGACCGTTATTCTGCCATCTACAATTCGGATACTCCCATGAACACCGCCTCTCTTTATAAAATATTCCCCGTCTACGAAACATACCTTCGCATGGAAGATGGGCGCCTCGCTAAAAGCGATGTTGTCTATGCCGAGCCCAAAGATGGTAAAAAAGTCGGCTACAGCCGCGAAAAATGTGCCGATCTCGCCCTTAGAGAGTCGCATTCCGGCTGCAGTGAAGCCCTTATTTCCAGCATTGGCTGGGACGAGCTAGATCAAATTGGCTGGGACAATTACGGCCTAGAAAATACCAAAGGTTTATCTTCCACCGCTAGCGACATCACCAAAATGCTCAAAGTTTATTACGAGCATGACGATCTTTCCGCCGAAACATACAACAAAATCAAAGATTCTATGCTTAATCAGCCCAAAACTAAAAGCAAAGATGGTGATAAAGAAACAGAGAATGATTGGCGCCAAGGCCTTCCAAGTGGCTTCCGTTCTGCTAAAGTCTATAATAAAGTCGGCTGGCTCGGCGAAAAAGATAAATGGAAAATCTATAACGATGCCGCCATCATAGAATTTCCCGACCAAAGACGTACTTTTATCGTCGTCGTTATGACCACCGACACCGATCCTAAACTAATCGCCGATTTCGGCAGCAAAATTGAACAAGCCGTCATTACTAATTCTTAAGTTTTTCAGATTTTCAGTTTCATTTAAGTTGCCAAAAGTATAATAGTATTATAAACTTAAACAAAGGAATAAAAATGAGAATATTATATGTAGAAGATGACGCCTTAATGGCCGACGCTACCACTTACAATCTTAAAAAATCCGGTATCGCTGTAGATTGGGCTAAGGATGGTGAGGAGGGGCTAAATCTAGCCGTTAAACCTATCTATGACGCTATTGTGCTAGATGTTATGTTACCTAAAATGTCTGGTTTTGACATCTTAAAAACCATCCGCGACCGCAACATCAAAACTCCAGTTATCATGCTTACCGCCCTCACCCAGGTAGAAGATAAAATCCGCGGCCTCAATATCGGCGCCGATGATTACCTTGAAAAACCTTTTAAATCTCCAGAGCTAATTGCCAGATTAAACGCCCTCACTCGCCGCCCACCACTCCAAGAAACCAAAGAGATTCACTTTGAAGATCTCAATTTTAACGTTGTAAATCGTACACTTAATGATATTCCTCTCACCGAAAAAGAGGCCGATATTCTAGAAATGCTTATTAAAAATCCTGGCACTATCCAGCAAAAAGAACATATTCTCGCTAAAGTTTGGGGCAGCGAAAATATCAGCGATGAAAATTATGTAGAAGTATATATTTCTAATCTTCGTAAAAAACTTAAAAGTCTTCGCTCTAAAGCCGCCATCAAAACTATCCGTAATCTCGGTTATAAACTAATCACCAAATAGGGGAACAACTATGTTTACAAAACTCCGCACCAAATTTATCTTGATCAATCTACTCACCACTTCCATTGTATTGATCATTGCTTTTAGCTCTATCTACCTTATTGCTAGTAATGGTAACAACCATCGCCCACCCATTAGCCCGTCAGATGACTTTAATAAAGACGTCACCGCCATCATCAACGAACGCCTTCACGCAGATCGCCAAGCCTCTCTAGAATCTCTCCTAATTAGTCTTATCGTAACTGGCATCGGTATTGAAATCGCCGTCCTATTTATATCCTTCTATCTCGCCGACCAAGCCATCAAACCCGTCAAAAATACCTATCTCGCCCAAAAAGAATTTATCGCCAATGCTTCCCACGAAATCAAGACTCCTCTTGCTGCCATCCAGGCTAATCTTGAAGCTGCCGACATTAAAAACAACCGCTGGATAGATAATGTTTCCTTAAAGACAGCCGAGTTAGCTCGTCTTAATACTCAGCTTCTCACTCTGGCTCGCGTAGAGGCTGCTGACGTCAAAATTGAAAAAGAAAAAATTACTCTCAAACCTTTTATTGAAGAAGTCATCTCGCCTTTAGAGCCGCAAATTAAAAAGCAGAAAAAAGATTTAAAAATCCGCACGCACAACCTTAAAAAACCAGAGATCTTTGCCGACAAAGCTACACTCTCCCAGCTCCTTAATATCCTCATTGATAATGCCATTAAATATAGCGACAAAAAAATCACCATCGTTCTTTCAGACAATACCATCAAAGTCAAAAATGACGGCACTGTCATAGAAAAAGATAAACTCCCCCATATCTTTGATCGTTTTTACCAGACCGACAAAACCAAATCTGGTGTCGGCCTTGGCCTCGCCATCGCCCAAAAACTCGCCACCGCCAACAACTGGAAACTGTCTGCCGACAGCTCAAAAACTGAAACAATCTTTACTATTGAGCTGTAAAATGCTACAATGATAGAATATGTTTAAGTTAATGAGGTATCTAAAACCTTACTGGTTTCAGATTATAATCCTGCTATTGAGCGTCGCTCTACAAGTTTGGGGTGCCTTGCGTCTTCCTAGCCTCATGGCCGAAATCGTTAACAATGGTATCGTCAAAGGAGATACTAATTACATCATCACCACTGGCCTTCATATGCTCGGCTGGACTACTCTTTCCGCCTTCGGCGCGCTCAGCAGTTCCTACTTTTCCGCCAAGGTTGGCACTGCTTTTGCCAGAGATGTCCGCGAAGATATCTACAAAAAAGTTCTCAGCTTTAGTATTTCCGAAATAGACCGTTTCACTACCGCCTCGCTCATCACCCGCACCACCAACGATATTGCCCAAGTCCAAAACACCACCGTCCTAGCTTTAGCTATGCTCGTTAGAGCTCCACTCACTTGTCTTGGTGCTATTTTTGAAGCCATTTCCACCGCTCCAGACATGATTTGGATTATCGGCCTATCCGTAGCAATCCTTCTTACACTCGTCATTATTATTCTTTCACTTGTCATGCCAAAATTCAAAATCTTCCAGCAGTTACTTGATAAAATTACTCTCCTCACTCGCGAGAATCTTACCGGCCTACGCGTCATCCGCGCCTTTAATAATGAACACCACGAAAAACATAAATTCTCTATTACCAATACCAAGCTCATGCGCACTGATATGTTTGTTGGCAAAGTTATGTCCCTGCAAAATCCTCTCATGATGCTAGTTTTTAATGGCACCTCATTACTCTGTATTTGGATTGGTATCAACCTTATGCAAGAAAACATTGCATATCTCGGAGATATGATGGCTTTCATGCAATACGCCATCCAAGTCATCCTTTCATTCTTATTCCTTACTGTATTATTCGTTATTTTGCCACGCGCCAATGTTTCGGCCGCACGTATCAATAAAGTCTTAAATACCCACCCCAAAATTCACTGGAAAAAGCAAACTATCGGCACTCCTACCAAGACTCCCAGCGTAGTCTTCAAAAATGTTGATTTTGTCTATGGTGGCGCCGAAGAAAAAGTTTTAAATAACATTTCCTTTACTGCCAATGCTGGCGAAACTACCGCCTTCATTGGCTCTACCGGCTCTGGCAAATCCACTTTAATTAATCTTATCCCCAGGTTTCATGATGCCACCAGCGGCGAGATTATTATCTCTGGTATCAACATCAAAAATTACTCTGAAAATGATTTAATGAAACTCATCGGCTACGTCCCACAAAAAGGTTTCCTCTTTAGCGGCACCATCCAGTCAAATATCAAATTCGGTATTAATTCTATCACCAAGAAAGACGTAGAGTCTGCTGCCAAAGTCGCCCAAGCCGCAGATTTTATCAATAAATTAGACGACAAATATGACCATCATATTGCCGAAGGTGGCACCAATGTTTCCGGCGGGCAAAAGCAGCGCCTATCCATCGCTCGTGCCATCGCTAAAAATCCCGACATTTACATTTTTGACGATTCTTTCTCTGCCCTTGACATGAAAACTGATGCTGCCTTGCGCCAGGCCCTAAAGCCCATCACTAAAAATTCCGTCACTCTCATCGTTGCTCAACGCATCAATACTATCAAGGTTGCCGACCAAATCATCGTCCTAGATAAAGGCAATGTTGTTGGCAAGGGTACCCACAATGAATTACTTACCAAATGCAAAGTTTACCAAGAAATCGCCAAATCCCAGCTCTCTGATGCCGAATATAGCAGGGAATTAACCCTCGCCCAGAAACAAAGACAGAAAGGAGGTAAATAATGCCAGGCCCCAATCACAAAGCCCCCGAAAAGCCAAAAAATCTCGGTCATTCCGCCAAGCTATTCATCAAATCCCTTGGCAAATATCGTCTTGCGCTTATTATTACCTGTCTACTTGCCGCCATCGCTACTTTTCTTACTATTTTTGGCCCCAAAATTCTCGGCAACATGACTACCACCGCCGTTACCAGCCTCACTACTACCGGCCAAATTGATTGGGCACCCATCGCTAGCAGCGCCATCACTCTAATTATCCTCTATATTATTTCCGCCATCATTAGCTATATCCAGGGATATATCCTCACTATTGTTTCTTCCAAATATATTGCTGGCTTGCGTAGCAAAATCCTAGACAAAATTTCCCGCCTACCCATTGCCTATTATGATAAAGTTCAATATGGTGACACCCTCTCCCGCATGACTAACGATGTAGACACTATTGACAGTACCCTCACTCAGTCCCTCACCGAAATCATCACCAGCCTCACCATGATTATTGGTATTTTAATCATGATGTTTACCATCTCTTTGCCACTTTCCCTCATCGCCATCATCACCGTGCCACTTTCACTCATTGTCGTTGGTAAAATCATGAATCGCGCCCAAAAATATTTCCGTTCCCAGCGCGAATTCCTTGGCAAAGTTAATTCCACCATTGAGGAAGATTACACCGGCCAGCAAATCATTAAAGTCAATGCCCACTCTAGCAAATCTCTTGCCAAATTCAAAGCCCAAAATGACTCCCTCTATCATACTAGCTGGAAATCTCAATTCTTTGGCTCACTCGCTTTTCCTATTACCCACATCTTCACCAATATCGGCTATGTCGCTATTTGTATCGTCGGCGGAATGCTCAGTATTAATGGCACCATCACCATCGGTGATGTCCAGGCCTTTATTCAATACGTCAATCAATTCAATCGCCCCATCACCGAAGTTGCCCAAATCATCGCCACCATCCAGCAGACTCTCGCCGCTGCCGAGCGCATTTTCACTTTCCTAGACGAGCCCGAGCAATCTCCTGATCCTTCCCCCGCCAAAGTTATCACCAATGTCCAGGGCGCCGTAGAGTTTAACAATGTTAATTTCTCCTACATCAAAGGCAAACCTATCATTAAAAATTTCTCCACCAATATCCAGCCAGGGCAGCAAGTTGCCATCGTCGGCCCCACTGGCGCTGGCAAAACCACTATCGTAAATCTTCTCATGCGTTTCTACGATCCAGACTCTGGCACCATCACCATAGACGGTGTTCCTACCAAATCTATGAAACGTGCCGACGTCCGTCAATTATTTGGCATGGTCCTGCAAGACACCTGGCTTTTCTCTGGCTCTATCACCGAAAACTTAAAATACGGCAATAGCAAAGCCACGCTTCATGATGTCAAAGAGGCCGCCAAAGTTTCCGGTGTAGACCATTTCATTGAATCTCTCCCCCATGGTTACCAGACTCACATAGACGAAGATTCTGATAATATCTCCGCCGGCGAAAAGCAGCTTCTCACTATTACTCGCGCCATCGTAGCCGACCCACCCATGATTATCTTAGACGAGGCCACCTCCAATGTAGACACTCGCACCGAGGAATTGATCCAAGAGGCTTTTGATAAATTAACTAAAGGCCGTACTTCCTTCGTTATTGCTCACCGCCTCTCCACCATCCGAAATGCCAATCTCATCCTCGTTATGAAAGACGGAAATATCATTGAACAGGGCACCCATAATACCCTCTTAAAAGCTGGCGGCTTCTATGCCGAGCTTTACAATTCCCAATTTAAAGAGGTATAATAGAGGCATGTATATCGTCATAGAAGGCCAAGATGGCACCGGCAAATCCACCCAAGTCCGCCTCCTGGCTGATTATTTCGCTGCTTTAGGTAAAAAAGTTGTCGTCATGGACGAGCCAGACGGCGATCTCCCTCAGGCTCACGATTTGCATGATCTTATCCTCGTCAAAGGCAAAGATTATCATCTAGAGCCACTTACCAACGTTTTACTTTTTACCGCCTCTCGCCTAGAGCTTTGGAAAAAAATCGCCGAGCCCACTATCCGCTCTGGTGGCATTGTTATTTCTGCTCGCAACTGGTGGTCTACTCTTGCCTATCAAGGATACGGCGAGGGAATCTCTAAAAGCAAAATTATCCGCCTCACCAAAGAAATCCTACCTACAAATTACGTCACTCCAGATTATGGCATCATCCTCACCGCCCCCGATACTGTCCGCGAGGTCCGCTTCACCACTCGTGGCAAAGCTAAAGAAACTTTTGAAGCCAAACCTAGCGATTTTCAGCAGCGCGTCAATCATGCCTATCCTAAAATCGCTAAAGAATTTAATCTTACTATTATTGATGCTTCGCCTTCTATTGAGGATATCCAGGCCCAAATCAGAGAGGTTATCTCAAAATAATGCACGAAAGCTGGAAACCTTTCCTCAATTCAGAATTTGCTAAGCCCTATTTTAAAGAGCTTAGCGATTTTTTACATCATGCCTATCAGACTGCGACTATCTTCCCGCCCAAAAATCAAGTTTTTCGTGCCTTTACTACCGATTTAAATAAAGTCACTGTCGTCATCCTCGGCCAAGATCCTTATCATACTCCTGGCGCCGCCCACGGTCTAGCTTTTTCCGTGCCAGATTCTCAGCCTATCCCGCCATCCCTTATTAATATCTATAAAGAAATTGATGCCGATTGCGGCTCCCATCATAATCAAACTGGCAATCTATCTAGCTGGCAAGACCAAGGCGTACTCCTACTTAATAATGTCCTTACCGTGGAAGCTCACAGGGCTGGCTCGCACCGCGGCAAAGGCTGGGAAATCTTCACCGAGGCTACCATTAAATACCTCAATGAAACTCGCCCTCATCTCGTCTTTATTCTCTGGGGCCGAGATGCCCGCTCCAAAGCTCCACTCATAGACGAAAGTAAACATCTCATTCTAGAAAGCCCCCACCCTTCGCCACTTTCTGCCCACGCTGGCTTTTTTGGCAATCACCACTTTTCCCAGGCCAACGAATTTCTCCGTTCGTTCAATCTCCCAGAGATAAATTGGTAATAGTAAAAATTACAACATATTTTTAGCAAAAGCACGTTTTTCTATGCTATAATTTAATTAATCATCACATTCAATAATTAACCGCACTTTTGAGATAAGAAAATTTCCCCTGACGACGAGAATATCGCACGTAAAAACAGCGTCATAAGCGCCCTATACGTACGATACGCCTTCAGGCGGGAATTACCATAGCGGTTAAGGATGTGATGATCTCAGCTTGTGGCGCTGTTTTTAAGTCTGGCAAGCCTATCTAATGCCTCCATAAACAGCACCCAAGCTGGGAATCAAATATAAAGCTAAGGAGGTAGTATGCATCAGCATCGCAACGCAAACAGGGGACTTACAATTTATCAAAACTTTATTTTCAGACCCAAGTATTATAAAACTTTCACCCTTGGGCTTTTTGCTTTTCTCTGTGCCTATGTCGTCGCCAGCACTTTCACTCCCGTCCAGACCAGCGACGCTTCTACCGTTACTATTACCAACAATACCTCCGATTATTACATCACCATCACTTCCGCCGACAGCCTGCCTCTTGCTGTCACCTCCAAGCCTACTGGCCAGCTTGCCTATGCTGCCGACACTATCAATATCACTACCAATTCTGATAATGGCTACAAACTCTATGTTTCCACCTCTGGCAATGATAATAATATTTATCAAAATGGTTCCTCCTCCACTGCTTCATCTGGCTATTTTCAGCCTACCACCGGCACCGTCGCTGCACCTGCCGCCCTCGCCCAAAACACTTGGGGTTTTGCCCTCTCCAAGGTCACCGACACTACCGCCGCCAAATATAATCCTCTAGCTTCCACCTTCGCCAACATCTCTGAATACGTCAATAATACTGGCGCCCCCACTACAGATTCTACCTGGGCTGGCGTCCCCACTTTGGCTAATAGTGAACAGGCCAAAATTTCCGAAGCTTCCGCCGCCAACGCTCCAAATGGGAATGATTTTGACATCTACTATGGCGTAGACGCCAGCACTACTTTGCCAACAGGAAATTATAGTACCGAAATCACCTACACCGCTATTTCTGAAGGTGTAAATAGATTCCCCACTATGCAAGATTTTACTGCAGAGCAATGTTACAATATGGCAACAAATACCAGTATTAACCTCTCAGATAGCCGAGATGATAAGTATTATCGTGTAACAAAGATGGCCGATGGCCATTGCTGGATGACGGACAATCTAGCCTTAGACGGCACGGATGCTGCTGGCAATGTGCGTGTGCTTACCCCAAGTGATTCTAATGTTGAACAGAATAGAACACTTGCCCCCAACATTGAAAATGGTACTGCAGCAGATGCTAGTGCAATTCAAATTTCTTCCTCTTATGCCAATGAAGTCACAAGTACTTGCGACGCTACTGCTCTTCCCAACTGCATTGTTAATACCTCTACTAAATATGGCAATTCATATAATTGGAAAGCTGCCACGGCGGGAGTAGGTACTCCAGAAACAACTGATAATATTACAGAATCAATTTGTCCAAAAGGTTGGCAACTTCCAGACATGCTAGGGGTATATTCCTATTCAAATCTAATGCTTCACTACGGTTTGCCAACAGAAAACACGTCAAGTGGTGGAGAGGCTTCAAAAACAGTTCAACAATCACCATTATTTTTCCCGCTTTCCGGATACAATAACAATGCAACCGTTGGAAAAATGGCCGCATTTTGGGAGCGAACTACCGTAGATGTTAACCTTGTTTCCAGTTTTGCATTTAATGCCAATAATAACGACTTTACCCCATTAAATGCTAATCTAAAACCAACTACCATTGCCGTACGTTGTGTCTTCTCTGGCCAGCCTACCGACCCAACTATGCAAGATTTCACCACTACTCAATGTAATAACCTCGGCACCAATGCATCAACCGTCCTCGTAGACAGAAGAAACAGGGAGTTCTACCGTGTAGTTCATGCCCAGGATGGCAATTGCTGGATGGCAGATAACCTAAGTATCTACGGCCAGACTATTTCTGCTGCCGACAGTGATTTTTCCTCCGGCACTTACGATATTCCAGCCTCAATTACTCAAACTACAGAATGGAATCAGAATATCTACAATAAACCAATGGTAGACGTAGCCCATGGTCTCGGTCAACATGCTACCAACGACCCTGCTTACTATGGTCAAGTATATTACAACTGGACTGCAGCCGTTGCTCTCACCAATGGCTCTGTTACTACTGCCCCAGGTACGAGTATTTGTCCCTCTGGCTGGCAATTACCAGTAAATGGTGGAGATACCACTAATAAATCCTGGGCAAAACTCCTAGGTCCTAGTAGCTACAATATCACTACTGGCACCCAACTTATAGAGAATAGTTACTTAGGCTTTACTAAGTACTACGGCTACTGGTATTTGTACGGCGCATCCGAGAACGGTCAGGGTAGCCACGGCCACTTCTGGTCTGGTACGCCTTCCGCTGAGACTGGTGCGTACCACCTGTTCTACAATTCTGGAAACGTCAACCCGCAGGATAACGACGATAAGGGCCAAGGCTTCAGTATTCGGTGCGTACTGCGTTAACTCCCCCACTTCCTATTTCACTTCAAAATATGCTACAATATAACTATGCCAAAATCCTATGCTTACGAGCCACAGCGCTGCTGGGTGGGTGATACTCAAAAAATCATCTACCCCACCCGCGAGGAAGCCGAAGTCGCCGCCAAAGTTGCCCAATACGACCATCATCTAGACGCCCCTCTTCATGTCTACAAATGTGAATATGGCAACCATTGGCATCTCTCCTCAAATATGGTATAATTATACCAATGAAAACTGCTGATTTTGATTATGATTTACCAGAAGAATTAATTGCCCAGACCCCTTTAAAACAGCGCGACACTTCGCGATTACTTGTCGTAGATAAAAAATCTCAAACATACACCGACCATCATTTCCACGACATCATTAACTACTTAAACTCTGGCGATACCCTCGTCATTAATGAAACCAAAGTCCTCCCCGCTCGCATTTTTGGCCAGCGCCCAGATACCGGTGGCAAAGCCGAAGTTCTTCTTCTAAAAGACTTAGGAGATGACATTTGGGAATGTCTTACTCGCCCTCAAAAACGCCTCAAAAATGCCAAGGAAATCGTATTTACCGATAAAAATAGCAAAACATTACTAGAAGCAGAAATCATCAAAATCCTGCCGGATGGTATTACCCATTTAAAATTTCACTACCAAGGCATCTTCCTTGAGATTTTAGAAAAACTTGGCACCATGCCTCTGCCGCCATATATTCATAAAGAGTTAAAAGACCAATCTCGCTACCAAACTGTCTATGCCAAAAATCTTGGCTCTGCCGCTGCGCCTACGGCTGGCCTCCATTTCACGCCAGAATTACTGAGAGAATTAGAACAAAAAGGCGTTAAAATTATCAAAATCACTCTCCACGTCGGGCTGGGCACCTTCCGCCCCGTCCAAGTGGACGACGTTAAAAATCACCAGATGCACAGCGAATCTTACGAGATTTCCGCCTCTGCCGCAGATACCATCAATAAAACAAAACAAAATGGTGGCAAAATCATCGCCGTCGGCACTACTACTGTCCGCACCTTGGAAACCGTCGCCGAAAAATATGGCAAAATCAAAGCTGACGCTGGCGATACTAATATATTTATCTATCCAGGCTATCAATTTAAAGCCATAGACGGTTTAGTTACCAATTTTCACTTGCCAAAATCTACCTTGCTTATGCTTGTAACTGCTTTTGCTGGAAACGTCATCAAAGATGCTTATGCTCATGCCGTAGCCGAAAAATACCGATTTTTCTCCTTTGGCGACGCAATGTTAATAATTTAAAAGGATAAAAAATGAAAGTTACCTACGAATTAATTCATCAAGATAAAGAGACCGGCGCTAGATATGGCAAAGCCATTTTTACTGATGCTAATGGCAATATTCAAGAATACGAAACCCCAATGTTCATGCCAGTTGGCACGCAAGCTACCGTCAAAACTTTAAGCCCCGAGCAAGTTAAAGCCACCAAACCTGGTATTATCCTTGCCAATACTTATCATCTCTGGCAGCGCCCTAGCGCCGAAATCGTCCAAAAGGCTGGTGGATTACATCAATTTATGAATTGGCATGGGCCAATTTTAACTGATTCTGGCGGATACCAAGTTTTTTCACTCGCCCGCAACAAAAAGAAAGATATTACCGAAGAAGGTGTCCACTTTAAATCCGAATTAGACGGCAGCAAACTATTTCTTACACCCGAAAAATCCATTGAAATTCAAAATATGTTAGATTCCGACATTGCCATGAGTTTTGACGAATGCCCGCCTGCCTCTGCCGACCATCAATATCTCAAAAACAGTATTGAACGCACTATTCGCTGGGCAGAACGCGGCAAAAAAGTTCATAAAAATTCAAATCAAAGTCTTTTTGGTATCGTTCAGGGCGGCCCATATGAAGATTTGCGCAGATTCTCTGCCGAGCAAACTGTAGCGATGAATTTTGATGGCTATTCTATCGGCGGCGTTGCCAACGATGACGAATGTAAAGATGATATGTATAAAGCCATTGAATATTCCATTCCGTATCTTCCAAATGATAAATTACGTTACCTCATGGGCGTGGGAGAGCCAGTAGATTTAGTAGAAAGCGTTGCTCGTGGCGTAGATATTTTTGATTGCGTTTCCCCTACCCGTCTAGCACGACACGGCAATGCTCTGATATGGGGCATTCGCTACACCGATAAAAATGAGCCGAAAGAAAAACGCATCAATCTTAAAAATGCCTGCTTTACTGCCGACTTTTCGCCAATAGAAGACGACTGCGATTGCTATGCTTGCAAAAATTACACTAGGGCTTACATCCATCATCTAATGAAATGTAACGAAACATTCGGCGCCACTTTACTATCCATCCACAATATTCGCTTTCTCATCCGCCTAACAGAAAAAATGCGTGAAGCAATTAAAAACGATAGTTTTGCTGATTTTAAATCCACTTTTCTAGCCTAGCACGCTCCTCGGAGCCTGCCGGATAAGAATCAATTATATCTTGGATATAGGTTTTGCCATTAGTAATATTTAGCGTTTCCACATCTGGCATCCCAGCGAGCAGCCGCACTACCGCTTCGTCTGTGTCAATATTAGTCATAGATTTTTTATTGCGATTTTGATAAGAATTGACTCGTAGCTCTTTATAAACAAATCTTTTGATACCGGCCTGAAGGCAATATTTCAGACAGTTTTCGCAAGTGGCTACCATATTATAGAGTGTGCAGCCAGTAACATCTCGCCCCGCAAAAAGCAAAGCGTTCATTTCGGAATGTATTACAAAGTAATATTTCATCGGTCGCTCGGTTAAAGTCATCTTACCTTCGTCTGCCCCCTGCACCAAACCATTATAGCCGAAAGACACCGGACGCTTGCGCTCGTCCACAATTACACAGCCGAGTTTAGACGAAGGGTCTTTGCTTCGCTCTGCCACGCGCTCGGCGATATTCATAAAATAATTGTCCCAATCAGATTGTTTACTCATATTCTCATTATATCATACTCATTTAAAAATATTTATGCTTGCAACCGTCAAATAAGTTTGCTACACTCTACGTATATAAATTTAACAAAGGAGGTTACCATCAAACGGCTCACACTTTTCTTATTATCTATTTTGCTCACATTCAGCACCTTATCACACCCCACCATTAGCACATCTGCCACATCTTGCCCAGATTACCAAATTATCTATGCGCGCGGCTCCGGGCAATCTTTAAACGACGAAGATTATCGTAGTTTCAAATCCACTTTAGAAGAACGTCTCAAATCGTTAAATATTTCCTATCAATTTTATCAATTAGGCGCCACCAGCCAAAACGGCCACCAATATCCCGCAATTTCCGTTGAAAATTTTAGTACGCTTCTCGGTGCCAAAATTAGCGCCGGCAAAGCTTTCAAATATGGCGAAAGTGTCCAGTCTGGCAAATCCGAATTAAAATCTTATATCACAAATCTTTCCGCATCCTGCCCTAGCACCCATTTCATCCTTGCTGGCTATTCGCAGGGCGCTCAAGTAATCAGCACTACACTATCTAGTCTTCCCACTAATAAAATTACCTACGTCGCCACACTTGGCGATCCAAAATTATATCTCCCAGAAGGCATCACTAATGAGGACAATATCACTCCAGCCTGCCTCGGAAAAGATTATTCAGACTATCGCGCCAACGTCCCAGATTGCCATGTGTCCGAAGGCATACTTGAGGCAAACGTCCCCTATCGTCCAAATTCTCTCAAAAATAAGGTCGGTACTTGGTGTAATTACGCCGACTTTATGTGCGGCTCCAAATTTGACTTTAATAATTTAATGTACGGCCACACATCATACACTTCCAACGGCAGTTACGCCGAAATTTCTAAACGTATCGCCTCCACCATCTCCTCCGAATACTCTGCAAAAGACATCTCACTTCAAAACTCCAGCGACAATTTAGTTGATGTCGCCATACTCACTGACAATACCTGTGTTTCTCCTGCAAATTCTTATGAATATAATCAGTTTCTTGATAGCATTTCCGGCAACTATCCGCTAAACACTCAATTTTACACTCATCAATATAGTGATATTTATCATCAATCTACTGCTGCTGCCGTTCAGACCGTCTATCAAAATACCAATTGGCGCGAAGGTTCACAAAAAAACATCCTAATTGTTAGTAAAAATCCTTTACTGGAAGATTCAGATACTTTATCTATTAGCGAAGATGAAATTATTAAATATGCCATAACGAATAATATCTCTATTTCCGTTATAACTACCCACGAACAGGCAGAAAGCTATCAAAACATCACATCAAGCACCTCCGGTAAAATAACTTTCGCCACTTTTTCAAATAACAATGGCCAAATTAGTTACAGTAATCATACCACATTATCTATTGATATGGCAGCAAATATTTTATCTAGTAATGCTAGCCAACTCTCACTTGTCATCATTAATGATGCTATCATCGGCTTTACCGACCAAACCGATTTAACAATTACCGATTTAAAAGACGGTGACAAGGTAAAAATTATCCCTATCTCCAGTAATGGCCGCCGCCTAGATAGTATCAACTACAGCTACTCTTCTAGCACAGGCTTTGGCTCTGTTCCTATCAATATCAAAGCTCCAAATAGTGGCCAAAATTAGTTGTCATATTACCTTAAATCATATATAATTATAAGTAGTATGAATCCGGATTTAGACGATAGTAAAAATATCGGTCAGCAGCATTGGGATAATCTCGTTGGTGCCGAATCTTCTGCTAGCCAGCAAAAATCTTCAGATAATCCAGACTTAGATTCTTCAAAGATAGACGATACTCCATCAAATCAAATATCTGTCAATCTTTCCAGTAATAATCAACAGGGAAGCAGTAAACAGAAAAAAGGCTTTAAAGGTTTCATGCGAAAAAAGCTCCCCACGCTTTTAATCATCCTTGCTCTGGCTGGTGGTGGTGGCGCCATCCTTGGCTCGCAAAGCATGCAGGGCTTTGCCATCGTCAATCGCATCATCCAAGAATTCAACAGCATGGGCACTGTCAGCAGTGTAAGGAGCAATGTATTTTTACACCGTATTCTCAAAGGTAGCAGCACCAAGACTGGCACCGTCTTTGATGATGAAAATTTCAAACTCGGCGATACCGAAGTCGCCAACCTCAAGTCTAACGATATAGACCTAGTTGACAACGGCGATGGCACTCGCTCCATGAACTTTAAAAACGGCGGAGAAACTTACACTATCACCGGCGACAATTTCGACGCCGCCAAAGCAGATGTGCCAGATTTTGACAACAAACTCAC
>JAFWMC010000020.1 GCA_017510805.1 Candidatus Saccharimonadota bacterium
AGTACGGGGCAACCTGTAGCGGGGGTTCGAATCCCCCTCCCTCCGCCAAAAAGCGCAGGCTTTTTGTATTGACATTTTTGAGTATTTATGATACAATAGAAGAGATAGTATAAACCGTATGAGACGACGGCTGGTTTCTTGAGGCTATTACTATCGGTAACGTTGATGTAGCGCACAGGAGGTGATGCGAATCATGAACTTTAAAAAGGGGTTATTGACAGTGGTGATTTTGTTCGCCGTGGCGATTGCTATGGCTATGTCGTTTGAGGAACGCGTGGATGCTGCCGTTGCTACGAAGCAGCAGCAGATTCTCTTTGTCAAGGAGCATTTACAGACTGCCCTTGAAAAGGAGGAGGAATACGGTATTCCGCACGAAATTGCCTTGGCGCAGGGGGCGTATGAGTCGCAATATGGTACGAGCGAGTTTGCTCAGTATTACCATAATCTGACTGGATACGCATGTTACCCAGACAGCCCAGGCGGGCCGGTGGTCTGCCATTCAAACGGCCAGTTCTCTTCGTATGAGGAATGTTGGGACGCGTACTATAAGCTTTTAGCCGAGAAGTATCATAAGGCTAATACCTATATGGGTGCGCCGAAGCAATTGGCTTATGCTATAGCGGATACGTATTGCCCTGGTACGCCAAGCTATGCTCCTAGCATCTGTGGGATGATAGATCACGTAAGCTCATTAGAGGGCGAAATCGTGGCAATGCAGAAAGCAGAGGAAGAAGCGGTGGCAGCTGCAGAGGCAGAAGAGGCAGCCAAGAAGGAGAGAATCCTGACGGCGCTCGGCGAGCAGAAAATCCTGGTAAAGGATTCTGCTAAAAACCGCTTGACGGCGGGGGCGACTTCGGAGATGGCAGAGATGCTTTCACTGAAGAGGCTGACCGTCAAAGAGGCGGCGGATGAGCTATTGGTAGGCGAGCTGACTTTTGAGGATATCGGAGAATATTCAAAGAAAGTCAGCAGGTATATATACCTGTCAATTTGACCCCCGGAAAAGAAGGTCGCTAGATTTATTAATGGCGGCCTTTTTTCATGGTATAATAAATGTATATGGATAAGAATAAGAAGATTCTAGTGGAATGGCAGGCAGAAGAATATGTGCCGCGGGATAAGAATGTTGGGTGGTATGTGGGTTTGATTTTTGTGGGACTGGTTTTGGTGGGGATATCAGTATGGTTTAGATGGTGGAGTTTTACGGCACTGATTGTAGTGGCAGTGGTGGCACTTTTGGTCTATTCAATGCGTCCGCCGAGGAAATTACATTATGCTTTAGATAATGAGGGGCTAGTGGAAGATAAAAGAGTATATAAGTATGAGGATTTTAAATCTTTTGGTGTGCTGCGGGATGGGGCGCATTTTGCGATAGTATTGACGCCGAGGAAGAGGTTCTCTCCGGCGGTGACAGTTTATTTTCCAGAGGAGAGTGGTGAGAAAATCGTAGATGCTTTTGGGATGAGATTACCAATGGAAGAAGTACGGCTAGATTTTCTTGATAGGATGGTAAAATTCTTGCGGATTTAGAAAAAGTTTGTTATAATTAAACGTAAGTATTAATAAAAAAGTGAGGTGGGTCAAATGGACCAAGTAAATCAAGATAACGAGTTGCAGCGTGCAATAGATGATATCACAAAGAATGCTGGGGGTGAACAGGATGGTGATGTGGCTGCAGATTTAGAACAGCAAATTCAAAATCAGATGGGTACGCCGCCAGTGCCGCCGATGCCAGATGGGGGTGAGTCTGCGGATGGTAATGCGGCGCCAGCAGAAATGCCAACGATGGATACCCCAACGATGGGCGAGATGCCAATGCCTGAAGGTATGCAGACACCAGACAGTACACAAGCTTCGGAAGTGCCAGCTGGGGATGCGGCTAGCGTAGATACTGCGTCAGTGGATGGGTCTGTTTCGGATGCAGCAATGGAACCGGTAGCAGAGACTACTGTAGATGAAACAGTGGCGGTGCCAGAGTCTTTATCGGAGCCAGTAGTAGCGACGGAAACGGCTACAGTGGAATTGAATGATGTGGGTGGAAATGATATTAATACGGTAAAGGAGGCAATGTTGAGAGATTTGTTCCCAATTATGGATAAAGTTGATATGGGTGCGGAAGAGAAGTTTGAGCTTTATAAGACAATGCTTGACGACACTAATGATAAGTCGCTGATCTCTGGGGCGTATGAGGTGGTGAAGGGTATTGCCGATGAAGGTGCGAGGGCGGAAGCATTGCTATTCTTGATTAAGAAAGCTGACGCCTAAAAAAAATACGGCAAAGCGCCTAGATTTTACATTTTACTCTTGAAACGCCTGCGTTTTTGGAAAAGTAAAGGCACAAGGCCATTGACTTTTCCAAAAGCCTCCGGGAAACTGTTTCAAGAATAAAAGTAAAATCTCTCGCTTTGCTGTTTTTTCTTAATTTAAGGGGCTTTGCCCCTTAAATTAGTACATGCCACCCATGCTGGCGTCGGGGGTGGAAGTTTCCTTTTCGGGGACGTCGCAAATGAGGGCGCCCATGGTGATGGCGGTGGCGGCGATGCTGATAGCGTTTTGGACGGCTTCGCGAGTGACACGAGCGGGGTCAATGACGCCAGCTTTTTTCATGTCGGTAATTCCCTTTTCGGGAGTCATAACATTAATACCTTGGCCGGGTTTGCTGGCTTCTACTTGAGCAAGAAGAGCCTGAGAGTTGAGGCCGGCATTATCTAAAATGTGGACGAGTGGAGCCTTCAAAGCTTCTTTAACGATTTTTGCACCAGCGTCATCGGACTTGAGTTTAGCGGAAAGATTGACAAGGGTGACGCCTCCGCCGGGGACGATACCTTCGGAAAGCGCAGCTTTTGTGGCGGCAACGGCATCATCAACGCGGAATTTCTTTTCGTCAATTTCGGTTTCGGTAGCGCCACCGACTTTGATAACGGCGACTTTGCCGAGCAAGGCGGCGGCACGTTTGTCGTATTGTTCCCTTTCATAATCAGAGGTGGCATTTTCGGCCTGACTTCTAATGAGGGCGATGCGATTTTTGACATCGGCGGCAGAGCCAGCACCTTTAATAATAGTGGTTTCATCTTTGGTAGCAATGACTTTGGTGGCAGAGCCGAGAGATTCTAGGCCAGCTTCTTCTAATTTGAGGCCACGGTCTTCGGAAATAAGGGTGGCATCGGTGAGAATGGCAATGTCTTCCATAATTTCCTTGCGGCGGTCGCCAAAGGCAGGGGCTTTAAGTACGAGAGTGTTAAAGACGCCTTTGAGCTTGTTGAGGACAAGCAAGGATAATGCTTCGCCTTCAACTTCTTCGGCGATAATGACGAGATCTTTTTTGCCGGCTTGAGCACAGGTCTCTAGTAGTGGGAGGATGTCACTAGCGGCAGAAATCTTTTTGTCGGTGACGAGGATGAGAGGCTTGTCAAAGATAGCCTCTTGGCGATTAACATCGGTGACGAAGAACGGAGAAGAGTAGCCTTTGTCATAGGTGAAACCTTCGGTGATTTCCTGCTCCATCTCTAGGCCTTGGCCGGCTTCCACGGTGACGACGCCATCTTTGCCAATTTTGCTAATGACATCGGCGATGAGTTTGCCGATTTTTTCGTCGCCAGCGGAGATAGCGGCAACTTCGGCGACTTTAGTATCATCACCATCAATTTTTTCGGCTAGTATGTTAATTTCGGCAATGATTTCGGCACCGGCTTTTTCAATTCCCTTGCGAAGCTCCATAGGGTTGACACCTGCAGCGATGAGTTTGTTGGCTTCGTTTAGGATATTGTAGGTGAGGACCGTAACAGTGGTGGTGCCATCGCCAGCAACTTTGTTTAACTTTTGGGCGGCAGATTTGATGAGCTTGGCGCCGATTTGCTCGCCAAGGTTTTCATCGGTAGAGCCAAGATCAACGGCTTCGGCGACGGTAACACCGTCGTGAGTGATGGTGGGGGTGCCGTAGCTTTTTTCAATGACGACATTTTTACCTTTGGGGCCAAAGGTGACTTTGACGGCGTCGTATAATTGTTTGGCGCCGCTTAGGACTTTTTCTCTTGCTTCTGCTTCGTAAAATATCTTTTTCATAGTTTCCTTTCGTATTATTGAAATGAGCTGGGCTTAAAGTTTATCAATCTCTCGACTTTAGGACTTAAAAGCTGTAATTTTACAACATTCGTCGCTATTAAAAGTCCTTTATGGTTTGGCTTTGCCAAACGGGACTTTTAATAAGCTGAATGTTGGTAAAAATAACAACTTTTAAATCTGTTTTTATAAAGTCTCGAGATTAATAAACTTTAAGCTCGCTAATTATTAATAATTAATTATAAAGTTGCTAAAATGTCTTCTTCTTTGACGATAATATATTTTTCATCTTCGTATTCTACCTCGGTGGTGGAGTACTCTTTGAAGATGATTTTATCGCCTTTCTTGATGTCTTTGACATCTGGACCGACGGCTTCCACAACAGCGTAGGCTGGGGCTTCCTTGGCTTCGCCGAGGAGGATGCCGGATTTGGTCTTTTCAAGTGGCTGGTCTTTTTTGGCCACAACTCTATCGGTGAGTGGTTTTATCATAGTTAATAACTCCTTTTCTATATCTAGTGTAGCACTAGTGATTAGCACTGTCAAGGGGGGAGTGCTAATTGGTGTTTTATCTTATCTTGCGACGCATCTAACTGAATTACCAAAGCCCTTACTAAAATTACCATTAACATGAAGACCGCCATCGTCTTGCCGATAATATAAACATCTTGCACCGATATTGTTTGGATATGGATGAGATGTCCAAAAATTTCCACCAGGCGTAACGCTATTCCAATCATACTGCCATCTGCCATTTTCTTCGCTAAAATTTAAAACAGTGGTAGATATTAGTTCTTGATAGTTACTTATGTTATATGAACCTAGTAATTCTGAATAATCATACGGCAATTTCCAATTTTTCGGGCAAATTGAATTATTTTGGTCTTTCGTAGTTGACCCATCAATTAAAGCATTTGCAGCTGCCCATGTATAATAAACTTTTCCAACATATGGACTAACAGCTCCAACATGCACCTTTGCTTCCATTGTACGTGTAGTCCATGTTGATGATGCAGGAATTGTATAATCTGCATCATCAAAATCACTATCACGAGCATAAATAATCTTATTGTAAAGATTTAGGTTGTCTGTCATCCAGCAGTTACCGTCATTGGCTTTTAAAACATTATATCCACTAGTAGTGTCGTTACCGCTACTACCCATACCCCTACTATCTTTTAATACTCTAGTATTGCCAATAGGTGTATTCTGGCAAATACCTCTGGTCATATCTTGCATATAAGTTAAATTTGCCATAGTAGCAGTACCATCATAAGTTACTACATTACTACCAGTTAATATTCTACCAAAAGCAGAGAGTGTAACGGATACATTATAATTACCTTTCTTTACGTCTGGCGAAGTGCAAGTAATATAAACGTAGTTATTACTATCAGTAGCTACAGTAGGGTTATCGCAAGTACCAGTTTCAGTACTATCACTACTATTGGTAAAGCTAATAGTAGCGGTACCTAAATCAGACGCCGTGGTATTGATACTAGTATAGATGGTGGTGGTCTGATGTGGTGAGGTAATATCTATCACTGCTGGATCCATAGTATTATTAGCTACCACCCTGATCTCATTCGGCTGTTCTGCTAGGGCAGTATAGAGCACGGTATTACCATAACTTCCTGCAGGTATATCTCTATCTGCTAATACTCCATAGTAGATGGTAGTACTAGAAGTACCAGTAGTATCCTGAGTAAGTAAGACTTCATTACCAGATGTTGGTACAGAAGCATACTTATTGGTATTTTGGATAGATTGGTCTGTACTAGTGTATTCTGAAGCAGTATTAAAGTTATTAGTAACAATACCTGGTGTAGTAGAAGCAAGAGCAAAACCCCAAGTATTAGGAGATAGAGCAGAAGCAGAACTAAGAGAAGAGGTAGTAGTATTACCAATAGGAGCAATGTAAGTATTAGTAATAAGACTACCACTCGTCTCCTGAGTATTAGTACCAGTTAGGTTATTGGCTACAAGACTACTAGGTATAGTAGACTCTGTATGTGTACCAGAAGTAGAGAGAAGTAATTGATGAGACATAGGAC
>JAFWMC010000021.1 GCA_017510805.1 Candidatus Saccharimonadota bacterium
GGCGTCTACCCGCAAACTAACAACGATAAGGGCTACGGCTTCAGTATTCGCTGCGTCAGCCGCTAATTCCCGCAAAACAAAAGATTTTATAATTACTTTTCCAAATTCTAAGCCCAGCAACTTTGTAAAAAATTATAATCATGTTCATTTTTCTAAGCCCTAGCTATAACTTTTGATTTCATCTACCAGATTTAAAATGTGTCATTTTTACACGCGTTCAGCTTATAAAAAGTTCCTGTTTGGCGATAGCCAAACCATAAAGAACTTTTTATAGCGACGAACGCTGTAAAAATTGACGACAGTTTAAGTCCGAAATCAAAAGCTATAGCTAGGGTTTAGAATAAAGAAATATAGTTTTTAAGTCCCAAAGTCGCAAACCTTAGGGTTTGAAAAGTATGTTATAGTATTTCTTTCAAAAACTTCCCCGTCGGTGTCTTTGGATTCTTCGCAATTTGCTCCGGCGTCCCCTCAGCAATAATCTGTCCGCCTTTCTGTCCCCCTTCCGGCCCCATATCAATAATCCAATCTGCCGATTTAATCACATGCAAATTATGCTCAATAATAATCATTGAGTTCCCCCCGTCCACCAGTTTCCCTAAAATTGAAAGCAGCCTCCTTACATCATCCGTATGCAACCCAGTCGTTGGCTCATCCAAGATATACAAAGTCTTACCTGTAGAACGCCGTGCAAGCTCCGTTGCCAGTTTAATTCTCTGTGCTTCCCCACCAGAGAAAGTCGTCGCTGGCTGCCCCAGTTTAATATACCCCAATCCCACTTCCTGAATCGTCTTCAACTTCGGCGCTATACTCGGAATATTTGCAAAAAATTCTACCGCCTCATCAATCGTCATCTCCAACACCTGCGAAATATCTTTCCCTTTATACTTTATCTCCAAAGCTTCACGATTATATCTCTTCCCATGGCAAGTCGGGCAAGTCACATATACATCTGGCAAAAAGTGCATTTCAATCTTATTTACACCATCTCCTTGACACGCTTCACATCTTCCCCCTTTAATATTAAAGGAAAATCGCCCAGCTTTATACCCTCGCACTTCTGCCTCTGGCTGCGCCGCAAATAGTGCCCGAATCTGATTAAACACTCCAGTATATGTCGCGGGATTAGACCGCGGTGTCCGCCCAATCGGCGATTGGTCTATCACAATACATTTATCCAGATATTCTATACCTTCAATCTTATCGTGTAGCCCCGCCACCGTCTGTGCCCGATGCAATCTCGCCAAAAGTTCATTCGCCAAAATATCATTTACCAAAGTAGATTTACCCGATCCAGACACTCCCGACACTACCGTCATCACCCCTAGCGGAAAATGTACATCTATATTTTTCAAATTATTCTCGCGCGCCCCACACACCACTAGTTCTTTCCCAGCCTTTGCCTTCCTACGCTTCTTTGGCACCGCAATTTTCTCCTTACCAGACAAATATTTTCCAGTAATAGAATTAGGATTTTTCATTACTTCCTCTGGTGTCCCCACTGCCACTACTTCCCCACCCAGATTTCCCGCTCCCGGCCCAATATCTACTAAATAATCACTTTGCAGCATCGTATCTTCATCATGCTCTACTACTAGCACTGTATTTTTCAAATCTCTCAGATGCTTCAAGGTAGCAATTAGCTTATCATTGTCTCGCTGATGTAACCCAATTGATGGCTCATCTAGTACATATAATACACCCTGCAATCCAGAGCCAATCTGCGTCGCCAAGCGAATTCGCTGTGCTTCCCCACCAGACAAAGTATTCGCTGCTCGTCCCAGTTCCAAATAGCCCAGCCCCACGTCTTGCATAAATTTCACGCGCTCACGAATCTCTTTCAAAATCGGCTGCGCAATCTGGTTCTCCGCCTCAGAAAATTGTAAATCTCGTCCCAATACTTCCAAAGTCGCATCCACATCCAAATTACACATATCTACAATATTCAAATCATTCACTGTCACCGCAAGCACCGCCGGCTTCAATCTCGCCCCATGGCAAGTCTGGCATTCGCGTACCCGCATAAATCTTTCAATATCTTTTCGCACAAAGTCCGAATCTGTTTCCCTGTGTCGCCTTTCCAAAGTCGGTATCACCCCTTCATAAGTAGACTCATACACCGCCCCCTCACTCCATTTCCCCGAGCCGCTCACTTTCACTTGGTATTTTTCATCCCCCGTCCCATACAAAATCATCCGTTTCACTTCCTCAGACAATTCCCTAATTGGCACATGCACCGAAAATCCGTGTTTCTTCCCTACACCTTGCAGCCGTTTCAACCACCAAGAATCTTGATTTACCCTATTAAACGGTCTTATCCCCCCTTCTGCAATCGTCAGATTTTCATTAAATACCAGAGCTGGGTCTATTTCTAATCTAGTTCCTAATCCCGTACAAGTCGGGCAAGCCCCCTGCGGCGCATTGAAAGAAAATAGTCTTGGCTCTAACTCTGGAATCAACTCATCTGGATGATATTCACAAGCATATCGCTGCGAATATGTTAATACTTCCGAATTCTCCCCATTAATTCCTTTCTCAGAAATAGCCGTCGTATTATCATTAATTTTCAACAACTTAATAATTCCTTGCCCCAATTCCAGCGCCTGCTCCACCGAGCCAGAAATCCGGCTTAAAAGTTCCGGACTCATCACAAACCTATCCACTACAATTTCAATATCGTGTTTTTCTTGTTTCTTTAATTCCGGAAACTCATCCAAAGCATAAACAATACCATCTACTCGTGCCCTAGAAAACCCTTTTGCCAGGTATTGCTCTGGAATATGTAAAAACTCACCTTTTTTCTGTTGCACAATCGGCGCTAAAAGCATCAATTTAGAGCCAAGCGGCAATTTCATTACCTCATTTACAATGTCTTCCACACTCCGGCGGCTCACTTCCCTATGACAAACCGGACAATGCGGCACCCCCACTCTTGCAAATAACAGACGCAAATAATCATAAACTTCTGTCACCGTTGCCACCGTAGAACGTGGATTTCGCGAAGTAGATTTCTGGTCAATCGAAATTGCCGGCGAAAGCCCCGTAATTGTATCCACATCCGGCTTGTCCATAATCCCAAGAAACATCCTCGCGTACGAGCTCAGAGATTCCACATATCTTCTCTGCCCCTCCGCATAAATCGTATCAAAAGCTAGGCTCGACTTTCCCGAGCCAGATAGCCCAGTTATTACTACCAATTTATCGCGCGGAATATCTACATCAATATCTTTTAGATTATGCTGCCTAGCACCGCGCACCTTTATTGCGTTTTCCATAGTATAATACCCTCATCTCTCACTTTTAACACCCTATATTATACTACAGATTTCTACTTATGTCTAGACCACCGTTAAGGACTGACTATCCATCTTTGTTCTACTACTCTATTTAATTAGTAGAATAACAACGTATATTATACCCCTGATCTTTAGTAATTCCCCCACCACCAGATACAGCAGACCATGTAGGCGTAACAAAGAGAGCATAGGCCGTAGAACTATCATATTGAGTAGAAGACCAATATGGGTTTGAACTACCAAAGGGAGTATTATAGATTCCGTTACCATTACCATATAATGCTATTAAATAGTCAAATGCACTTTTATCCGGAAGAGTAAACCCACTAGGGCAAGAGGCATTATACCATGTTGAATTTTTATAGTTAGTAGTCATCCAGCATTTACCATCTCTTAATTTTTTCACGGAATAACCACCGATATTACCCGTAGCATCACTAGCAATACTAGAACATGGGACTAACTTACAATTTCTAGTTACAGTAATATTGGATGCAGTTGTGGTAATAGTCGTTGAGGAACTAGTAGCACTTGCTATAGTGCCACCAGTAGCAGTCCAATTATTGAATGTGTATCCTGTATTACAAGCGCTTGCCGAGATATTCACTTTAGTATTTGGTGCATACCATCCAGAACCTGTACCACCACTAACTGTGAGATAGGCTCTAATCGTTACTGCACTAGCCTTAGAGTATGTAGTGAAACTATGTCCTGCTGCAGCGAAGGATACAGTATAGATGCCTGCTGTTACGCCACTAGGAATGGTGCACTGGACAGCTCTGTAGTTTCCAGAAGTTGTAGCGGTGCAGTTGGTAAGGTTAGTAGAGCCTATCTTTCCTGTTACAGTGCCAAAGGCTGTACTACTTGCTGTTGGCGCATTAGTTACCATAGTAATAGTTGTGACAGCATTATTATTACCAGCATCTGGTGTTACGCTAGTAATATAGTAATTTGAAGATACTGTAATAGCATCTGTCTTAACATAGGTAGCACTATGCCAACTAGAGGTCAGTTCTATATTGTAAGTTCCTACTGGTAGTCCACCTTGCTCTATTGTACCACCCGGATAAGTACAGGTAGCAGCTCTATAGCTTACACTAGATATTTCTGCTGTGGTTTCAGTACAATTAGTTAATGCTAAATCAATACCAAGGGTAGTATTCTTTACTTTGACAGTTATATCACCTAGGCCTAGTTCTGTTGCTGGAGTAGTAGTGATAATAGTAATGTCTTGTGCTCCTTGATCTAGAGTGAGGCTGCTTGGATTTGCGCTTTGGATAGTATAGTTTGGTACCTCTGCAATGGCTGTATAGGTAACATTAGTAGTATAAGTACCAGGAGTTAGTTTAGTATCGGCATTAAAGCCATAGGTTACATCTAAGTTGTCTCCTTCTCCACTAGTCTTAGTGCCAGTAGTGATAAGGCTATCTCCTGCAGTACTAGTTGCTTCTACTTTGGAAAAGGTAGTAGGGTTAGTAGCTAGACTATAACCCCAAGTATTGGAAGTAAGGGTAATAGGTGTAGATTTAGTACCTGATGTAGCCGTGAAGTGGTTTCTTTCTTGTTGAGTGTCATTGTTATTATATATGTCTGTAGAGCCAGTTGTAGAGTTTAGATATAGTTGATAACCATTTGGAGTATTAGTGTAGATATTAACATTATCTACTGCAGTACTAATATTACCAGAAGAGGTAGGGGTGATATCTACACCAAGAGTACTAGAAGAAGAGATGCTAACTGTCCAAGCTCCTTCAATACTGACGTTGACATCACTGGTACCAGTGCCGCAAATATCACTACTACTACCGCCTAAGACTATGCCATTCTCACAAGTTGCTGCGGAGGAGTTATTTGAGGGAGAGAGGATACTGGATGTTACAAAGGCTAGAAGAAATGAAAATAGTCCGAGCGATGTACTACGGACAATTAGACTAGCAAAATTATTATTACTTTCTTTTAATAAATAGCTTTTATACCCCCCCCCCAGACGATTTTTTAGTTTCATTGAAATATTACCTCTTTAAGTGCTTATATCTATTTTAGCACAAAGATTTTTCATTGACAACAAAAAATCACCTAATCATAGGTGATTTTTTGCTAACCTTATACTAAGGCAAAGGTTAGTAGATTCGCCCCCACAAAGATAATCGCAAGTGCAACCAAGATGCCAACCGCAACCATCACTGTTATTGGATTAAGAAGCATAAAGATGCCAAGTGCTACAAGAGTAATACCAAATACTAGCATTACCCACCAGTTCTTTGCCATAGCTTTCACAGCTTTGCCGCCCTTCAATTCCTTGACCTTGAAGGAGCGCACAATGCGCAAAATACCAGATACGATTACCCATGCACCTGTAGCATAGACAATAATCATATCAAGCATCCACTGGGCAAAACCATCTACTACTAGTAGAACACCCAGAATCAAAGAGATAACAGCAGAAAATAGCAAGATTGCATCACCGCCAAACTCTTCCTTTAGGCTAAACCAACTAATAAATTTAATAATTGCATCAACGATCATTACGACGCCGATGACATATGCCAAAGCCAATGTTGTAGTCTCTGGCGTAAAGAGGCAATACGTGCCTGCAATAATAGTGCCCACACCCAAAATGAAGGCCAGCACTCTACCAAATGTTCGCATTTGATAACTCCTATTTTGTTAATGTTTATGCTTACATTATAGCATAGCTATTTTGCATATTCAATAGCACGAGTTTCACGAATTACATTTACTTTTATCACCCCCGGATAGCTCATTGTTGCCTCTATCTTATTTGCAATATCGCGCGCTAATTTCAAAGCCGTCAAATCATCAATCTGCTTTGGTTCTACAATCACCCGAATTTCTCTACCCGCAGAAATAGCATAGGCCTTATCAATACCCGGGAACGAAGTAGCAATATTTTCCAAATCTCTCATTCTTTCAGCAAAATTCTCTGCCGAAATATTACGTGCACCAGGCCTTGCTGCAGACAGTGAATCACAAATTTTTACAATCACCGCCTCTGGCGTAGTTGGCTCAATATCGTCATGATGTGCTGCAATAGCATGTACTACTGGATCTGGCAAACCATATTTCTTCGCTAGCTCCGCACCGATATCCGCATGTTTCCCTTCAATTTTATGAGTTACAGCTTTGCCAATATCGTGAAGCAACGTAGCGGTCTTAGCTACTCTTTTATCTGCGCCAATCTCCTCAGCAATCATTCCTGCAATATGCGCCATCTCTACCGAATGCAAAAGCACATTCTGCCCATAGGACGTTCTGAATTTTAGCTCACCCAAGAGATGCAACATTTCCCGCGGAATTCCTACCACTCCTACTTCCCTAGCCGCATCTTCACCTGCTCTCTGTACTTCCTTATCAATTTCCTTTTCTGCCTTAGAAACAGCCGATTCTATTGAAGCAGGATTAATTCTACCATCTTTCATTAATCTTTCCAAAGCGTATCTTGCCACTTGCCGACGAATCGGGTCAAATGAGGATAACACCACCATTCCCGGAGTATCATCCACCATAATGTCTACACCAGTAGCCCTCTGCAGCGCTTGAATATTACGCCCCTCCTTACCAATAATTCGCCCTTTCATATCGTCATCTGGCAATTTCAAAGCTGTAATGGTTCTATCTGCTGTTACCTCACTAGACATTCTCTCCATCGCCGTAATCAAAATTGCTTGCGCTGCCTCATCCACATCATGCTTAATTTCCTGCTGCTCCTTTACAACCAACCCTGCTAAATCCTTTTTAATATCATTCTCCGTCATTTTCATCAATTTATCTCTAGCATCAGCCTTAGATAGTCCTGCAATCTTTTCTAATTTCTCATGCTGTTTCTCCCGGATATCCCGAATTTCTTGCTTTAAAGACTCTATATCTTTTTCTTGTTTCACCAACCTCTCTTGCTTCTTTTCAATCTGATCTAATTTACCATCTAAAGTAGTTTCTCTTTCTGCCAAGCGATTTTCCGTCCGCTTCCACTCCCTGCGCCGCTCTGCTTCTTCCTCTTTAGATTTTTCTGCAGTTTCGGCAGCTTCCTTTTTTGCCTTTAAAACAATATCCGAAGCCTCATGTTTTGCCTTACGTATCAAATCATCTGCCTTATTCTTCCCCCCATTTTCATTTTTCTTGTTATACGCAAAAATACCTCCTGCGCCAACGCCTAGCCCCATAATGGCGGCGATAACTGCTATGGCTATTTCCATATTTCCCTCTTTCTGATTTTTGGTGCCACATACTTCCTAATATGCAGCGGGCTAACAAATATCAAATAAATTAAATTTAATGACAAATCCCCCTTATATCAAGTATAACACAGTTTCTAATATGTGGAAATATTATCCGCAATCATCTGTTTAACTAAATCTCTAGCAGTCGTTTCCAGCCCCTTATCCGCCTCAGAGCCAGAATATAGCCTAGATGGCTCCTTATAGAAATAATTATAGTCACCATTTGTCAAAACCACTTGCCCATACGAATTACCATTGCCGTCTTTTTCCCCATCCGTCACCGGAATACGATAAAGACATCCCACTCCATCCCGATTTTGGTTTATATCGGCAAACGGCGGAAAATACTGCACACCTTTCTGCATCGCCGCAAAACAAATATACGAATGATAATCAGCATTCTGATTTAATATATATGACACAGAAGTCAATGTATCTGGGATCTTCAATTTTATATTCCAGCCAGTAATATAAACATAATCACTCGCTGGTACATATACCGGTAAATCCTCTATCATATTTATAGTTGTACCCGTCTGATTTTCAATTTCTTTAATAATACCAGAGTAGGTACTCAATGTACTATTTGCACTCTGTAATTTTGTCCTTGTATTAACTGCATCAACCAGTCCCCAAATCCCCAAGAAAAGACATACTACTGCTGCCACTCCTAGCACAATGCTAAGCACCGTAAATTTCTTAATTGTTTGCTCTGGCGTAGCTGGCGCCTTTGGCATCTTCACTTTTTTTTGCTTCTTATCTGGATTTGCCGGTGCAATTGGCGTAATCGGCTGGGTCGGAGTAATCACTCCGCCACCGTTATTCTCCTCCCAGCCAGTCTTTGGCTGATATGCTGGAATTGCCGCAGCTTCTGCCGCTGCCTGCATATTTGGCTGGTTCTGCGGCATCTGCGGAATTGTATTAGTACTATCCGTACCACTTGCTGTTTCTGCTTCGCTACTAAACCCAAAAAACGGCTGGTTACTAGACATTGGCTGTTGCTGCGGCTGCGAATTTAGCTGCTGCGAGCCACCATTAAAAACATTCCCTCCTATCGTGGTATTCATTCCATTAAAGATATTATTTTTCGGGTCCATAATATTTGATGCCTTCTTTTACCTTAAGTATATTATATCACAAAATTATTTTCTAGGCGGAGTAATTCTCGCCGGCCTCCCATAATTAGGCATAATCACTGGCACTTTCTCTCCTTTATCTGTATAAAGCGGGATATCCAGCTGGTCCGCCAATGTATTTACCACCGCCGCCCCAATCCTTAGTCCCGTAAAAGACCCCGGCCCAGCAAAATAAGTTATCTCTGTCAAATCTTTCCAATCCGCCCCATTTTCCACCAATTTATCTCTAATAAAAGCATGTAGCCCCTCCGCCAATTCCTTTCCAGACTCCCAGGCATACTCTTTGTCATCCAGCTTCAAAATACAAGTCGGCGTTGAGGTATCTAAATACATTTTCATTTCTCTATCTCCCTTATTGTCCGCGAGCCATCCTCGTTTAGTAGAATTTCAAACTTTCTATGCTTCTCTGGCAAAATCTCCGCCACCGAATCCGCCCATTCCACCACCGTAATCGTCTGCGTATCCGTCATATTCTCTAGCAAATCTTCACTCATCAGCCCTGGGTCACCCAATCTATAAAAATCATAGTGTACTAAATCTCCCCCCGAAAATCTATATCCTTTGGAAATCGTAAAACTTGGACTTGTTACCGGTTCTTTAACTCCCAAACCTTCCGCAATTCCTCTGGTTAACGTTGTCTTCCCCGCTCCTACATCCCCCACTAGCTCAATCACCACCGGTGCAACCAAACCTTTCGCCAGCTTCCTGCCAAAATCCAACATTTCTTCTTCTGATTTTACTCTTTGCTCTATCATTTATTATATTATACAATTAAATGTGCTATAATAAAAGTATGAACAGATCTACCAAAGGTTTTACACTCTTAGAATTAGTTATAGTTTTAGCTTTTGCTTCTCTTCTAGTTGTTCTCTTTTTCCTTCAGAAGGCCAATGTTGACGCTATGAATCGCGACGACGACAGAAAGACTGCCATCAATGCCATGTATTACGCTTTGGAGGAAGGTTTCCACACCCAAAATGGCTATTACCCAGAAAGTATCTCCGAAAAAAATCTAACCATCATTGACCCTAACCTCTTCACCGACCCGTCTGGTATTGTCCTCGGGGAAGAAGGCTGCGCCTACCACTACGAGCCAGCCAACTGCGAAGACGGTAAATGCGCCGAATACACCCTCCGCGCCATCCTTGAAAAAGAAGAAGATTACATCAAGAAAAACCGAAGCTAATTCTCTTCTTCTTGGTTACGTCCTCTACCAATCCGGTTCTTCTCAATATGTATCAAGTGCGAAATCACTTCCAGCTCGTCCGTCGGCGTATCTACCAGCCTAAATGTATACGTTGTCTCATCTCCAATCGTAGACATCCTAATTGTCCCCAGCTTAAATACATATTCAAATAGCCCTCTCTGATTAAACGATACATCCTCAATCTTAGAAAGCTCAATCACATTAGTAGATTTAGACATCAGCGAATCAACCGAATTCTGTATTGCCCGATGGTTCGTAATATACAGGGTATTTCCTCTATGCACATGCGATCCAATTATCCCTGCTATCAATGTTGCCGCCATTAGTACATAAATTACAAAATACATAAAAGATTTACCGCTTGCCGGCAAAGACCCCACAATATTCCCTTCTCCTCCATGCATCATAAAAGTCAAAAGTACCGCCATCACCAAAAACCCTATCGCTTCTCCCGTCCAAATCAAAATTAGGCCCACTGGGGACCTCTTAATTGCAAGTTCTACATATTCATCAGACTCTAATTTCAAACCTGGAAAATCTTTTGTGCTACGGGCATGACGAAGTCTGACTAAATCTTTCTTCATAATTCTATTATACCACACTCAAGCGTTTTTTGCAATATGGCGTCGCCCTTTCTCTGTTATTCTCCTCCCCCTCGGCGTCCTCTCTAGTAGCCCCATCTGCAATAAATACGGCTCCAGGTAATCTTCAATCGTACTCGGCTCATCCCCAGTCAGCGCCGCAATCGTCGTTAACCCCACCGCCCTATCACCATAATTATCTTGAATCAATTTCAACATATTTCTATCTGCCGGATCCAGCCCCAATTCATCAATCTCCAAAAGCTCCAAAGCTTTCTCAGCTATTACCCTGTCTACAATACCATCTCCATTTACATCTGCATAGTCACGTACTCGTTTTGTTAATCTATTCGCAATTCGTGGCGTCAGCCGCGACCTCTCCGCTAAAAGCTCCGTCGCCTCCGGCTTTATCTCAGTATTTAATATTCCTGCTGTCCTCGTAATAATTTGCCCTATTTCCGGCAATTTATAATATTCTAATCTGTGCACTAAACCAAATCTATCTCTTAGTGGTCCCGCCAATGCCCCAGTCCGCGTCGTCGCACCTATCAAAGTAAAGTGTGGCAAATCTAGCCGCACACTTCGTGCTGCCGGCCCCTTTCCTATTGTAATATCTATCGCCGCATCCTCCATCGCCGAATACAAGATTTCTTCCACAGCCCGCCTCAGCCGGTGGATCTCATCAATAAACAATACATCTCCCTCCTGCAAATTCGTCAAAATTGACGCCAAATCCCCCGCCCGTTCTATCGCCGGCCCACTCGTCACTTTCAAATTCGCCCCCATCTCGTGCGCAATCACATTTGCCATCGTCGTCTTGCCTAGCCCTGGCGGCCCATAAAGTAGCACGTGGTCCAGTGTTGTTCCATCCGCCCGCTTCTTTACTGCATCTATCGCCAATTTCAAATTCTTCTTTAAACTTTCCTGTCCAATATACTCAGAAAAACTCATCGGCCGAAGCGATATCTCTACCGCCTTCTCCGCCTCATCCTCCTCATTTAGATTCGTATCAATTACTCTTTCAATTCCCATAATATGTTATAATCTAATTATAACATATAGGAGTTATCATGGATTTTAAGAAAAGCAAAACTTATGAGAATTTAAAAACCGCCTTTGCTGGCGAATCTCAGGCCAGAGTAAAATATCAGTTCTACGCCTCCCGCGCCAAAAAAGATGGCTACGAGCAAATTGCCGAGATTTTCAACGAAACTTCCGACAATGAAAAAGAACACGCTAAAATGTGGTACAAGCTCCTCTACGATGGCGTCGGCGACACTAAGGAAAATTTAAAGCTCGGCATCGAAGGAGAAGATTACGAATATACCCAGATGTATAAAGAATTCGCCAAAGTCGCTCGCGAGGAAGGCTTTGACGAAATCGCCGAGAAATTTGAACAAGTCGGCGACATCGAAAAGTCCCACGAAGAGCGCTACGCCAAACTTCTCAAAAATGTTGATGACGATGTCGTCTTTAAGTCCGACAAAGTTACAGTCTGGAAGTGTCGCAACTGCGGCTACCTCTTCACTGGCGACGAAGCACCCGAAGTCTGCCCCGTCTGCGATCATCCCCAAGCCTTCTTTGAAATCAATGCCGTCAATTATTAATTTTGTACAAAAAGTGGCTTTCCTGGCCACTTTTTTGCATTTTTCAAAATCTTTATGTTATAATGAAATAAGTAGTAACCATTAGGAGATTTGTATTCTATGAAGAAACAGCTTTTTAAGGGGGGGGGGGCGAAGGCTAGGAAGTAGCTCTTCTACTTTTGCAAGCTCTATTTGCAATCTTAAATCATCTAATTATCTTTTAGTCCGAAATGTAGCTGTCGGGCTTTTTTCATTCCTCCTTGCCTTTGTTGCCACTTCTGTATTTTCTCCAGTATCTAATACTTCCGCCACCGAGCCAGATCCTTCCAATCCTAGCAATTCTTCTAACTCTCCTACTCCCCTGTCCTCTTCCTCTCCTTCTGTAGTATCCGGCTCATCCACCTCCCCCGTCTCCGTCTCTGTCTCCAACTCTCCTCTCTCCTACTACATTAGTGTTAGTAGTTCTCATGGCTCTGCTGGTACTCCAGTCTCTCTATCTTATTCTCAAGATGGTAGTACTGGTGGTACACTTGGCAATGTAGTTAGTAGTAGTGACAATGTCTATTTAGAAACTAATAGTCCTATGTCTCATCAATTACTTCTCTCTACTTCTGGTACACATACAGAGTCTACTATACCTAGTAGTCTTGTAGCTAATAA
>JAFWMC010000022.1 GCA_017510805.1 Candidatus Saccharimonadota bacterium
GAGGCGAGGAAATAGATTTGGTCATTTTTAAGGAATTTTTTGAGAGTTTTTTGAGCATTTTTGCCGTAGCGGCCGGTAATGGATAGATAGTCACCTTGCATTAGGCAGCCAAGATTGATGTAGCTTTGAATTTTATTAGGATTATCTTGTAGATAATGGTAGCGTTCGGGATGGGCGATAATAGGGATGTAGCTTTCGCTGACAAGCTCAAAGAGAATACTTTTAGCAGTAGCATCTTCGGTGCGGACGGGTAATTCTATGAGTACATATTTAGAATTATTAAGTGGCATTACTTGGCGTTTTTTGAGAAGCTTTAAAAGCTCTAAATCAATAAAAATTTCATTGCCGAGGTATAGATTGATGGGGAGTTTTGCTTTGGTTGCTTCCCTTTTAAGTTTGGTAAGAGTTTTGCGTTTGTCGGCATTGGAGCAAGTATAATCACTACCTTTAATATAATGGGGCGTTAAAATGATGTCGGTGATACCAGATTCGGCGGCTTGGCGAAGCATTTGAACGCTGCTTTTTAAGCTGCTACTACCATCGTCTACGCCGGGCAAGATGTGGCAGTGGATATCAATCATTTTTAGGCCTCGGTTTTGATTTCTTCAGTATAGTAACGATCTGAATAGTAGGAAGAATAAGCTTTGCCTTTACTATTGACACGGTTTATGATGACACCATTTAGGGGGATATTAGCCTTTTCAAAAGCGGATTTAGCGGCAGCAAGCTGCTCTTGTTTGGTGCGGCCGTTGGTGACGGCGAGCAAATTAATGTCGCTATATTGAGCTTCCACGAGGGTATCAGATAGACCAAGTACTGGTGGACAGTCAATGATGATAATATCATAGATGCCTTTGAGGTAGTCAAGAATACGGTGGTTATTGTCGGAAGACAATAATTCTAGAGGGTTAGGTGGTACTGGGCCGCTAGGCAAAAGCCAGACATTCTCAATTTTGGTAGGATAAATGAAGTTATCTAAATCTAAATCGTTGATGCCATAGCGTTTGCAGTGGACGATTAGGTTGGGGTAGCCAAGATCGGCGGTGTTTTTGCTAATACCAAAGATTTCCTGCTGGCGGCCACGGCGAAAGTCTGCATCCATAAGGAGAACTTTCTTTTCGTCTTGAGCGAAAGCAGCGGCAAGGTTAGCACTAATGAAGCTTTTACCGTCGCCAGGGGCAGGTGAAGTTAAGAGGATAACTTTAACATCTTTGTCTACAGCCGAGAATTGGATGTTGGTTTTGATGGATTTAATCGCTTCGGCAAAAGATGATTTTGGATTGGCGGTGATGATTAAATCGACGTTTTTAGTGGTACGCTTACTCATTATTTTTTCTCCATATTTGGGATGGTACCCATTACGACTAATTTATATTTATCCTCGACGATGCTAGTATCCTTGATGCTGGTATCTAGATAATACATAACGATGGTGATGCCCAGGCCGAGCGCGAGGCCGGCAAGCAGGTAATAAATGGTTTGCTTCATGACATTGACGTTGTAAGCAGAGGTAGGAAGATTAGCTTTATCTACGATTTGGATATTGTCAATATTATAGATATTTTTAATTTCTTGTTTGAAGGTGTCGGCGATGCTGGCGGCGATTTTCTGGGCGTTTTCGGCAGATTTATCAGAGACAGAAACAGAAATTAGTTGGGTGCCAGTGGTAGTGGTGGTGGTAAGGTTATTCCTGATGGCGCTGGCAGTGTAGCCATTCCCCATCTCTTTGGCAACTTGGTCTAGGACATTGTTGCTTTTTAGGATTTCGGAATAAGTATTGACAAGGTTGTTAGAAACCTGGACGTCGCTAACAGTGATTTGACTGCTGGCTGAATCAGCGTCTTTTAACAAGACGAGCTGGGTGGTAGATTTGTAAAGTGGGGTTTGTAAATTAAAGGTGTAAAATTCTCCTGCGGCAACCGCAATAATAAGCGCAGCCAAAATAATGTAGAATTTTGAACCGATGTACCTTAGGAGGCTTTTTATATCTAATTCTTCCATTTATAACCTTTTTAATTAGTTCTTACTATCATTATATCACAGAATGGTAAAAAAGTCAATATTCTTGTAGGCATTGCACTATCACCTTTCGTGCGCCTACGTTTTCCAAAAAGTAAAGCCCTAAAGGGCGTTGACTTTTTGGAAAGCCTACGGGATACTGCACGAAAGGTGATAGTGCAATGCCTGCAAAAACTGTTAGACTTTTTTTGCATGAACAACGATGCGATGCTTGGCGTCGGGGGTGCAGCTGGAGAGGGTGAGGATTCTATCGTTTTCAGTTAATTCTACGCCAAAATCATGATTAGAGCGGGATTTGATAGTATTAAGGAATTGTTGGTAAGCGGTGATGCTTGGGAAATCGGTGGTAATGTAGTATTCTTCTGGATCGGTGGTGTAGGTGGAGAAAATCTGGTATTTGGCAGTTTCGGTGGGGGTGGCGAAACTAATAATTTGATTGAGAGGGTCGGCTTGCCAGCTTTCCTCCTGAGTTTTATAGAGAAGGCTAAACATTTGGTCGTCGTGAGAATTGTGTCCATAGATGATAATATTTTGGTCAGTACCATCAAATCTATTGTGATAATCGGCGAAAATCCAGCCGGCAATATTGTATTGCTTGTCAAAATTATAGTTTAAATAATAGCTGTTGTTGGTGGTTTGGACTACGGGGTAGTCGATGTTAAGACTTTTTAATCTGAGATAAGCAACGGTATCGGAATTTTGAGATTTGAGTTTATCGAAGTCAATTTGAGGCTCGGATGATTCGCTAGTGGTTGTGGTGGCTTCTTTGATGATACGCTCTTTGATATCATTGTTGGTGCCAGAATTGAGGCGCCATTTGATAAGGCTGGAAACAGAGATAAAAATCCCCACTACCGAGGCTATGGCGATAGTCACGAGGACGATGCGCTGAATGGTAGTCTTGGTAGTGGGAGCTTTTTTAGTCATTTTTGATGGTTTTTGAATGGTTTTGATTTTTAGGCGTTTTTGCTAGCTTTCTTAGCGTAAAGCGCGGCGCCGGCTAGGCCTGCAAGGCTAGTGCCAAGTAGGACAAAGTTGCTGGTGATTTCTAGGCCAGTCTTTGGGTTGGCGCTCTTTTTGAGGGTGAAGGTAGTGGAAGCTTCACCATTTGCGGTAACTACGCGCAAGGTGTGATTACCGGCAGATAGGGAGTTGGTGTAGCTGTCGGTAAAGGTGATGATAGTACTACCAGATTTGGTGGTGTAATTGGTAGAGTTGACAATTTCGCCGTCCATGTAGACTTCGCCACTCTCTTGGAATTCGTTGTAGTCGATATTGAAACGGAAGGTAAGGTTGCTGTCGGAGGCGGTGTAGAAAGTCTGGTCGCCACCTTCAAGAGTTGCGTAAGTGGTGGTGCTTTCTGAGTTTTCACTAGAGCCACCTGCAGTAGCGCGAACTTTAGCGTAGAACATATATTGAGATTCATGATTCCAGGCATTCTCCTCGTAATCTACAACACCAGAGATATTAACGTTGAGATTATTGGTGACGATTGGCTGGAAATTGTCGTCAAAGTCGGTGGTGATGTCAAAGGCCCAGCCTTCATCTGGAGTGAGGCCAACTTCAACATAGTAGTCGGTATCAGCGGCAAAAGTGCCAATGAAGTATTCGTCGTAGTTTTCAGTAGTGGATGGATAGCCACTAATATAGGCACTGTAGCTAGCTACAGAGTAGTGGGCATCGCTAGGTACGATAATAGTTGGTTTAGTGTCTGGGCAAGGCCAAGTGTAAGTTTCTTCGCCGTAAGTTTCGGAACAAGTGGTGGAAGCAACTGTGCTGCCGATGGTTGGCGGTGTGACTGTAACGTTGACACTGCTGATGGTTTGAATTTCTGACTCTGAAATGGCACTAACATTGGCCATTGAGATTGGAGCCAAGCTGGCAGCAGCAATAGCTGTAGCTGCTAAAGATTTGATAAATTTCATAATAGTTCTCCTTTTAACTATTTTGACCCTATAATGGTTTAATTGTAGCATAAAAGATGATGAGTGTAAAGTGGTATAACATATATAAGCATGAGCGTAAACTAAACTAGGCTGTGGACGTCATAAGCCGACTGGTCTTCGTAATCGTAGGAAGATTGAATGCCTTTCATGTAGACTTCGCGGTTATTGATGTCTGACGTGAGAGCACTTTCCAAAAGAGTTTTAATCTCTAGATCATTGATAGGTGAACGTTCCATAGCGGAAAGATATTGATCTTTTTCAACTTTAGACCAATCAATGCATTTTTGAAGACGTTTTTTGAGAATTTGATCAAGCCAGATGCGAGTAGCGCGGCCGTTGCCCTCACGAAAGGGGTGGGCGGCGTTCATTTCTACGTATTTTTTGATGATTTCGTCGTAGGTA
>JAFWMC010000023.1 GCA_017510805.1 Candidatus Saccharimonadota bacterium
AGATTATAAAGTAAGTAAGTTAGCAGATGGGAATTGTTGGATGGTATCTAACCTAGCCTTAGATGGTGGCAGAACACTACATACCAGTGATTCAAATGTAACGCAAGATAGGACTTTGCCGGCAAATATTAGTAATGGGACGGCTTCAGAATATGATGTAGCGCAGATCTATTCTGGAAATGCCAATAGCATCACATCCACCTGTGACCTGTCCCATCCATATTGCATAGTGAATAATACTAACAAATACGGTAATCTCTACAACTGGAATGCGGCCACGGCTACCGTCGGCAAAAAAGCCACGACAACGGATGTGACAGAATCCATCTGCCCCAAAGGCTGGCAACTCCCCAATAACACCGGCACTAGATCTTTCAACAATCTAATGTCCGCCTACAGCCTCCCCACCACTAACGTCACCAATGGCGCCGCCGTCCAAAAAATTCAGCAAACTCCACTCAACTTTCCTCTCGCTGGACTATACAATAATTCTTCACTCTATCAGGGTCGTCTATCAAGCTATTGGTCGCGTAGTGTTAACGCCGGTAATTTTAGTACTGCACATTGTTTAACTATAGATTCGGAGAGTGGCGATTTCTATCCGCAAAACGATCATTATAAACGTAATACTTTTTCTGTCCGCTGCGTCTATAGTTCCTAAAAACCGCCGGGGTTTAACTATCTTGACCGCCATGTTATAATGGGAAACAATTAGGGTGGCAAAATTAGCAACTAAAAAGGAGGCTATATGGCTCAGCTAATGGCAAAAGATAAAATTCACGCAAAAGGTCTAGAAATCGGTATCTATACTACAGATTTTCAAAACGAGTATATTTCGCTTACAGACATTGCGAAGTATAAATCGGACGATCCAGCCCAAGTAATTCAAAACTGGATGAGGTCTAAGGAGACAGTAATATTTTTAGGCCTTTGGGAAGAATTGCACAATCCTGATTTTAACCCCCTCGATTTCGAGGGGTTTAAAAAAGAGGCCGGATTACATTCATTTGTGCTGTCTCCTCAAAAATGGGTTAATAGTGTAAATGCTATCGGCATAGTGTCCAAATCTGGCAGATATGGTGGCACCTACGCCCACTCAGACATCGCCCTAGAATTTGCTTCATGGATTTCCGCCGAATTCAAACTTTACATCGTCAAGGACTATCAAAGATTAAAATTCGACGAGAATAGCAGGCTATCTCTCGGCTGGAATTTAAATCGCGAAGTTTCCAAGCTCAATTACAAAATTCACACCGATGCCATCAAAAATAACCTTATTCCACCAGAGCTAACGGAAAAACAAATCGGCTTTACTTATGCTAATGAGGCAGATTTGCTCAATGTTGCTCTTTTTGGCAAAACTGCCAAAGAATGGCGCGACCAGCACAAAACAAAAAAGGGCAATATCAGGGACGAAGCCAGCCTCCACCAGCTCCTAGTTCTTGCTAATATGGAAAGCTATAACGCTATCTTAATTAAACAGGGCAAGACCCAAAAAGAAAGGCTACTTGCTCTACGTGAATTGGTCAATCAGCAATTGTCCGTTATGGAACAGCTAGACAACGAAAATATCAGAAGATTAAGTTAAAACACTTCCCTTATCCACCCATCCGCTGGCCCAGCGGTCAGCAGCAATATCAAATATCCCTCATCACGCCACTTCCGCAATTTTTCCGCCAAATCATCCCCCATTTCTGCAGACTCTGCCACCTCTGTATTCGCCAGATCCGCAATAAATTCCTCAGGGGTAATTACTGGCAAATCAGGGTCTTCCCTCGTCAGATAAGTCGGTAGCCAGTACAGCCTAGATACCCCCTCAAAGGCTCTAGCATACCCTTCTCGCACTTGATGCTGCCGGACATTCTGATGTGGCTCGTAAATAGCCACAACCCCTTTAAAACCGCTCCTACGAGCCTCTTCTAGCGCCATTTGGACGGTCGCGGCGATTTCCTCTGGGTGATGCCCATAATCCGAATATACCCCTGTAGACACCTTCTCAAACCGCCTCCCCACCCCTGGGAATTCATTCAAAACGCGGATAATTTCTTCCTCTGTGATTTTTGCCTCCACCCCAGTATCGTTAGCGTCATCTACCCCTGTTCCGCCCCTATTAGTGCGCATATCATCTATTATTCTCTTTATCACCTCTAGCGCCGTTGTAGCATCTTCTCTCCGCAATTTTCCCGCCAAATCTATTCGCTCATCCACTTTTCCACCCCTTATAATCTGCTCGCTTTGCTCTTCAAACTGTGCAAATGCCGCCAGATAATCATCGGGGGTCGGATAAATGTCCGGATGGTCATAAGTTGCCACCGTTACCACCCCTATAAAAGGGTGAAAAGCTAGAAAATTCCGGTCGTATTCGTCTGCTTCATAGATAAAATACTTATCTCCGGGCAAATATCGCCCACTTTCAGCAAATCCTATTGTCGTCCCTATCAGATAGGATACTGGCAGCCCCAGTTGCAGGCACGCCCAGATAATCATCCCCGTCGTCGTCGTCTTGCCGTGCGTCCCCGCTATCGCCACCATTTTCAGCCCCAGCTCAGACACCAAATAAGCAATTAATTCATCTCTCTTAGAAATCCGCATCCCCAGCTCTCGCGCCGCCAACATCTCCGGCGCATCACTAGGCAAAGCTGAAGTATGTACATACCAATCCGCCCCTGATTTTTTCAAAAAATCCCCATTTTGCTCACCTATTTCCACCGCAATCCCTGCTTCTAATAGCTCCGGCAAAATCACCCCCTCCGAAATATCCGATCCGCACACCTCAAAACCAGCATTCTTTGCCATCAACGCCAATGGCCCCATCCCTGTTCCACAAATCCCCGAAATAAATATCTTCATACCTATATTTTACCATATGATATAATAGTATAAATGGGTGGTTTTATCAAAAACTTGAAAAATTGGCAGCTCGCTCTGATTTTGCTGCCCTTGTTATTCCTAATTGCCACCCTAATGCGTTTTTCTCATCTCCATATGAACGACCTCAAGTCGCAAGTTTTAGAGGCGGACAAACAGGGAAACACCGAAGAAATCCAGACCAAACTTAAAGAGCTACAAGAGTACACTCTCTCCCATATCGTCATTAATATTGTTGAAAAAAATGGCATCCAAGAAGTTGTTTTTGGTACCGGGCCATTTTATCTGGAACAGAGCTATATCCGTGACGCCACCAAAGCCATCCAAGATGCCGAAAACAGCCTCACCGATGATAATCCTAACGGTAATGTCTTTGCTGCCGCCATGAGCGTCTGCAAGCCCCAGGCAATAGCCAACGGCTGGGCTTGGAACAGCGAAGGTTACCTTAATTGTTTTACTAGCGAAATCAACAAATACCCTGCCGAGCAAACTATTTCCGCCAAGGCTCAGATTCCCTCCACTGCTCTTTATCGCTACGATTTTGCCTCACCCATCTGGACTCTCGGCATCACCGGTATTCTCATCATCATCGCCATCCTCCTCGCTATTATTATCGTAATTCGCTTTATTATCTGGTTAATTATCCAGATTGCTATAAAAATCTCTTGACAATTGGTTTAAGAGGTAATAAGATAAGAATATAAATACTATTTAAGGAGGAAAAATGGCCTACCAGCATACAAACAGCAAAGGCATCACCTACTACCTACATAAATCAGAAGTAACCTTACGTGGCGGCAAGCCCCAGACAATTTACTTCTTCACCAAGACTGAAAACAACGAGAAGGGCACCCCATGCGACCTTCCCGAAGATCGCGTCGTTAACGAAAACCCACGCAACGGTTTCTTGACTCTTTCCAAGAAAAAATAGGGTGCGCGCGATAAATTAGATTTATTTAGGTTTAAAACAGGCTCTATTCACGGGGCCTGTTTTAGTATAAACGTGATATAATAGAATTACAATGAATATTGATTTATTTGGTGTTGACCTCAGCCTCAAAAAGCTCATCAATTCCGCTTTGTATCTGATATTTGTTTTTATTATTTATTTTATTATTCGCCGCATCCTCTATACTGCTATGCATCATACTAGTGGCAAGAAAATTAGTCCTCAGCAAAAGCAACGCATCCAGACTGTTTCTCAGATGGTTTCCAGTATTCTCAAATATTTCATGCTTATTCTCGTAATGCTCGTTATCCTCGCTGATTTTGGCGTCAATGTTTCTTCTCTTATTGCCGGGCTTGGTATCCTCACCGCCGTGCTTGGCTTGGCCTTTCAGGATATGATAAAAGATTTTATCGCCGGCATTACCATTATCACCGAAGATCAATTTGGTGTTGGCGATACAGTTGAAATTGATGGTTTTAAGGGTACTGTCATTAGTGTAGGGCTAAAGACCACCGAGATAAAGAGCTATTATGGCCAAGTTAAAATCATCGCCAATCACAATATTGATGGTATTATTAATTATAGCAAATTTGACACTATTGCCGTCGTTGAAGTTCAAACCGCTTACGAAACTAGCCCCGCCAAGGTCGTTTCTGCCCTCAGCAGCGCCGGCAAGCATGTTGCCCGCTCTAGGAAACTATCTGCCAAGGAAATTATCATCACGCCCGCTACCGACGATTTAGAGAAAGATGGTATTACCTACCAGATGTCTTGCCCCTGCAATACCAACGATTCCAGCACTGTCCAAAGCCTCATGCGCCAATCCATCCTTGACGAATTTAAAAAGGCCAAAATCAAAATTCCTTACAAACAAGTTTCAATTGTAAAATAAGGATTATATTCTAGACATTCTGTTAAGCTTAAGTATAACTAGCGAAGATTGGAAACCGACCGTCGCAGTCAGAATTAAAAACTCTCACGGGGAAGAACTTGCCACCGAAAAACAAATTGACCCTACCGAGGCCTTTGGCGATAAGCATGCTTATTATGAAATGCAAGCTGGCGAAACTTAGAGCCGTTACCGTGGTGGGGCTTAATTAACCAGGCTTTAACAGACTATAAAGATGATGCTTACGAAAGGCTAAAAGCTTCTAGTCGCTTTTTCTTGCTTTTATGTTCTTTATATGTTTTCTTTGTCTTTCTATAAATTTCTTTTTATCGAACAGCAATTTTCTGATATCTGTTAAAAATTTTTCGTATTGTTCATCCTTAAAGAAAAACTTCGCATATCCATTCTCGCCGAATTTAAGTTTAAGATGTTCATACGCTCGGTTGAATAATTCATTATCGCTATATTCTGGGTGTAGTTTCTTACCATAATAATAGCTTCTTTCGAGGCAAGATTCTACGCTGTTATTTCTATCTGCCGTTGATACGATTTTTCCGTAAATACTGCGTGGCTCGTGGTCGGAAGATGCTCGATGGTCTTCGATAGCTTCTTTGATTAGTTTTAGCTCATCTTCAGAGAAGAACTTTTTTAGTTCTTCGTCTTTTTGCATAATATCGGCCGACACTATTTCGTGCCTCTTGGGGTCTATATGATGACCGATATCGTGATATGCGGCAACAACATACACGATATTATAATTGATACCTGGAATGGTCTGAGCAAACTTAAAACTCCTATCTATGACATACTTTATATGCTCCAAGCGATGCGCTGGTTCATTCTTTTTATATTCTGGAAAAACGTTTTGTTCAATATAATATTGCAGATTGCTATTTAAATTCATTTTGGCTCCTTTTTTTAACACATAAACTAACCATTGTTGTTTTTCGACGCCGATTTCTCTATGAAAATCTAAAATTTGAAAACTCGTGTTCGCGATTATGTCATCGATTTCTTTTTTTGAATAATATCTAAAATATCTATCAACCCCTATGCTGTATTCGTTGGGAAAATCTATCCACTCTTCTTTGGTGTTTTTTGTTTCATCGCTGATTACATTAAAAATTAATATACCACTTTTTTCTAACGAATCATATATTTTTGTCATTGCTTTTAAAATATCTTTTTCGGTAAAATGTACGAATACCTTCCAACATATAACACAATGGTATTTTTTGCTGAGCCTATCCTCTAGGAGGTTAAATCTTATTGGTCTTAGCCCGTTTTTTAATATTTCATCAATGAAATCGTCTGCTACGTCGCTCGCCGTAACATTATATCCTAGTTTTTGAATATATAGCGAAAGGTCGCCATTAGCAGACCCAACTTCTAATACTTTACTATTTTTAGGTAATAATTCCAGATTCTTTTTTACTAAACGATATAATAAACTATTAGTTTTCTTTGGGTTCATTGCATTAATTTTATCAACACTGGCTAAGTATTGTTTAGCTTTCTCTTGATATGCTTCTACGGTTTTTTGATTTTGAGAACTCATTTATCCCTTGTGTACTCTTTAGCTTTTATTCTCGTCAAAACCCGCCACAATTTGCCTAAATGGCTTGATTAAGTCTTTTGGAGTGTCATAAAAGATAACTTTTGCTGCAAGATTTGATATTGTAGTCGATATATCGCTACCAGTTTTCGCGATGACAAAAATTGGTTTGCCAATAGCGTAGCAATACCCGGCATTAATGCCGAGGCCAACGCCTTTTTCGCTGAACTCAATGATATTGCAATCACATTGTCGCATGGCGGGAAAGGCATAATCCGTCATCAAATTTTTACCCTTCGGGATTTTTGCTTTACCCCATCTTTCAACATCGCGAGCCATAAGAGTGATAGTTATACCTGCTTCATTAAGAACCTTTTCGATTGCCTCAACTTTGGCTTTATCCTTACCCCCATCGTGGAACTTTAATGCAAAAAATGAATGGAGTGTACCCGGTTTTCTATACTTAGGGATTGTTGCTGGTTTCGCTATTTTAGCCATATTATCATTATAACATTAATCTACCAAACCGTTGGGGATTTAACAGGCATTTATAGGTTACGAAATAATTAAAAACAATTTTATAAACCGTTTGGTGGGGGCGAATTGGGCAGGCATTAACAATCTACAAGGAAATTATTCAGGATAAACTGGATAATTTCGATTTTGGCTACTAATCCACAATTTACTTATATATTAATCCCCCGACCACAGTCGGGGGATTAGTCAAGATGGTACTAGGCTAGGTGGACGCTGCAAAGATCTTGAAAGAAGCGAATATCGAGGATTGGGGTCGGCTTCGATGTGTAGCCGCCGATTTCGATTGCTTGCTCAAAGTCCGTAGCAGAAAAATGCACTTTACTATCAGTAATTGTGAGATACCAGAAAGCTTGTGCAAAGACTTCTATATCGTGCTGTGTGAGCGGTTTTTTGGATTCGATGTAAAGCCTGCAATCATCGTACGCGGCATAGCCTAGGTTCTGATAGACGCTGATAGATTTGAGATACTGGTTTTTAATAGTGAAAATAAAACCAGTTTTCTCAACTTCGTCCTTCCAACACTCAGAATTTAAAGCCTGCGAGCGAGCCTCTGCGAACTCTGCTTTAATACGCTCTCGATATGGACGGTCTAGCTCTTCCTTTTCCTTAGCTATCTGATCGGCAATTCTTTGGCTCTCTAACTCGGCTTGGAGATTATCTTGAGTCGCTTGGAATGTATAATCAGCAATCGCGTAACCAGCCATCAGCCCGAAGAATGGAAACATGAAATCACCTCCTCTAGTAATGTAAAAAGGTACATATCTTATATTGATACAATAAGAATATATTGTATATTATACCACAAACTAATCAAATTGTAAGGGTATTAACAGACAATTTTACAGGGGCAAAACAGCAGTTTTTGCCCCAATTTTTGTGCAAAATCGGCATAAAATAGCACTCTAGAACTTGTAAGGTACTTAACAGAGATTTACCACTAAAAAATCGGCTACTTTGCCGATTTAGATACGGTTTGGTGCGGGCGGTTGGGTTCGAACCAACGACCAATCGGTTATGAGCCGACTGCTCTAACCCCTGAGCTACGCCCGCTAGTGAGGTGAGAATTTTGAAAACTTGTTTTTAAATTATCACCGAACGCCTGCGGCGAAGGCTTCATGCCTACGCCCCCAGAAGTCCACTATCTTATTTTATCACAAAATGTTATAATTATTAAGTATGAGCATTTTTAGTCGCAATCAGGTCCGTAAAAAATCCCAGATGCGCAACGCTAATGGCGACATCGCTCCTTCTACGCGTACTAAAATTCGCCGCTTCTTATATAAACTAAAACACGACCTTATCAGTTTTGACGGTATTGCCTTTGGCATTGTTATCATTCTTACTCTGGCTTGGACTTGGGGTGCCATCTCTTCGCTTTCTCGCAACTGGCAGCTCGCCCAGATGGTAGAGTCTAAAAAAAGAGAATTGGCCGTTATGCGTCTAGAAGTTGAAAATTCCGAATTAGAAAATGCCTACTATAAATCCGCAGAATATCAAGAATTAGCCGCTCGCGCCAAACAAAACAAACTTATAGATGGCGAAACGCTTGTTTATCTGCCAGACAATTCTGAGTCCGCCAAGGCCAAGCATCAGCAATCCACTATTGCTACCGAAGTCGCTGATACTACTGTCCCTTCTAATTTCAGCCAGTGGCTAGCCTTCCTCTTTGATACTTAAATAGTTCATGTTATAATGGTAAATATAAACATAAGGAGTATATTAAACGATGTCTGAATCTGATAGTAGCCAAAATCAAATTTCAACCCCTGTTCGCACTAAAAGCAGAAAAGGTTGGATTATCTCCACAATCGTCCTTGCAGTATTATTTATTGGCACCACCATTTCCACGATTGTTCTTGCCTTTGCTCTCGCTCGCAGCAACGAATCTATCACTTACGAAGCTATGATTGAAAACAGCAAGTCAACAGAAGAAATTCTCGCCAACGATTTAGACGTAATTATTGAGGAAGACGCCTTTACGGTTAGCACCGACGAAGATGGCAGGCTCATCACCGGCCTAGCCGTTGAAGTCAAAAACAAAAGCAACCAGCGCCATTCTTATAATATTCATATAGAGGCTACTAGCGAAGACGGCTCCGAGCGCATCGCCGAAGATTACATCGCTTTTGAAAAGCTCGCTGCTGGCCAAAGCCAAGAAGACGTCACGTTTAATAGCCTTACTCCAGAGCAGGCCGAAAGGCTCAAATCTGCCAAATTCAACGTCGTTGACGTCTACGAATACGATTCATAGACAGTAAATAGCAAAATACTCATGCTTGCCAATACACCCCAGAGGTAGTATAATATTTGCAGACTACATAAAACATGCCGAGATGCAAGGGAAGCGTCAATCTCGGCCGCACATTAAGGAGGTGTTACTATGGGTAAGTACACAAAGAAAATTATTGCTAGGTTGATGGCTGCAATGCTCATCATCGCAACGATGAC
>JAFWMC010000024.1 GCA_017510805.1 Candidatus Saccharimonadota bacterium
CCACATATAGTGTGTCAAGACCAAAATGCTTATTTTATGTTGTATTATTTTCAACAATTACGAAAGTTGCCAAAATGATCCATCACCAGTATCTAACAATGAAAACCCATCGCCCAATAATTCATCCCTTAGACGATCCGCCATCACAAAATCTTTATTCCTCCGTGCCTCATTCCTTAGCTGTATCTTTTCCAGCTGCCCATCTGTCGGCTGCCGAAAATCAAACAGTCCCAATTTAAACACTTTCTCTATCATCCGCCAATCATCCAAAGATAATTCACTATTATCTATTAATGCAAAAGCTTCTGCCGAATTCAAATTATCATTTAGCCGCGCCAGCAGCCCCTCACAAAACTCCATATTTAGCGCCCCCTCTTCTCTCTGCAAACACAGCGCAATCTTATTTTGCCAATTCCTCCGCCGTGCCTTTGCCGCCGCAAGATCCTCAAAGGAAAAATTCCTCTCCCCCTGATAATGTCCCTGCAGCACCCACATCTTAAAATCAAGTGGCAAAAAGCCCCTTTCCAAGAGATCATTAAGCGAATAAGTATTCCCCAAAGATTTAGACACCTTCTGGCCATCTATCGTGATAAAATTACAATGCAGCCAATAATTGCACATTTTTACCCCATACGCCGCCTCCGTCTGAGCAATTTCGTTTGTATGGTGCACCGGAATATGGTCTATTCCCCCACAATGAATATCTAGCGGCTCGCCCAACTCCTCGTGCGAAATCACCGAACATTCAATGTGCCACCCCGGATAACCCTCTCTCCCCCTATACTCCCACCGCATAGCATGGTCTTCCCCCGGCTGAATAAACTTCCACAGCGCAAAATCCGACACGTTTCGTTTCTCATCGTTAAATCCTACTCTTGCCCCCGCCCGTAAATGATCTAAATCTAGCCGCGCAAAATCCGCATATTTCTCAAATTTACTTGTGTCAAAATAAATCCCATCATCAGTTTCATAAGTATAACCCTTGCCTGTCAAGACGTCTATCATCTGTTTATCCGCCTCTATATAATCCGTCGCCTTACAGATTTTCGCCGGCATATCCAAAAGCAGGGAATTATAATCCCCCATAAACAGCTCCTCATAATGCTCTGCCACTTCCCAAACACTCTTATTTTCGCGCTTTGCGCCTTTCTCTAGCTTGTCCTCCCCCGTATCCCCATCAGATGTCAAATGTCCCACATCAGTAAAGTTCAGTATTCTATTTGGCCGAAGACCATTTAATTTTAGCACCGCCACCAACAAGTCCCAATACACATAGGAACATAAATTCCCAATATGCGCCCGCGCATAAACTGTCGGCCCACAAGTATATATCTTTACATTCTCTGGATTTTGCGGCCGGAACTCTTCCAGCTTCCTATTTAGTGTATTATACAACTTTAAATTCATTATTTTTATTATATCACACAAAATCTGTGGTATAATAGATAAATCGTGCCTTATAAACATATTCACTATATAGGAGGGGACATAATGGATAATTTAGCACGTTTTGACGGCAGCTCTAAGCCTGAAAAGAAAGGGCTACTTGCCTATTTATCAAAAAATCCTTTGGTAATTGTCAATAGTCTATTGATAATCAGCTTTTTCGCCATAATGAGCTACGTAGCAATTACCATCTTTAGAGCTTAGCCTGAAGCCTCGGTTCGCCGAGGCTATTTACTTTGCTAAAAATCTATGCTATACTTGACATAAGTCTTAGAAAGACTATTTTTTATAGGAAAGGAGTATCAGTGGCGAATATTACTCGCATCAAGGCGAAAGATTCCCGTGGAAAACATAAAAAATCGCCTGAAGAAGCCTCTCCAGAGCCCAAGAAACCGGCTGAGAAGGCTACAAAAGTAACTGCCGTGTCAGATACGGCTAAAGACAAAAAGTCCGCCAAAATGGCTAAAAAAGCCGAAAAATTAGCCAAAAAAGAGGCTAAAAAGACCCACAAAAAGCCCATGAGCGCCCCAGTTCGCTTTATCACTTGGCCATTCCGCTACATCCACGAATCTTGGCTAGAATTACGCCAAGTCCGCTGGCCATCCCGAAAAGCCGCCTGGAAAATGGTGCTAGCAGTGCTAGTTTATACTGCACTATTTATCGCTATTATCATGCTTCTAGATGCATTATTCACATTAATCTTTAATCAATTATTATCATAAGGAGTTTTTATGGCAGTAAACAGATATGACGACACCCGCGCCTGGTACGCTATCAGCACCTACAGCGGCTACGAAGACAAAGTTGCCGATTCTATCAATCAGCGTGTCGGCGGCACCGATTTCAAAGGTAAAATCTTTGAAGCGATCGTCCCTAAAGAAAAAAGAATTGAAATCAAAAACGGCAAACGCAAAGTCGTAGACCGCAAGATTTTTCAAGGCTACGTCCTTGTAGAAATGAAACTTTCCGACGAAACTTGGTACATCATCCGAAACACCCCTGGCGTCACCGGTTTCATCGGCACCGGCACTCAGCCTACCCCCGTTTCCAAAGACGAAATCATCAAAATCAAAAAGCGTATGGGCGCTGAAGATCCCAAATATTCCGTCAATTACGCCGAAGGCGAAGTCGTCTCCATCACCGATGGCCCATTCAAAGGCTTTGACGGCACCATTTCCGAGATTGATTCCGCCAAAGGCAAACTCAAAGTCATGGTTTCTATGTTTGGCCGCGAGACCCCTGTTGAGCTCGACGCTCTCCAAGTCAAAAAGCTCGGCTAGTCTCCATCTATCCGCTAGATAACAATTAAAACCCCCGTCTTTTCCGACGGGGGGTTTCTTAGTGGCAAGATATGTATTCATTTAGCACTTTCAGTGCCAAATTATACTCCTCAATTTCACGATTCTCCTCTCTCATACGAAGCTCTGTTGCGCTTCCAGCAAGCTTCAGTTCTCCCAGTATCGATAGTGCAACCCAAATCACACATGCAATTCCAAGCATAATATAGGCACCTCTACACGCAAACAACTGGTCCATCTTTATCATGCCCAGCATCATGCAGGTCACCATCGTCGTAACAATCGCAAGCACTGGAAGATTCAGTAAAAACAGCATTACGGCATGATCTATAATTGCTGAAGCAACTATCTCCTGTTCTGTATGCGGCTTCATCGAACTCAAATTTTCTTCTATATTCGCTCGAACCATCCGCCAGTTTTCCACTGGCACCTCCCTCTGTGCACTATCCATCATCTGGTGCAAAGCTTCTTCACTATACTCCTTCGCATCAAATTCCAGCCTACTTAGTTGCTCATAAAAAAAATTTTTCATCTTGCCCTCCTATTCTTAAAGATCTCACCACCTCATGACCCCATTATAACACAAAAATACAATTTTGTAAAGTATTTACATTTTTCCATCTTTGCGGTATAATAAAGAAGTTACGCACTAATCTTATTAATTTTAATTAGGAATTAGTATTATGGCAGAAGTAAAAAAGAAAATCGGTAGCCTGAAGCTACGCATCCCTGGTGGCAAAGCCACCGCTGGCCCTCCAGTTGGCTCCACCCTCGGTCAATGGGGTCTCAATATGATGGATTTTATCAATCCGTTCAACGAAGCCACCAAAGATTTCATGGGTAAAGATGTCATCGTGCACATCTCCGTCTACGAAGATCGCACCTTTGACTGGGTCTGTCTTGGTCGCCCAGTAGACGATCTTATCCGCGAGAAAATCGGCATTCAAAAAGGCTCCGGCAAGCCAAACGTTGATAAAGTTGGCAAAATCACTCGTGCCCAGCTTGAGGAAATCGCCGAAATCAAAAAAGATCAGCTCAATGCCATCGACTTAGACGGCGCCGTCAAAATCGTCGCCGGCACCGCCCGCTCCATGGGCGTTGAAGTTGAAGGCTAAAA
>JAFWMC010000025.1 GCA_017510805.1 Candidatus Saccharimonadota bacterium
ATTGTGGATGTCTGCCAGGGTGACGCCACCACCTTCAAGTGGACTCCACCTATCTCGGCTGTCGCCTGCGAAACTTACCTCGGCTCCCCCATGTCCCAGCCCCCCGCCGAAATAAAATTAAAAACCGAGCAGCACCACTGCGCCGAAATTATCTCCGGTTTTCTCAAAAATCTCCAGACCCAAATCCCCAAAGATACCCCTGTCGTCCTTGCTATCCCTGCTTGGCTTCGTCCAGATGGCCATTACGAAAGGCTAAATCTTGACTTTTTAGCCCAACTAGAGTATAATAGATATAAGGAATCGGGTTTTGATGATTTGCTCTATTACAGAGATGGTCAAATTGTCGCCCGTAATATAATAATATTAAGGAAGAAATAATAATATGTCACATGTGAAAGCTGGCGGTACCGCCAAAAATATCCATAACAATGCCGGCCAGCGCTTGGGTGTCAAGCGTTTCGGTGGCCAACAAGTCAAAAACGGTGAAGTTCTCGTCCGCCAGACTGGCGCCACAAAGATTCCTGGTGAGGGCACCTATATGTCCCGCAATTTCACCATTCACGCCGCCAAAGATGGTGTCGTCACCTTCGTCAAGACCAAAAAGCGTCACTTCACCGGCAAATCCCTCCCTCGCATCCGCGTAGAAGTTCGCTAGACTTTGCGCTATATAGGGGTGAAGGTATAAGATAATTGATTGGTGACCAGAAAAACAAGATGTTTAAATTTTGCGAGGTGCGCAGGCTGCTGCCGAGCATTAGCGCAGCACACCCGTAAAGACGGGCTGTGCTGACGCGCAAGCAAAATTTAAACATCTTGTTTTGTTCTGTGGTACAATAAATATTATGAACTTCACCCCCACCGAATTTATTGCCGTTTGCAACCAATCTCTAGAATATGCCTACGCCAATGTCACCTTAGAGGGTGAAATCGCCAGCTTCAAAATCAACCAAGGCAAATGGGTCTTTTTCGACCTCAAAGATGAAGAATCCAGCATCAGCTGTTTTATGACACTTTATCAAATGCGTTTTCCCCTGGAAGACGGCATGAAAGTCCGTCTTCGCGGCACACCCAAGCTCACCAAATGGGGCAAATTTTCCTTCACCGTCCAGCAAATCGTCCCTGTCGGCGAGGGTAATCTCAAAAAAAGTTATGAAATTTTAAAAGCCAAGCTCCAGAAAGAAGGCCTATTTGCCCCAGAGAAAAAGCGCCCTCTTCCAGATAAAATCAAAACTATCGCCGTCATCTCTTCTACAGGGGCTGCCGGCTATGCTGATTTTATCAAAATTTTAAACGAGCGTTGGGGTGGCCTAAAAGTCCAAGTTGCCCATACTCAAGTCCAAGGTCTGCAGGCCCCCGATCAAATCATCCGCGCTCTAGATTATCTCAACGAGCAAAATACTGCCGATATCGTCGCTATTATCAGGGGCGGCGGCAGTGCCGATGACCTTTCCGCCTTTAACGACGAGCAGCTTGTTCGTGCTATTGCCCGTAGTAAAATCCCCGTCATCACTGGTATTGGTCACGAAGTAGACGAATCTCTGTCAGATCTTGCTGCAGATATTCGTGCTTCCACTCCGTCCAATGTCGCTCAGCTCCTCACTCCGGATCGTCATGCCCAGATAAATCTCATCAATGGTAAAATGTATTCTCTCGGCACTCTCCTCTGTGATAAAATTTCCGCCACCCAGACGGAAACTCGCCTTAGTCTAGACAAGGCCAGCCAAACCGTCAAGCTCAAGATTACTTCTGCCATTAGTGATATAGAGAATAAAATCAGGCTCCTAGATCGCCTCAATCCCGACACTATCCTTGCCCAAGGCTACGCTCTCGTTACTGGTCAGCTCAAACAGGGAACTGTTGTAAAAATCACAACGAAATCTCAAGAGGCTACCGCCGAAATTAAACAAGTTAAAGAAAGGAATTAAAATGCCAGCCATCAAATCAGCCGAATCAACCAAATCAGCTAAAACTATCACCGATAAAATCTCCGAGCTAAACCAAAAAACCGAGTGGTTTTATAGCGATGATTTTTCTCTAGATAAAGCCAGCGCTAAGTATAAGGAGGCTACTAAATTAGCCAAAGAAATTGAGCAAGACTTAAATAGCCTCAAAAACGAAATAGAGGTTATCGCCAAAGACTTTTCAAATGATTAGACATAAGCTATAATAATATATATGGATAATAATTCTTTTTACAACCCAGACCCTAACGCCCCAGCTAATTTCTCCTCTGGCTCGGCTAGCCCTTCATCTACTCCAGTAATGGCCCCTGGCATCCCTGCTGCCCCAGCATCCCCTACGCCAATGGGCGCCGCCCCTAAAAAACCCCTATTCGGCAATATGTCCACTGTCCAGATGGTTATTTTGATTATTGTTAGTCTTCTAGCAGCCACCTTCATCGGCCTGTTTATTTGGATGCTTGTGATGTGGCTCAATGTCAAAAGCGACGTAGACGGCCAGATTAGCGCCGCCGTAAATACCGCCGTCTCCCAGACGGAAACTCGTCTTGCCGCCGAGTATGAAGAGCAGCAAAAATACCCCTATAGTACTTTTACTGGCCCCAGCGATTTGGGCAGCCTTTCCTTTGAATTCCCCAAGACTTGGTCTGTTTATGTCGCCAAAAACGGCAGCAATGGTGATTACGAAGCATACCTCAATCCAGACCTAGTTTCCCCCGTCAGCACCAATACTATCAATGCTCTCCGTGTTAGTATTTTAAATCAATCTATTGATAATGTCACCCGCACCTATGATAACCTTCTCAAGCAAGGCAAAATCACCGTTGAAACTCGCGCTATCGGCGGCGAAACTGCCAATGTCTACACTGGCTACCTCACCAACGATATCCAGGGCATCGCTGCCGTTTTCAAGATTAGAGATAAAACCGCCATCCTCCAGACGGACGCCCTCGTCTTTAAAGACGATTTTACGCATGTGCTTGACTCCGTCAAATACAATAGCTAAAATTAAATTATGACAGTGGAGGAAACCAGTTTAGCTATCGTTGCGCACGATTTAAAATCGCCTCTTGCAACTATGCGCCAGCTAGCCCTTGGGCTGGATCCAGCCAGCCCTTCGTCGGTCACGCAGTCCCAGCAAGATTTAATTACTGTTTCTGAGCAGGCTCTCCGCCAGGTCAACGATTTAGTCAAAATTGCTCGGCTAGAAGATGGCCTATTTGAGCTAGAGCCAGTTTCTGTCCCCGTCGTCTGCGACGACGTCGCCAGGGAATTGCGTTTTCTCTATCGTGAGAATCACAAATCTCTCCACCCCAGCTACCAGACTCGTGCTACGCTTGCTATCGCCAACAGGGAATTATTGCATAGTATTATATATAATTTCTGCACGAATGCGCTGCATTATTCCGATAGCAATACTTCCGCCACTCTCACCGTCCGCCAACACCAGCGTCATATCCGTATTAACATCCGCGACAAAGGCCCCGCCCTCCCGACCAAAATCTGGAAAGAATTGCAAAAAGGCTGGCTAGACCGCCCCACCTCTATCGCCATGCGCCCTGGCTCGTCTGGTCTTGGTCTATATATATCTACCAAATTTGCTCGCCACATGGGTGCCAAAGTTGGCGCCATCCGCCACCGCGACGGCACCAGTTTTTATATAGATCTCCCCATCTCCACCCAGCTCTCGCTATTCTAAATATCTCATTCCTATTAGAATTGGAAGTCAGACTTCCAATTCTCGCCAAAAACCACTACGATTGGAAGTCCAACTTCCAAAACTACCAAAAAATCACGACCTTAAGTGTTTTAACGCTTTACACTTTGCCTATGTATATGTATAATATATGTATAAATGCACGATTATTCAAGATTCTTAAATGTATATGCTAATGTCCCTGCAAAACTTAGGGATGGCATAGTCGCCGTGATTGACGACATCCCTTTTTCTTGGAATGCTGCATATATAGAAATCGCTGGCGATACCGAAATTGGACATAAGATATATCAACAGCTAATCAAAATGGAGATTATTTAATGGATGATTTTCAAAAACTAGTATATACACGGCTACAAACTTTGCCAAAAGGCTACACTATATCTATTGGTGATTTTGGCGATATTAGCAAAGAAGAGGCTTTGGATCATATCGTAGAGAATGATAAGATAGGTAAGGTTTTAATTCAAATTGACCGAGAATATTTTGATTCTCTAAAAAGTGGGGAATTTTATAATGATATTAATAACTAATCCTGAAGTGGATGCTCTCACTAGATACTTGAGTGTTTGGTCTGAAAAACTTAAAAAAGAGTGCAAAAATATTCAAGGTATTTTCCATCTGAAAGGTAAAAGGGTAAATCGACGGCAGATAGAGAGTATCTTGGTAAAGAAGAGCGTGAAAGTCATACTACTAAATGGACATGGTTCTGACAAAAGTATTTATGGTGACAACTATGAAGCACTGATAGACAAAGATAATGTTGAACTGTTATTCAATAAGGTAGCACATGCATTATCTTGCAACACCGCAAAAACACTAGGTCCACTTGCCATGAAAAAGGGCGCAAAAGGGTATGTTGGCTATGACGAGAAATTTGTTGCTTTTCTCCAGGAAGACAAAATTTCAAACCCATTAAAAGATGATACTGCTGCCTTATTTTTAAATCCAGCATTTATTGCCCCAAAAGCATTAATCAACGGTAAAACCCCAGAAGAAGCTGTTCGTCTAGCTAAGAACGAATATAACAGAAGTATCAGAAAAGCACTCACAAGTGATATCCAATCTGATAATGACCAGTTCGTTAGCTGGCTCATGTGGGATAGGAACCATCTAAAAAGCTGCTAGGTAGATAGCCAAGATACACTTGCAATTTGAGTTAAAGTATGGTATAATAAAGATATGAGTTATAAAATTGTCACCTCAGTTATTGCAGGTCTTTTATCTATTAGTGCCGTTAGCGCCATTACAGGCATTGGTAATAGTAATTCCAACACTTATCATCAATCATCTCAGCCTACAAGCATAGAACAGCCTCCCAAAACCCCAGAGGTTACCGAAAAAGAAGTAGTTGAAACTTCTACCGTTCCCTACGAAACAAAAACCTATGATGATGCTAATCTTGCATCTGGTAGTACTCGTGTAGATGTCGAAGGCCAGAATGGTGTCCGTACTAAAAAATATAAAGTTACATATACGGATGGAAGAGAAACTAACCGCGAATTAATCTCTGACGAAATCACCACCGAGCCAGTTACTAAAGTTGTAGCTAATGGTACCTATATAGCTCCCAAGCCTACGTCACAGTCACAATATTGCGAAAATGGCACTTATGTCAATTCTGCTGGCAATACAGTTTGCCGCCCAAGTGCCAATAATACCGGTGGCGCAACCGCAATCTGTAGAGATGGTACCTATAGTTATAGTCAAAGCCGCAGAGGCACCTGCTCCCACCACGGCGGCGTCAAAACCTGGCTCTAAAACATTCAAAATGTTTTTTTAAGTTTTTTTGAAAAAACTTAAAAAAAAACTATTGACATAAGCATAATGCCGACTTATAATAGATAACAGTTATAAGGTCATATTTATAACAAACAAAGTAAAAACAATAATAAACAAGGAGACAATATTATGTCTAAATCAACAAAAGTAATCGCAGCTTTAGGTGTAGCAGCTGGCCTAGGTATCGCAGCTCTTCCAGCAGCAACCTTCGCTGAAGCACAGTATACTAACAATGTAGTACCACTAAAGGTTATCATCAATGATACTCTTTCACTTGCTGGTGTGACCACTGGTGATTTTGCTAGTACCGAAGGTCTTACTCTAGCAGCTGGCCAAAATGATAGCACTTCCAAGACTGTCTGGACTGCAATCTCTAACGATACCGATGGTTGGACTGTTTCTGTAGCCCCAACTGATACTGGCACCAACATTCTTTCTAACGGTGTTGCTGCCGATGATATTAGCCCATTCACTTCAGAAGTTACTGACCTTAGCGCCAATACTACTTCTGGCTGGGGCATCAAACTTAACAACCTCGCTCAAGCCGTAAGTGCTACTGGCTCTCACTTCACTACGAGCGGCTTCACTGGTGTAACTACCGGTCCAGATCAGGTTGTTACTAGCTCCACTACTTCTGGTACTGCTGGTCAAACCTTCGAAACCATCTATGGTATCGATCTAGCCGATGATCAGGCTGCTGGCACCTATAGTGGTAGTATCACCTTCACTATCGCTGGTAACCCAACCCCACAACCATAATCATAGCTTGAGTGCAATTTACTAGGTAAAACGTCCACCCTTCGGGGTGGATGTTTTATATTTATGTAACAATTATAAAAGTCAAGGCTTTTTTTCTTCTATTTTCTAGTGTATAATAAAGAAAAGTTAGATAAAAAGGAGGTCAATGAAAAGACTAATAAAAATCAAGTCCGTCGTCGGCATAGTTGCAATGCTCGCATTAGGTTTATCGTCAATCTTTGGACTAAGGGCATATGCAGACGATTTGCCACCACGATACATTCAAATATCACCAACTCAACAGCACCTGAATCTTCAGCCGGGCCAATCTTTCGATGGCTCCTACACGGTTAGTAATATTGGTACTGATGCATTTACATTTGAAGTAGGCGTCGTTCCGTATAGTACTCAGAGCGATAAGTATGAACCAGACTTTACCACAACTACAAATTATACTCAATTAGCAAAGTGGGTAACTTTCCCAAAAACATCATTTCATATAGAGCCAAACAGTTCTGTTGAGGTAAATTATACTATTAATGTCCCAACGGATGTCCCAAATGGTGGTCAGTATGCTGCACTTACTGCTTCAGTAGAAAATGGTGAAAAAGGCGGCATGAAGACTACCTCTAGGGCTGCCATGCTTCTTATTGCTAAGATTCCTGGTGAGACCCGCGAAACTGGTTCAATCTTAGAAAATAATATTCCCGGCATCGTTTTTGGTGGCAATAAAATTGAAGCCACATCATTACTTGAGAATACCGGTAATATTCACGCAGATGCAAAATACACCATGAAAGTATATCCATTTGGCTCTAATGAAGAAGTATTTACTAACGAGGAAGAACCAGATGGTGTTACGCTTCTGCCAGAGACAAAGCGTTATCACTCCATCACTTGGGAAGAAACACCTCAGCTTGGTCTATTTACAGTAGAGCAGACCATTGAATATATGGGTCAGACCTCTACTACGTCTAAGCTAGTTCTCGTCTGCCCAGTATGGCTTATCGTTATCTTCATCGCCCTAATTCTCGCCATCATTTTCACAATAGTCACCCGTGCTCGCTCCCGCAAGCAATCCCGTCGCGAATCTTCCGCTTCTCGCTCCCACAGCGACAAGCCCGAGAAAAAGTCCGAAGACGATTAAATGGCGCCCCACTCGGCGCAATGTCCTGGCGACTCTTCGCCGCCTTGCGCCGCCACCCTCACACAAAATGTACACCCCCTCTCCCAGGGGGTTTACATTTTTCTTAAAATACTTAAGTTTGCACTCATTTTAATGTAGTGTTAAAATGAGGGACAATGAAAAGTGTAGGTAATGGAAAAATTATACCCAACGGAGTGTCGCTAGAGAAGCATGAATATGATACGGTTCTTTTTCTTACGACCTTAGGCTGGAACATTAGCCTTATTCGGCCATCAATGACACCTGGGAAAAGAACGCCAGATTTTAAATCTCAAAACTTAGAATGGGAGATGAAAAGCCCCAAGGGAAAGAGCCGCTCAACTTTAGAACATGCATTTTAGTCTGCCGCAAAACAATCAAATAATATAATATTTGATCTTAGACGTACTCCTATACCAGAAGAAAAATCCCTTACTATTTTAGAAAAGCTAATGAATACTTCCAAGACAGCCAAGAGGTTATGTGTTATCACTAAAAAACAGAAATTACTTTGGTATTCAAAAAATGGTTGGGTTTTATAGATTCATTTATCGCATGACGCTTGACTATATAAAGCCTATATGATAAGATAAAATTATAGGGGCGACCTGCTGCCGAAGTACAGCAGGCCAAGCCCCAACACGATAACCGGATTAGCCTAAGGAACTCGTTCCTGTTACAAACGCCGGTTTTTTTGATTTTCCGTCAAACCTCGCAGTACCACCACAAATGTACTCCCTCCCAGGGGGTTTACATTTTTTATAGTATATGTTAAGGTATAGATATAGCAATTTAAACAAGGAGGCATATGCTCACTACAGATACGCAGAAAGTTATACTCTTTCCAGAGATTCAAGATATAGATCCGGCAGCAGAAACACAAGTTATGCAAAGCATTGTTGATGAAGATACTCTTGGTGGTCCCAAAAAATATTACACAATAAACGAGGTGCGGCAGAATTTGGGGGCGAAATTTGGACTTAATTTATAAAGTTCAGCTTTCCCATACCGCAGAGGATGATTTATCGGAAATAGTAGAAAAGATATTAAACATTTCATATTCTAAAGAAAGTGCTGAGAAATGGGTTAATATTATTCTCGACAAAGCATATTCACTTGATAGATTCCCAATACGTAATTCAAAAACTGCAAAAGCTGGCAATAAAACCATTTGGCACATCAATGTTAAGGGTAAATATATTATTTACTATGAGATAGACGACAAAAATCAGACCATCAACATTCGTCGTATAATTTCAAATAAAAGAGATGAACGCAGCGTAAGCCTATAATCAACTTGTGTCCCTCTGCATATATACTTCCGAGGGGGTTTACATTTTTCTCGCAAACCCTAGACATTCCAAAAAATCTTGTGTATAATAGAATAAGTAGATAAAGGAGGAAAAATGATTAACAGATTAAAACGCATCGTTGCTGCTATCGCCCTAGCAATCACAGCGTTTGCAAGTACTGCGTATGTTGCACCTACCGTTGCAGCAGAGGAAAACAAAGATGAGAATAAACCGGCCGTCTGGCTCCAGATTTCGCCAGTGTCCAGCCGCGTCACCTTGGAAGCGGGCAAGGCCCTGGAGTATTCCTTCACCGTATCCAATATTGGCTCGGAAGGTTTTACTTTTAGCGTGTATGCTGCCCCTTACACTATCAAGAGTGAAAGCTACGACGTCAACTTCTCCGAGGAAACTAATCGCACTCAGATTTCTCGCTGGATTCAATTCAAAGATGCCGATGGCAACTGGGTAGATACCACTAAATTCACCATCCCTGCTGACGGCAACCAGACCGTAGAATATCGTGTCAAAGTTCCAGACGATATTCCAGAGGGTGGCCAATATGCAGCTATCTTCGCCGAAACCGAGCCTAGCTCCGAGGGTAATAGCGCCTCTGGCCTAAAGACTGTTTCTCGTGCCGGTCTTATTGTCTACGGCCGCACCAATGGCGATACTCGCGAGACTGCCGAGATTAACGATTTTGAATTCAACACATTCCTTACAACTGGTAAAGTTTCCACTGGCGCTAGAGTTACTAACACCGGTAACACCGACTTTGAAGCCAAATATAGCATGACCATCAAGTCTCTCTTTGGCAAGACTATTTACGAAAAAGACAATTCCTACAATGTTCTCCCAGACACTACCAGAAAAATCTTTATGGAATGGGACGATACTCCTAGCTTCGGTATTTTCCGTGCCACCGCTAGAGTCTCCGCTGCTGGCGAAGTCCACGAAGAAAGTAAAATCGTAATGATTGTGCCACTATTTATCATAATTATCGTGCTTATACTATTGACAATTCTAATTGTATGGACTATAATCTTAATTAAGAAACGCAACGAGCAGAAGGCGAAACTGGTCGTATAGCGAGATACGAAACCAGTCCCAGCCTTCACCAATTGCGAGGTAGAGCGCTCGCTGCGGGTCAAAATAAAAAATATAAACAGCGAGTGTAGAGTATGCAAAAAAGCAAAAAACGCATTTTAGGCGCAGCTGGTCTAGCCACCGTCGCAGGCATGACTGTTGTTGCGTCGAGCATCCCTGCCCCAGAGGCATATGCTGAATCATCAGCAAGCGGCACTGTAGGCTTGGAGGTTACGGTATTATCAAATAACCTAGCCATAGACATCTCTGGTTCTCTCCAAGATGGCGGTGCCACATCTCAAAACACTGTAGCAATTCCTATCATTGTTACAGATGTCAAAGATTTACAATATCAAGTAATCGCTCGGCAAGAGGGTATTAGCGGCTCCGAGGAGGTTGCGGCTGGCACTATTCAGCTCTCCGCCACCGGCTATAGCGGCACCTACGATTTGCCACTAGCCTTAAGTGGTTACCGCGATTATCTTGTCGCTAATTACGGCTATGATGCCAGCAAGACTATTTCCTTCACCCTCACAGCGACTGGTATCGGCGTTGGCGGTGGGGCAGTAGAGGATAGTATCACCTTCGGCTACGGCCGCATCAGTATAGATCCTAATACTAACATCAACAATGCCGCTCCCGACGACCAGACTAATACTAAGGTAAATGATGATGGTGACCCAATCATCTCTATCCAGTCTGCCGACGTTATTAGTAGAATACATATCATTGTTCGCGATCAGGCTGGCAATATCGTCTGGGAAGGCGACGTCGATCGTGATGCCTCCGGCACCAATGATGCCACCTTACCATTTGCTACAAACGGTATCCCTTCCGGCAACTATAGTATAGAAGCTATCGGCTATAGTGCTGGCGGCGAGTGGCTATCTTCTGCCACATTAACTGGTATCCGCTACATCCAGCCGGATGGTGCTGGCATTCCAAATACTGGTGGCGTCAGTATTGCTGGTTTAAATATCGCCCAGGGTGACTTCCTCATCAGTAGTGCATTGGCATTCTGCCTGGTCTCTCTCGGTGGCATCTACCTCCTCCACCGCAAGCAGACCCGCAAATAAGCAATTAACCTCGCAGCAATACGCGAGGCAAGGCTAATGTTCCGCTGGAAGGGGGTGCGGACTTGCTAGGAGCATTAGCGCCAAGGCCCTGTGAAGACAGGCGCCTTGGACGCGCCCCGACAGCGGAATGTTAGCCTTGCCTTGGCAGTGTAACTGTGATATAATTACACTATACGGGCGGATAGCTCAGTTGGCTAGAGCGTCTCTTTGACGTAGAGAAGGTCGGGGATTCGAATTCCTCTTCGCCCACCACGGTAGAAGCCGAGTAAAAACTGAAAGTTTACTTTCAGTTTTTTGAGGCGCCGCCCCGTGGAAAACAAACTGGTTACCACGGTAGAAGCCGAGACAAAAGAAAAAAGTCTCGCTTTTATTTTTTGTAAAATACTTGACATTTTAACATCCATATGGTAAAATAGAATCAAGAGACATAATCAAAGCTTTGGTGTGTGTCTCAAAAAGGAGAAGCTGAGCGCGTCAAAACAAAGGCGTAGGTTGCCACTTTACACCTCCTATAGAAAAAAGAGAGGGCGACTCTATAGCCGTAAGCTCTTTAAGGGTCTGATTTGTTCCTCCTTAGCGATAGCGCTAGGGCCCCCTCCGACTGGAACCTATCAGAAATGTGTGTCTTTAAAGAGTAATACTACCGTTCAGCAAAAATATTCGTTTCCCCCCGGCACTCGGCCGGGGGATTTTCTATACCTAGTAAAAGCCGTAGCAACAGCAGTATCAAAATTAGCCTTGCCAGAAAGACAGTCCATAATTGTCTTTTGCTCTTTTATTTTTTTAAAAATAGTGCTATAATAATAAAGTACCCGATTGTGGGCTGGTAGCTCAGTTGGTTAGAGCACGGGCCTTTTAAGCCCGGTGTCGAGGGTTCGAGCCCCTCCCAGCTCACCATAGAATGTTTGAGGAGGAAGCAACGTAGTTGCTTCAGAAATCGAAAGATAAAGAAAAAATGAGAGTTTCACTCTCAATTTTTCTCTTGTCTTGAGATTTGATAAGTAGCGGAGCTACTTACTCCGAGAACATGATAGTGGTCTGGCATCTATGCCAGACCAGAAAATGCTATATAGACCACTTGGTAGTACTTTTAAAGAAAGGAGATGATTATTGTGTCCAACAGTTACGACCCACGCGATTTTCGCGAAGATTTTCTAGGCGGAATGCTTATCTATAATCCCGATTTAGGTATAGAAAAAAGCGAAAAGGAACAGATGCGAGATTTGTTGCATCATCGTGACATCGTAGATATAGTTCAGCTCGAGCACCCAATTTCAGCACAGTTTTCCAAGGCAACTTGGCGAGGCGCCCATAGCTTTAGCCTTCTTGACGAGGTTTTAAACGATGGTACACTTAGTAGCCAAATCGACAAAGCTCTCAAGAAAATCTCAAAATCCGGCACCAATCTGAGCAATTGCGAACAACTCGTCAACAACGCTCCCTTGCCTTGTTTTAAGATTCGGCATCAGAGCTCCATCGGAGAAATCATGCTTGCTTTTTCTCCCAGTATTGCCATCGGCAAAAAAGTACCTAAGGCTTATCCCCATGCAGTTGCTGCGGTCGAGTCACTTGTAGATGTATGTCTCGCACTCAATCCCAAGAAAGACCGAGTAGATGTCATGCTTGCACTTGGCCGTGCCACTGTTGGTGGCGGAAAGATGGATGTTGCTTCTGTTCAAAATTATTCCGAAGTAGTTTATAGCAACTTTCAGAAAAATGCAGTGGACGATGCTAAGCTTGAAGAGTTAAATAAACTGGGCCCTAATTTCCTTAGGACCTACCTTGCTATTCAATTCATGGTATTAAATCGCCCAACCATCTTTCACATTGCCAAGACTCGCGAGGCTAGCGAATTTGTCTCTGATCCAAAGAGCCCCAAAAAGCGCCCCAAGCGCCAGGCAAAATTAGTCAGAAATATTTACATTGACGATGATGAGTTTAAAAAATTCATGAAAAAGCGTCAATATACTTGCGAATGTTGGGGTGTTATCGGCCACGAACGTCACTTAAAATCAGGTAAAATCGTCAAAGTCAGGCCATATCGCAAAGGGCCGAAGCGTGACGACCCGTCTGCCTACGTTCCAAAGCGATATGTCCCACCCGAAGACAATCAATCTCCAGAAAGCAGGTGAAAGCCTGCTTTTCTTTTTTCAAGAAATGTGATATAATTATTAAGTTATGCAGAAAGAAAAAATCCGCAATATCGCTATTATTGCTCATGTCGACCACGGCAAGACTACTCTTGTTGACGGCCTGCTCAAGCAGAGCCACACCTTCCGCGATAATCAAGCCGAGATGTCCCAGACTCTCATTATGGACAGCATGGATCAGGAGCACGAGCGTGGTATTACTATCACCGCCAAGCAAACCGCGGTTTTTTATGATGGTTACAAGATTAATATTATTGATACTCCTGGCCACGCTGATTTTTCCGGCGAAGTCGAGCGCACACTCAATATGGCCGACGGCGTTCTCCTCATTGTGGATGCCCAGGAAGGCCCCATGCCTCAGACCAAATTCGTCCTTCAAAAGGCTCTTTCTCTCCATCTTAAGCCAGTCGTCATCATCAACAAGATTGACAAGCCTGCCACCCGCATTCCCGAGGTAGAGTCCGAAATCGCCGATTTATTCCTAGAACTTGCCACCGATGAATCTCAACTCAATTACCCAATTTATTACGCTATTGCCAGGGATGGCAAGGCCGGCAAAACTACCGATTTGGACGACGATCTCCATGTTATTTTTGAATCTATCATCAATGATATTCCCGCCCCAAAGGTAGACGAAAACGAAGGCAAAGGCGCCCAGCTCCTCGTAGCCGCTCTTGCCGCTGATAATTATCTCGGCAAATACGCCATCGGCAAAATCTACCGTGGCAAACTCAAGAAAGGCGAAAGTATTAAAATCTTATCAGCTAACAAATCTGCTAAAATTGACAAAATTTTCACCTACCGCGGCCTTGGCAAAGAGGAAGTCCCCGAGGCTGCCGCCGGCGACATTGTCGCTATTACCGGCATCTCCGAGGCCAACATCGGCGACACTATTGCTACCGGTGATAATCCCGAGGCTCTCCCTACTATTGAGCTGGAGCCGCCCACCCTTAGTATATACATTGGCCCCAATACCTCTCCACTAAAAGGTAAAGAGGGTGAATTCACTACTTCCCGCCAAATTGCCGAGCGGCTAGAAAAAGAGTTAGAAACTAATATTGCACTAAAAATTACTCCCGATGGCTTGGGCTACAAAGTTTCTGGCCGGGGCGAGCTTCATCTCTCTGTTCTTATAGAAACTATGCGTAGGGAAGGCTACGAGCTAGAAGCTGGCCGCCCAGAGGTTGTTTATAAAGAAATTGACGGCGTTAAGCACGAGCCGGTAGAGGAACTTACTATAGAGGTAGATAGTGAATTTGTTGGTGCTGTTTCGCAGGAACTCGGCATCAGAAAGGCCGAACTAATCACTCAAGAGATGCTTCCCACTGGCGCCACTCGCTTCACCTATAAAATTACCACCGCCGCTCTTATTGGCCTGCGCAATAATCTCCTCACCGCTACTAAAGGCACCGTCATTATGTCCTCTATCCCTAGCGGCTATCAGCCCGCCGATTCCAAATACAAGCCAGAAAGAAATGGCGCCCTGATTTCCTTTGAGTCTGGCACCTCTACTGCCTATGCTTTGGACGCTGCTCAAGCCCGCGGCGTACTTTATATTCCGCCTGGCGTGGAAGTCTACCAGGGAATGATTGTTGGCCTTTCCAATAAAAAAGACGACCTCGACATCAATATCTGCAAGGAAAAGCAGCTTACTAATATGCGTACGCATGCTTCCGACGGCGCTATTCAATTGACACCCTATACCCAATTATCCCTAGAACAATGTCTTGATTTTCTCCTAGACGACGAATTGCTAGAAGTCACCCCTCAGAATCTCCGTCTCAGAAAGCGCCAGCTAGACCCAATCAAGCGTAAGCGCGAAGCTAGACAAAATTAAGCAAAAGTGGTATAATAGAAGCATGGACTATAATTCTTCTATCTCTGTTGCTGGCCCAGAGCGCTCCGCAAACTATCTTATTGATAGCCATTGTCATATCCACAACACTAAAGATTTTGATTCCACCCCAGAGGAGATTATTGCCCGTGCTAATCAAAACGGTATCAAGCAAATGATTGTCATCGGCACCTCCCACGAAGATTCCCTCGCCGCTAAGAATTTTGCCGAGACTCACGACAATATCTTCTGGTCCTACGGCATCCACCCGAGCGAAGCTGGCGATTGGGCAAGCGAGATTGCAGATTTGCCAATCTCGGGATCCGTGGCCATCGGTGAGGTCGGCCTAGACTATCATTACCAGCCTTACGACCGAGCTGCCCAAATCAGACTCTTTGAAGAAATGCTCGCCCTTGCCCAAAAACACAATCTCCCTCTGATTTTCCATATTCGCGAAGCTTTTGATGATTTCTTCCCCATCGTTGATAATCAGCATATTAAAAATGCCGTTGTTCATTCCTTCTCTGATAGTCAAATAAACCTAGAAAAAGCCTTAGACCGCGGCTATTATATCGGTGTCAATGGCCTAGCCACCTTTGCCAATATTCCCCTGCCACCAGTAGAGCGGATGCTCCTAGAAACCGACGCTCCCTACTTGACACCAAAGCCATTTCGTGGTAAAATAAACGAGTCAGCCTATATCAAGCATATAGCTGAATATTTAGCATTTAAATTAAATATTCCACTAGAAAAAATTACGGAGGAAACTACCAAAAATGTCCAAGTTCTATTTCAACTCCCCCAGCCCATCCTTCGCCCCGCGTGAAGCATATGTTTTTGATACGGCCGAATCTTTATCTATTTATGAGGAACTTAGCCAGGTTTCTGAGGAGATTGAAAAATGTCGCAGAGAGTTTCTCACCTAGGTCGTCATTCCCAGACAGTAAAAACGCCTAGACCCACTATAGATGATTTAATCAATGCCGAGTCTAGCCTGGGTCTCACTCTTTTTGGCCCCATCCCACAGGGTCACAGAAGAGAATTTTTTCAGCATAAAAAGAACGTTTGGCTTTGGCACGAAAGTTGGTATGATGAAAACGGCACGCCTAAAGAGCTGACTGTCCGTTATGAAGTTCGCACCTCTGGTGTATTCAAAAAGCCCCTCGGCGGCAAATACATCCAATTAAAAGGCGCCGAATTAGAAAATTTCCGCCAGGCCGTTCACGCCTACAGTAAATTAGTTAAAACCAAACTTTACGCAAAATAAGGCGAGAGATTTTATCTTGTGCAAAATGAGGTATTGGTGTATAATAAGAGTATACCTAATTGACCGGCCTGAAAAAGGACGGTATTTTTAACGAAAGGAGTTATAATGGATGAATTAGATCTTAAGCAGATGGGGGCAATGATTTCCCTCATTGCCGAGGAAAAAGGCCTGCCAGAAGATATCGTTTTGGGTGTGATTGAAACTGCTATTGCCGCTGCCTGGCGCAAAGAGTCCGGCGAGAGAGATATGAATGTCCGCGCCATTTTAAATACCAAAACTGGCGAAGCCGATGTCTTTATCGCTAGGGAAGTGGTGGAGGACGGCCTAGCTTATAATCCTGCTACCGAGATTCCTCAAAGCGAATCTGGTGGTAAAGAAATTGGCGAAATCGTTGAAGAAAAGCGCAAGGTAGAAAGTTTTGGTCGCGTTGCTAGTATGACTGCCAAGCAGGTGGTGATTCAGCGCTTGCGCGAAGCTGAACGTGACGCTGTCTTGGCTGAGTATGAGGATAAAGTCGGCACTGTCGTTAACGGCGTAATTGCCCGTGTCGAGCCACGCATTATCCGTATTGATCTTGGTAAAGCTCCTGGCATTATGCCAAAGTCCGAGCAGATTGATGGCGAATATTATACTGTTGGCGAGCGCATCAAAGTTTATATTAAAGGTATTGAAAGGGATGACCGTGGCGCCCAATTAATCCTTTCTCGTGGCAATGCTGAGTTTATTGAATATCTCTTCCGCCAGGAAGTTCCTGAGCTTGACAATGGTACCGTAGAAATCAAAGCTATCGCTCGCGAGGCTGGCCGTCGTACAAAGATTGCCGTCACTAGTACTGTGCCGGGTGTAGATCCAGTTGGTACTTTTGTTGGTGGCCGCGGCGTACGTGTTCAAGCTGTCATGAACGAAATTGGCGATAATGAAAAAATTGACATCGTCAACTGGAGCGATAACATTTCCGAATATATCCGCGAAGCACTTTCTCCAGCCGAAATCGTCAAAGTAGAAGTAGATGGCAAAAAGGCCAAAGTTTATGTCACAGAAGAGCAGCAATCCGTCGCGATTGGTCGCCAGGGTCAAAATGTCCGTCTGGCTTCCAAATTAACTGGCTATGATCTAGACATAGTCCTAATGGATGCTCCTAAGAAGAAAAAGAAAAAGAACGTTGAAGATAGCTTGCTGTCTGCTATTGAGGAAACGTCAGACGAATAAATATGAATAAGTTTCTGGAGGGATTAAATCAACCGCAAAAGGAGGCCGTGGAAACGCTTGAGGGGCCGCTACTGATTTTGGCTGGCGCTGGCTCTGGCAAGACCAAGACTCTTACCCACCGCATCGCCAATCTCATCGCCCACGGCACCCCCCAGAATAATATCCTCGCTGTCACCTTCACTAATAAAGCCGCCAACGAAATGCGGGAAAGGTTGTGGAGCCTTCTTGGAAAGAGCAAGGAGGGTGGCTTGCATGGAGGGGTCCCCGGAGGCGCACAGGCGCTAGCCGAGCACGCCGGGGAGGAAAATGCGAGACAGGACCCCCGCTCGGTTCCACGAAGCTTCATGCCCTACATGGGTACCTTCCATAGCATCTGCGTTAAAATCTTGCGTATTGAGCATACTGCCGCTGGTCTAGATAAAAACTTTACTATTTATGATACAGATGACCAAGTTGCACTAATCAAACGTTCCATCAAAACTCTCAAGATTGATGATAAATCACTTAAGCCAAAGTCTATTCAATCCATCATTAGTACCAATAAAAACCAAGGTAAGACCCCTGCAGATTACGAGGCGGAGGCCTACTATGCTAATCAAAAAAATATCGCCAAGATTTTTGCTGAATACGAGCGCGCCAAAGCTGCCAGCTCCGCACTAGATTTCGATGATTTATTAATTAAAGTTGTAGAATTATTTAAAAACCATCCAGATGTTCGCACTAAATGGCAGAATAAATTCCATCATATTTTGATTGACGAGTATCAAGACACTAATCATATCCAATATCAATTAGTTAAAGCATTGGTAAATGAAAATCGTAATATTTGTGTAGTTGGCGACGATTGGCAGTCAATTTATTCTTGGCGTGGCGCCGACTTTACTAACATCCTTAATTTTGAGCGAGATTTTCCTGGAGCTAAAGTTATTAAATTGGAACAAAATTATCGCTCCACCGGCAATATTTTGGAAGCTTCGCAAAAAATTATCAATAATAACAAGACTCGCACGGAAAAAGTATTATACACCGAGGCTGGTAAAGGTAGTCCTATTACCATTGAAGGCAATCCCGATGAAACCGCCGAGGCAAATTTTGTCGCCACGCAAATTTTACTGGGCGCAACCGAAAAGCAACGTAGTTTTTCTGACTTTGCCGTACTATATCGTACTAACTCCCAGTCTTACACTTTTGAAAAAGCTTTTATTGCAGCTAAAATTCCGTACAAAATTATTGGCGGTGTGCGCTTTTACGATAGGAAAGAAGTTAAAGATTGTCTCGCCATTCTTAAGGTCATGCTCAATCTTAGCGACCGTGTAAGTTTAGAAAGAGTAATTAGTAATGTTTTGCCAGGTATTGGCGCTTCTTCACTTCAGAAAATTTATGAATTTCTTAATTTTACTCCCAATTTACTTGATCCTAATCTGCCAGATATTCTCACTGGCAAAGCTAAAAATAGCTTTGCTCGTTTCCAAAATTTCTTAAAAACCACTGATATTTTTACTTTACCCCCCGCCGAAATTGCCGAACGTGCCGTTAATTATTTTCATTTCCAAGAATTATTAGATGATGGCACCCCTAGCGGGGAAGAACGCTTTGCCAACCTTGGCGTTTTGATAAATAACGCTACCGCCTACGAAACTCTGGAAGATTTTCTTGCCGACGCTTCGCTGATGTCTAGTGCTGATGAAGCCAGCGCTAAAAATTCTGTCACTTTAATGACTCTCCATGCTGCCAAAGGTTTAGAGTTCCCAGTAGTATTCATCGTTGGTATGGAAGACGGCCTATTTCCTAGTCTACGTTCTGATGATGAAAAAGATTTAGAGGAAGAACGCCGGCTTGCCTACGTTGGTATGACTCGTGCCCGCGAAGAGCTATTTCTAACTTTTGCGAACTCTCGTTATTCTTTTGGTAGCCGCAATTATGCTATGCCTTCCAGATTCCTTGCCGAGCTTGGCTACGATCCTTACGAAATCAACAGCTCAGATGTGGACGAATTCGCCTGGCTTTAGCTGCCCTAATTCATAATTTCCAAATCTCACCCGATGTAATTTTACTACAGTATACCCCAATGCTCCAAAAGTCCGGCGGATTTGGCGGTTGCGTCCCTCATGCATTGTTACGCGCCAAGATTTTCGTGTATCATTTAATCTTTCTAATCCTAGCTGGCTTTTTCCGTCTGGTAAATCTATCCCAAAATCTGCTATCATTTGCTGGTGTAATGGTTCCAATACATTGTCTAGCTCCACTTCATATTCTTTAGTTTTAACAAATTTTGGATGAGTCATTTTATAGGCAAAATCACCATCATTTGTCAGCAGGATCAGTCCCGAAGAATCTTTGTCTAGTCTTCCCACGGTTTTTAAAAGCTTATATTCATCAGGTAATAATTCGTATAATGTTGGCACTTCACCTTGTCTTTTGCGAGAAGATACATACCCTGCTGGTTTATTCATTGCTAGATAGATGAAAGAATTTTCAAATGGCACCAACTTGCCACGATATTCTACTTTTGATTCTTCCGTTACTCTGGCGCCTACTTCACCCTTCTTTCCGTCAACTAAAATCTTGCCTGCTGCAATCAAGTTATCAGCTTCTCTCCGAGATACCCCCATCCTCTCTGCCAGAAATTTATTAAGCCGGATTTCCGCCATTTTGCTGCGGCCCTGGGTTAGGTACCGTTGTTGTCGGCACAGGATTAGTAGCAGGAGCCGGTGCGGGATTGGCAACAGGTGCTTGTGTGGCAGGGGCTGGTGCTGCCGGATTCATCATCTGTACAGCTGCGCTTGGTGTGCCATTTGTCATTCCAGCTTCTTTTGTCTGCTGGCCGCCATCACCCAACACTTCATGCACGACATTTATTACATCTTCAATACCTACTTGGGATTTTACCAAGTATCTATCCGCCCCTAAAGATTCGCCTCTCTGGCGCTGGTCTTCCGAGGAAAGTGCCGTCATCATTATTACCTTTATGTCTTTAGTTTCTGGAGTAGATCGCAAGATATCAAGCATATCAAACCCAGAAATTTTCGGCATCATCACATCAGACAAGATTAAATCTGGACGCTCTTTTACTGCTAGAGCTAGGGCTTCCTCCCCGTCATTAGCTGAAACAATATCGTACCCTTCTGCCACCAGGCGAATACTATATATCTCTCTCAGACTTTTATCGTCTTCTACAAGCATAATCTTTGTCATATTTCCATTATATAGCACCAAACCAAAATTGTAAATATCAAATATTTTATATCCCCGAACTAGTTTATTTCGTCTGTTCGGAAAATATATTTAGTTTTTCTTGTATTTTTTGCTAGATTGATAATATCTTTCAATCTAGTACTCAAATTTTCTACGCCCCCATACATTTCAACAATTTTCTGGATACCTTCATTATTTAGCCTAGTGATACCATCTTTTAGCTCGCCAGTACCATTTTTTAGTTGTGATACGCCGCTTACTAAGGCCGGCACGTTTCCGTCAAGTTCCGCTAAGCCGTCAGCTAGGGAATTAGCGCCATTTGATAATTGTTCTGTACCAGTCTTTAAATTAGTAATACCAGGTGCTAATGATTCATTCACAGAAGTAGAAGTTTGCCCCACAGAACCAGTATATGTTCCTAAGGATTCTAGAAGTCCGGCAATATTCCCAGACAAAGTTTCACTTCCTGTTGCTAAATTTGCCTTTACTCCAGCTAGATAAGTCGCCTGAGCCGTCAAATTTGCCTTTGCTTCGGCATAGGCAGCATCATTTGGTATTAGCGAAATCGCCGTATTTAGTGCCGTCAATGTTCCATCTAATGCCGTGATAGACTGGTTTAATGTTCCAGCATAGTTCGTCAAGAGTCCATTTACTCCAGTATTTAAAGCCGCACTATTATTGGCTAGCTGTGTTAGTCCGCTGGCCAGCTTTGCTATTCCATTTTCCAAAACTCCCACACCATCATCAATTTCTTCTAAACCATTCGCTAGTTCTGCGCTGCCATTAGCTAGCTTTCTTACGCCTTCTGCTAGTGCACCAGATTTATCATTGAGCGTAGCTAGCCCATCATAAATTTTTCCTGAGCCAGTCATTAGCTGTTTCATACCATCTGTCAGCTGATTAATTTGTCCAGCTAATTCGTCAATCGTGTTTAATTTACTTGTATCTAATCCACTAAATAATTCTGCTGTCGCTACTGACATCGTCATTCCCAGTTTAAAATTCTTAGCATCTGCAGTAATCTTCAATCCGTTTGGTATTGTAAAACTTCCACTAGCAATTCCTAGATTTTCCTGCATTCCTGGCAAAGATATTCCCGCTACTATTGTCCGCGCGCCGTCATTAAATAATTTTCCACCTTCCACCGACACATTCGTAAATACGTCATTATCTAGTAGCATTCCCGTCATCACCGCATATGGCACATAATAATTACCAGACTTTTGATTATTATTATAATTATATTCAATTGTTACTTTGCCAGATTTACCCACCAAATCTTTTGCCGAGATTTCTTTATCATCCAAAGTATATCTAATATCCAAAGTTACGGGTGTAGATTTATCATCTTTTTCTACTTTTGTATATTTATCAGTATCTAGCGCGGTCTTAGTCCAGTTACTAGAAATTACACGTCGGGTTTTGCCGTTATTTTCTGTAAAAACATACACTGTTTCGTCTAGTACTGTAGAAACTTTATCTTCATCTGTTGTTTCTTCTACCGCTAAATTAGTATTACTTTTTGCTAGGCTACCGCTTGTTAAAGACATAGTAATGCCAGTACTAGCCAATGCTACCATTCCCGCCAAAGCCATTGTTAAGTTTAATTTTTTAGACATTTTCTCATCTCCTTTGTTGTTTTACAAATTAAATTATCAGCAATCATTAGTAAGCTCGGCAATACTAAAATCACCATTGCCATACTAATAATGGCGCCACGCGACAATAACAAACAAATCGCCGAAATCATGTCCATATTGGAGTAAACTGCTACGCCTAGTGTCGCCACGAATAATCCCGCCGAAGATACAATAATGGATGGAATTGAAGTTGCTAGGGCAATTCGCACTGCAGCCTTTTTATCTTTGCCACTTATTCGCTCCTTCTTATAGCGTGTTGTCATCAAAATTGCATAATCTACCGTTGCGCCCAATTGAATTGTGCTAATGCAAATAGGAGCAATAAATGGCAAACTTGTGCCCGTAAAATGTGAAATCGCCAAGTTTATGAAAATCGCCACTTCAATCACCGCAATCAATATAAACGGTAGTGACAAAGATTTTTCAACAATCGCAATGATAATGAAGATTGCCACGATAGAAATCGTATTTACTACCGTAAAATCTGCTGCCATCATTTCAATCATATCTTTTGTGGCTGGACCTTCACCAATCAACAAATTACCATCGTTATACTTTTTTATGATTTCATTTAAAGTATTTGCCTGCGCGTTACCTTCATTAGTCGCTTTAGTATATTCTGAGCCTACCAGGACTAATTCATAATTATCATTTTTTAAAATCTCCGTCACCGATTCTGGTAAAAATTCTGCCGGCACTCGCTCGCCAATTAAGGTTTCCAGCCCCAGCACATATTTTACTCCACCTACTTTTCCTAGCTCACTCAGCATTTGCCGCACATTATTTTCGTTCATTTTTGTGCTAATCAGTGCTACGTCCGTAGAGCCAGCGTGAAAATCTTCCTCCAATTTTGTTTCTGCTACTACATATTCCATATCGCTTGGCAGTGAGCCGCCCATATCATAATATACTTCATTTTGTGCCTGCTGTGAAAATATATAAGCTGGTGGAATAATCGCTACAAATATAATTGCAATTGCCGGAAAAATTCTTATAATACGATTTGCTAGTTTTGTCATATCTGGTAGTAGTGGCCGATGCTCTGTTTTTGCTAGAATCTTGTCTAATGCTAGAATCATCGCCGGTAAAATTGTTACGCAGCCAATCACACCCAGCACCACACCCTTTGCCATCACTAGCCCTAGGTCAAACCCTAGCGTAAAGGTCATAAACATTAGTGCAATAAATCCTGCTACGGTCGTAATAGACGACCCAACTACTGCAGCGAAAGTTTTCTGAATTGCATCTGCCATTGCCTTTTCTTTATTTGTTTCATCTTTGCATTCTTCCTTATAGCTGTGCCACAAGAAAATTGAGTAATCCATCGTTACTGCCAGTTGCAACACTGCGGATAGCGCCATTGTCACAAAGGAAATTTCGCCAATTAAAATATTTGTGCCGAGATTTATTAAAATTGCTATGCCAATAGATGCTAGAAATATAAATGGTATTAGCCAGTTGTCAAGAAATGCCAGCATTGCTACTACAGCTAGTACTGCCGCAATTGCTACATAGATAAATTGCTCACTCTCTACTAATGTTTTTAGATCTACTACTAATGCCGACATCCCCGCCATAAAAGCTTTTGTGCCGGCTACCTGGCGAATTTTGCCAACTGCTGCTAATGTCGCATCCTCCGATGTTCCACTATCAAATAATATTGCTAGCATTGTTTCGTCCCCAGCATTATAAATGTTGGAAACCGCACTCGGTAAAAATTCTTTTGGCACACCAGTTTCGTTTTCGTCATACCATAGGACATTTTTTACGTGGTCAATTTTAGTAATTTCATCTTTTACTTTTGCCACTTCACTATCGCTCATTCCGTCAAATACTACAAAAGAAAAAGCGCCCGTACCAAATTCCTCCTTCAAGATTTCTTGGCCCTTCATGGTGTCTATTTCGGATGGTAAATAAGTCAGTAAATCGTAATTAATTCTAGTGCCAATATAGCCAAAAAACGCCGGCACCATCAACAATAAACTAATGATTAAAATTACTACGCGATGTTTTACAATGAATTTTGACACCTTCATTTGTATTTCATTATACCATAAAAATCCGATTTTGTGAATAGCCATAAAATATTTATGGTAAATTTATAGTGCAGCTTATCTTAAAAGAAAAGTATAAAATTCCAGCATCATAAAAATGTGATATAATATAATATATATGTCAGAGTTGGAAAAATTAAAATCCGAGCTAAACAGTCTCGGTAAAGAATATGCCAAAATCAAGACTCTTCCAGAGGCAGAACGTAAAGATTTTGGCATTAAGTTAAATCAAAAAAAGGAAGATTTGCTTCAAAAAATCAAACAAGCCGAGGCTGCTGAGGCATCCAAGGATATTGAGCCGATTGATATCACCGCTCCCGCTGCCTCCAACCAGCCTATTCCTCATTTTGAAAAGGGAAGCAAACATCCGCTAATGGTAGAAATAGACCGCGTCTGTGATATTTATTCTCGCATGGGCTTCAATGTTATAGAAGCGCGCACCATCGACGACGAATTTAATATGTTTGAGGCGCTAAATTTCCCAGAGGGTCACCCTGCTCGCGACGGCTACGATACATTTCGCACTGCCGAGGGTTTTATTCCGCCAGCTCATACCAGCACCATGCAGCACCGCGCTTTGAAAAAATACAAAAAAGATCTAGAAAACGGCGGCCAAATTGCCGTAGTTATTCCTGGCCGTGTCTATCGCAATGAGGACGTAGATGCTACTCACGAGCACACTTTTTACCAATGCGAAGGTATCTTTGTGAGCAAGGATGCTACTATGGGCCAGATGCTTGGCGTACTTAAAAATTTCTTTGAAACTTATTACGAACAAGAATTAAACATCCGCACTCAGCCTGGCTACTTCCCGTTCACCGAGCCTAGTCTAGAATTTATGATTGAAAAACCCAAATCTCTCGGCGGCAAGGGTGACGGCTGGCTAGAAATGCTAGGCTGTGGCATGATTCATCCCAACGTTTTAAAAATAGCCGGCATTGACCCCACAAAATACAAAGGTTTTGCTTGGGGTGGCGGCATTGACCGCCTCGTGATGCTTCGCTACGGCCTCACCGATGTTCGCTATTTTGAATCTGGCAAACTTGACTTTTTAAAGGAGTTTTAGTAAATGAAAATCTCGCTTAATGAAATTAAAAAATTAGTCACTATTCCAAAAAATATTTCTACAGATGATTTAATCAAGCTTATCGGCGCGCGTCTGGTAGAAGTGGAGGAGGCTATTGATCTTGCACCAAAGTATGAAAAATCTTATATCGTCAAAGTCGCCGAATGCGAGCCCATCCCTGGCACACACCTACATTTATGTCAGATAGATACTGGGAGCAAAAAAGTCCAAGTTGTCTGCGGCGCACCAAATGTACGAAAGGGCATGCTCGCCGTCTGGCTCGCCCCTGGTGCCATCGTCCCCCAGACTTACGGTGAAGAAAACTTCAAGCTCGGCACCAGAAAACTTCAAGGTTACGAATCTAACGGTATGCTCGCTGGTTTAGACGAGTTAGACCTTGGCGACGACCATTCTGGCATTGTTGAACTTGACCCATCCATGGATTTTCCCGGCACCACTAGAAACATCCAGCCTGGCGATAGTTTTGCTGAAGCCTTTGATTTAAACGATATTATTCTTGATATTGAGAACAAATCTCTTACCCACCGCCCAGACACCTTCGGCCTAATCGGCTTCGCCCGCGAAGTTGCCGGCATCCTCGGCATCGCGTTTAAAGAGCCAGATATTCTCAATGCGCCAGACATTTCCAGATGGCAAGTGACTGATATTTCTCCAAAAGTTAAAATCGAAGATTCAAAAATCTGCCCAAGATATTCTTGTGCCATCTTTAATGTCGGCGAAAAAAAGCGTAAAATTACTACGCTCATTCCGCAGGATGTTTTTCTAGCAAAAGCTGGTATGCGCGCAGTTTCCCCGATAGTAGATTTAACTAATAAGATTATGCTTTATACTGGTCAACCGCTTCACGCTTTCGATTATGATAAATTTATCGTAGCAGGAAAGACTAAAACCCCAGAAATCGTAGTTCGCAAAGCCAAAAAAGGCGAAAAAATTCAGCTTCTTGACGGTAAAATCATTGAGTGTATCCCCGACGATATTCTAATCACGAGCAATAATATTCCTGTAGCTTTGGCTGGCGCGATGGGTGGCCTAAATACCGCCATTGACGAAAACACAAGGCATATCATAATAGAATCCGCCACGTTTTCCTTGTATAATCTTCGTAAGACTCAAATGGCACATGGTATTTTCAGCGAAGCTATTACCAGATTTACCAAGGGTTTGCCAGCCGAACAAACCATGATTGCTTTAAATATTGCCGCCAACAAACTCGGAATCGACCCCATCGCCGCCGCCGATGCTTATCCTGATAAGCAGCCTCAGCCTACTATCTCTGTTACAGTTAGGGAAATCAACTCCCTCCTTGGCACCGATTACAAGACCTCTGATATCATAAAAACGCTCTCTAATGTCGGGATTTTGGAATGCCAGAAAACTAATCTGACATTCCAAATTCCGTATTGGCGCACCGATCTCCACATCAAGGAAGACATCATTGAAGAAGTCGGCCGCCTCAAGGGCTACGATAATATCCCCAAAACTTTACCAACTCGCCTGTTCATTGGCGCTACCGAAGATTCCATGCTTAAATTAAAAAAGCAAATCAGAGATATTCTTTCTGATAATCTCGGCGCCCACGAAATCCTCACCTATACTTTCGTTAATAAAAAACTCCAGCAGATCGTCGGCGAAGACCCTAAAGATTCCTACGAAATCATCAATTCCATCTCGCCAGATTTGCAGGTGCTCCGCCAGAGTCTCATTCCTTCACTATTAGAAAAAGTCTATCTCAACCAAAAGGCCGGCTATAAAGATTTTACTCTTTACGAGATGAATCAAATCACCAAGAAATCCCTTGGCCTCACCACCGATCGCGTCCCAGAGGTAGAGCAGCATTTGGCTCTTGCCACTACGCACGATTATTACTATGCCAAGGCCATCCTGGAAAATCTTGCCCAGCTTCTATATATTAATCTCGGTCTTAAAAAATTCCAATCTGGCCCAGCCTACTTTGAGCCACTTCATTCCGCCGAGATTACATTGGGCGAAAAAACTATCGGCTACCTTGGTGAAATCCGCGTTTCTGTCCAAAACAGCCTCAAATTGCCGCTTACTGCTGCTTTTGAAATTAATCTTGCAAATCTTCTAGGTGCCGGCCACCAAGCTGTCGCTTCGCATCTGTCTAAATATCCATCTTCCGAGCGCGACCTTACCCTTAAAGTCCCCTCTGATACCGCTTATCAATCTTTGCAAAACGCTATCACCTCTACGCTAGATCAGCAAGAAAATCTCATCTACACTATCGCTCCAGCTAGTATTTATCAGAAAGAGCCAGACACTAAAAATATTTCTTTCAAACTATCATTTGCTAGCACCAAGAAAACTTTGGAATCCGCCGAAATATCTGCTATAATGGAAGAAGTAATAAAAAGTACTGCGGCTTTTCACGCGTCTGTCGTATAATCTAACAAAGGAGGTCATATGGATCAAAACTATCTAAAAACATCTTGGAAACAGCGTCTTTCAATCATCGCAATCGCCATCTTGCTGCTTGGCATCACCGTTGCCACGTATATAGGTCTAGTCATCAGTAATAACGCATCAAAATCTAGCAGCTCTAGCACCGACACCTCAAAAACCGACGAAATTTACCAGCGTTATACCGCCAAGTCCGAGGAGCTAAAC
>JAFWMC010000026.1 GCA_017510805.1 Candidatus Saccharimonadota bacterium
CACGGATGCTGCTGGCAATGTGCGTGTGCTTACTCCAAGTGATTCTAATGTTGAACAAAATAGAACGCTTGCCGCAAACATCACTAATGGTACTCCTTCCGAATATGATGTAGTTCAAATCTATTCTGGGGTGGCAGAGAATGTGACAGACTCTTGCGACTTAACAACTAATCCGTATTGTATAGTCAATACTACGACCAAGTACGGCAACCTCTATAACTGGAACGCTGCTACTGCTGGTGTAGGTTCACAGGCAACCACTGGAACTGTCACTGAAAGCGTCTGTCCAAAGGGTTGGCAATTGCCAGACAATGATGGCGTTTATTCCTTCCAGAACTTAATGTTGCATTATGGTCTACCAACTGTCGATGGCGTAAACGGTTCCGCTGTTCAAACAATTCAACAGGCACCGTTTAATTATGCTCTTGCCGGCTACTATGATAACTCACACGATACACAGGGTAGTCGCGGACACTACTGGTATCGTACTGTCCCTAGTGATACTAATAATGCGTATCGCAATGGTCTTAATTCACAAACTGGCAATTTCACTGTTCAATTCTCCGGCAACCCAAAAACTTTCGGTTTCTCTGTTCGTTGCGTCTTCTCCGGACAAAGCACCGACCCAACCATGCAAGATTTCACCACTACTCAATGTAATAATCTCGGCACCAACGCATCAACCGTCCTCGTAGATAGAAGAAACAGGGAGTTCTACCGTGTTGTCCACGCCGTAGATGGCAACTGCTGGATGGCGGATAACCTAAGCATCTACGGCCAGACTATTTCTGCTGCCGATAGTGATTTTTCCTCCCCAGCGAGCTACACTATTCCAGCCTCAATCGCTCAAACTACAGACTGGAATCAAAACATCTATGATAAACCTATGGTAGAAGTCGCTCATGGTCTAGGTGCCAATGCTACAAACGATCCGTCCTACTACGGCCAAGTTTTCTACAACTGGACAGTAGCAGTAGCCAAGGAAACTACTGCTGGCGTCACTTCCGCGCCAAATACCTCTATCTGTCCTGCTGGCTGGCAGTTACCAGTAAATGGCGCAAGCGAAACAGTAAATAAATCTTGGACTAAGCTTTTCGGCTCTACTTATGGTTATGGAATTACTAACGGAACGCAGCTTCTAGAAAATCAATACCTAGGCTTTGCTAAGTACTACGGCGGCTGGTATTGGTACAGCGCGTCAGAGATCGATCAGGGCAGAGCCGGCAACTTCTGGTCTGGTACGCCTAGCTCGGAGACTTATATCTACCGCCTGGGCTACGATTCCGGCGGCGTCAGCTCTCAGCTTAACAGCAATAAGGGCCACGGCTTTAGTATCCGCTGCGTCCAACGTTAGCCCTCAAATCTTACAACTACTTTTCCAATTATTAAATTTACTAGAAATTGAAGATAATAGTCCACACATGAATTTAGAAAACTTAGACGAAGATTTTAGAAATAAAGTACTCAGGATATACAAAGACAATATTTACCAATATTTGGAAAGCCAATAATATATATAAAAAAAGCAAGACTTTCCATCTCGCTTCCTATCGTGGTGGGCGAGGAGGGACTTGAACCCTCACGGTATTGCTACCACAAGATTTTGAGTCTAGCGCGTCTACCAGTTCCGCCACTCGCCCAGATTGTTACTCTTCTATTATACCATATAAAATGATATAATAAAAATAGATGAAAAAAGTTATTTTTGCAGTATTTTCAATCATCACTCTAGCAACAATCTTAATCTTTTTCATTATCGCTCAAAAGAATACTGCCATCAAGCCAGATTTCTCCATTGTCACCACCAATTTCATTAGCTACGACCTTGCCCGCACAATAGCCGGCGATACTGCCGAAATCAAAATGCTAATCAGTCCCGGCTCCGACGCTCACAGTTTTGCCCCCACCCCTGGTGATATCATCGCCATCAAAAATGCCAATTTATTCATCTATACTGGTGGGGAATCAGACGAATGGGTTGAAAATCTCCTAAAAAACAACGAAATAGACCAAAACAAAATCTTTCGCCTCATGGATAATGTAGAACTAAAGACCGAGGGGCTCACCACCGAAACAACTGAAATATCTGAAACCGAATACGACGAACATGTCTGGACTAGTATCAAAAATACCATCAAAATCACCGATAATTTAAAAGCTAAACTCATCTCTCTCAATCCTAAAGATGCCAAAACTTACAAGCAAAACGCCGCCACCTACGTTGAAAAGCTCCAAAACATAGATACTCAAATCACAGACATCATCGGTAGCGCCAAAAGAAGGGAACTAATCTTTGCCGACAGATTTCCCTTCCGCTATTTCACCGACGAATACAATCTAGATTACGCCGCCGCTTTCCCCGGCTGCAGCGAGCAGACCGAGGCCAGCAGCCAGACCATCGCCCAGCTCATTGACAAAGTCAAACAAGACAACATTCCCGCAATTCTTAAAATTGAGCTTACCTCAGACAATCTCGCCAAGACCATCGCAGATGCTACCGATACCAAAATTCTCACATTAAACGCTGGTCACAATATTTCCGCTGAAGATTTTGCTAACGGCATCACCTATCTAGATCTTCTCACTGCCAATCTAGAAACCTTAAAAGAGGCGCTAAACTAATGGCAGATATCCTAATAGTTAAAAATCTTACGCTCGGCTACGGCAGTAGCATTATTTTAAAAGACGTCAATTTTAAAATTGGAGATGGCGATTTTGCCTGTATCGTTGGCGCCAATGGTTCCGGCAAATCCACTCTAGTGAAAGGCATTCTTGGTCTCCTCGAGCCCAAAAATGGCGAGATTATCTTTCAGAATGGTCTGCAGCAAACTACTATCGGCTATCTCCCTCAAGATACCCATACCGATCCAGCTTTCCCAGCCAAAGTTCAAGAAATTGTCCTCTCTGGCACACTCAGCCAGCTCAAAGGCCCATTTTATAGCCAAAAAGAGCATACCAAAGCCGCCACCAGCTTAAAACGTCTTAACATTACCACTCTAAAAAACGAGCCTTTTTCCAGTCTTTCTGGCGGCCAAAAACAAAAAGTTCTCCTTGCCCGTGCACTCTCCGCCACTAGTAAACTTCTCATCCTAGACGAACCTTCTAATAATCTAGACCATCAGTCTAAAAAAGATTTCTACCAGACTTTAAAACAACTAAATAAAGACGGCCTTACCATTATTATGATTACCCACGATTTAGATGCCGAAGATTTAATTGGCAATAAAGTCATCGCCCTAGATTCTGGCCATGTTCAACTAGCTACTACTAAAACATATTTAAAGGGGTATCAAAGATGAACCAAATCACCGAAATGTTTTCTTATGACTTTATGTTCCGCGCCCTCATAGTTGGCTTGCTTATCTCGCTCACTTCCGCCCTTATTGGTGTATCCATCGTCCTGCGTAAAAATTCCATGCTTGGCGACGGCCTTTCCCATGTTGCCTTTGGTGCCTTTGCTATCGCAATTACGCTCGGCTTTGCTCATATTTATATCGCTATCCCCATCACCATTCTCGCCTCATTTGCCATTCTCCGTCTTAGCCAAAAACAATCTGGTGATGCTATCCTCGGCATCATTTCTGCTTCCGCCCTCGCCATCGGCACTCTCGCCATTTCTATCGGAAAGGGAACTAATATAGACATCAACGGCTACCTTTTTGGCAGCATTCTATCTGTTAGTTGGACCGATGTCTGGTTTAGCCTCATCGTCGCTAGCATCACCACTACCCTCTATATCTTTCTCTATCACCGCATCTTCGCCATCACGATTGACCCAGATTTTGCCAAATCTATCGGCATCAAAACCAATCTCTACGATGCTATCTTTTCCATCATCTGTTCAGCAGTAGTTGTTTTAGGCTTGCGCCTACTTGGTGCTTTACTTATCTCTAGCCTCATCATTTTTCCTACCCTTATCGCCAAAAATCTTGCTAAAAGCTTCAAGGGTGTCGTCATCACCGCCAGCGTCATCTCCTGTATCACCTTCATTATCGGCCTTATTTTATCTTACCTCTTAAACACCCCCACCGGCGCCACCGTCGTCCTCACTAATCTACTCATCCTACTACTTACGAAAATCTACTCTCTCCTTTAGCCATTGCTGTAGCGCCTCAGTGTCATTATAATACTTACTATCTTCGTCCGCATCAGCCTGTAAATAATACATCACCTGCCCATTATCAATTATCACAATCGACGGATAGTATTTTACATAATTATGTAAGGATGATTCCATTGCCTCTGGCCACATCAGTTGATAATATTTAAAGCCTAAATCTTCCGGCATATTTGCCATCATCTCGCGCATTCGCGCCGTCGTCACGCAGCCAGCATTATCCACCATGACCACAAAAGATTTTCTATCCTTTAGCATTTGCTCGTAAGTATCTTTGTCTAAACTCAGCATTTCGCTCGTGCCGTAATATTCACTATCTAACGCTACCGGCTTTGGCCAAAGTAACACTACCAGCCCTATCGCCGCACCCGCCACCAGCGCCAATACTAACGCTCCTACCGCCCATATTTTCCGCACCACGGACTTTTTTATCATCTATATCTCCGTCAATTTACTAAAATCTATCTCATGATATGGTACTTTCCAGAAAGCATAATTCCCATCTAGCTGCTTCACATCCACCTTATTTTTGCCGTCATAATACCAATAACCACCCACTACATATATTTTATCGCCATTCCACCCCAATGCTACCAACATATTTTTTAACATTCCTGAATATCCACCACCACCGCACATCAAGAAGATATTTTTATCTTTTGGAAACAAGTCCTCCAAAATCCGCATCGACTGCTGATAATTCGCGGTATATTTACCATCCGCATAAGTAAACAATGTCGGACCAGTATAAGTACTACCTACCGCCTCTGGCAAGCCAGTAACATTCACTAGATACGGATATGGCACAACTTCAAACCCGTCCACAAAGCCAGCTAGCTTACTATCGCCACCAATCGCCGCGTAATCTGCTGGATCGTCCAACATCCGTACATCAATATATACACTATCACTCCTCCCCAAATAATCATCAATACTACTTTCGTTGATATTTTTATCTATCCCTAGCTCCCCCCTTTGCCCTTCACTTACCTCTGGTTTTGGTAGCTCTAGCAGGGAATTTCCAGTATTTATCTTCATCCCACAAATTACTCCACCAATCGCAAAAATCACCGCCACCAATATGCACATAATTATTGCATAAGTCTTTCTTATCATACATTTTCCTCCACTTTATACCTTTATTATATCACACTAACTTTGACCCGTCAGCCATCGCCAGATACTTTCAAAAAACGAAGGGGAATTAGACGGCATCTCTTTATCGCCATCATTTACGTCGCCAGTCGCTATTTGCGTAGATTGTTTCGCACTCTCAGGTGCTGGATCTACTTGCTCAGCAAATACTAGTAAACGGTATCGCGAAGTCCCTAGTGGTGTACAAGTCACCAATGTTAGCATTGGCCGCGTAGTCTCCACTATCAAAGAATTTACATCCGTTGGCTCTACCGTCTTTAATTCCGTTACAGAATAAGTATAGCGCTTTGAGTCATAATTTACATAAATAATATCACCCGCCACCAACCGCTCTAGCCCCGAAAAAATAAACTTATACTGATTGTTGCTGTAAATATCTCCTGCTGAGTGCCCGGATATTACCAAATTTCCAATCTCACCTGGCATTGCATTTGCCCCTGGGATGGCAAATTGCGCCACGCCATGATTCATCGCCTCCATCACTGTCGCTTCATCATTAGAAATTCCAAAATTAATTGGCACCTCCACATTTAATTTCGGAATGATTAATTTTGGATCTGGCCCTGGCGCTGCCGTCACTGTAGCATCTATCGCCGTAATTCCATCATCAGACACATTACCTGGCGACACATACGCCATAATCGGCGCAAAAATCAGCCGATTATACTGCATAAATAACGCCAAAAGCACCACCGACACACCCAGTGCTGCTGGCACCCACCTGCGCATTTTTCTACGTTTATTTGCTGTATCAGAGGCCTTTTTTTGAATTTTTTCCTTCAAAATTTGAGCAATATTTTGCTTTTCCTCCTCTGTCGACTCTGGAGTGTCAGCTGGTGAAACAATCGCCTGCTTTCTCGGCTCTGGCTCTGGCGCCGAAACAATTATCTTGCGTGGCTGCTCCACCGTACCAGCCTCCACCATCTGCCTTTGATATTCCAAGTCTTTTCTTAGCTTCTCGTTCTTTTCTCGTTCCGTCTGAATATATGCCTTTGCCGCCTTTGCATAATAATCGCTATAGTATTTTTGATAGTAATTCTGCCATGCCGAATGATACTTTTTCCAATCCGTAGTCTGTTGTTTTGTCTGGATTGGGGCCTCTTTATATTTGTTTGTATTAGAATAAGACGCCACTACTTTTTGGCGAGCAATCTCTGCAGCAGTCTGTCTTTGGCGAGCGTCCGAAGATAGCCCACCACTTTTAGAATCCATAAGTATATTATATCTTACAATTGCTCTCGTTTCAAGAGAAGTTTCTCGTCATCTGTTCTGAAATAATACAGCCAGCGATTATTACCATTTATCAGCGCCGGATATCCACTACTTGCTTTTGTTAAGTCGCGCCTATTTGTACCATCAAAATCATACACTACCAGCTCTCCCTCCACTACTTCACCTATCAGATAATCATCCACCCAAAAATACTTATCAGAAGCAAGCTCATACTCATATATCTGCTCTGTTTCCGCATCCATCACCCCCATATTCTTGCCATTATTCATGATTACAAATTGCCTATTTTTACTTGCCTTAAATGTTTCCGGCGCCATTTTCAAATCCTGTTCCAGATATTTCTCCATTGCAAAATCCTGTCCCACTACTGGAAAATCATCAGCTTTATAGCCAATAAATTTTTGCGAAAGCAACAAACTCAAATAAGTGTCTCCCAGATATTCCTCCACTGCCACTTTCACATTTAAGCTATTATCCGTAATGTCCATCACTTTCACCCCTTTGCTGTCTCCATCACGATAAGTTTCTATCGCTCGCTCATCATCAGGCGTCTTTTTAACATATACCACCTCATCTTTATCATTAGCAAAACTCAGCACATTGCTAGCTATCACACTAGAAGCTTCTTTGTTAGATATGTATATCTGCCTCAAATTACCATTTTCTATCACCCAAAATCTATCTCCAGCCTCGTTTAATGGACTAATACTCTCAAAATTCATCCCGAACATTTCTGTCAAATTCACACTTTTTTCTGGCGTCTTCAAATCAATTATTCTCCACTCTCTAGTGTTTTCCTTTGTTATCTCCACTAGTACTTTTTCGTTATTTGAAAGCCATTCCAAATTTTTAAGCGTGCCGTCAATTATCCCAGTAGTATCTGTTTTTATCTCTTTCAACTCATTGCTGTCCAAATCTACCAAACTCCAAACCTTACTATCCTTTATTGCATACAATAAATATCGCCGATTATCCGAAAACCTTACCCACTCTATATTTTCCAAAGTTTTTGCCGTTTCCGCACCACGATTATCTTTAAATAATCTTGGATATTTTAATCTCAAAAAGATTCCCGAACGCACATTTATCTGCTTTTGCCAATCAGTATAGCCATCTCTATATAATCTCACGGTATGCTCACCTGCCGATATCATCCGACTAGTTTCTGTCCGCGGAAAAATATCCTCTCCGTCAATCTGAATTGAAGCTCCCGATGGCTCTGAAACTAGCTGCACTAGCCCAGATTGCTCCACGCTCCATTCGTCACCAGTTCTCAAACTATAGCCCATCACCATAAACATCAAAAGTGCCACTATCACCACCACTGCCACCACCATCACCGATTCCGTCAACGCTATACGCATCATTTGCTTGCGCTTTTTATTATTATCCATATCTAAATTGTACCATATTTATAAAAAATCACTTGCATTTTTATAGTCCTTTAGGTTATAATAGTAAATAATGAGTAAATCAGAGAATAACAAAAACTGCTCAAGCTCTGCCACCCACCAAAGTGTGCAGAAATCTTCTACATTAAATCGCAAATATGTTTCACGTCCTACCATTCGCATCAATCTTGACGAGTCAAAAGAAACCAAACCAGAAGCCGCAATTCAGATTAAACCCGAAACCAAAGTAAACACAACGGCTACCCTCGCGGAAGAGCCTATTCCAGTTGAAGTATCCAATCCGCCCCTCTCTCCAGAGGAGCCACTTCGCTCTATCTTACAAACCCCTCCAGAAAACAAAATTATAGAGCGCACCGAGCAAATTCAAATTGCCACCGCTTTCTCTGAGCCAGAGGAAGACAAAATTGAAGAAGTGGTCGACACCCCAGATCTCCCGCCAGAAATCCACCCATACCAGAAGATTATTAACCAAGTTACTGCCAAAGGTTCCGGTTCCGACGGCGAAGTTATCCCACCCCCCACTCCTCGCGAGCTCAAAAACGAAGCCATCAAAAAGGCTCTTCGTAACTTAGACGAACAAAAGGAAGACGAAGCCGTTTCTAAGGTCATCGCCACCGAAAAAAAGCAGTCCCGCATTAGCAAAAAACAGCTCAAGCAAAAGCACAAAAAGTCCAAGCAAAGTCGCACTCTATCTGATTCATTCAAAAAAGAAAAACGCCACTCATCAGTTAGTAAATTCATCCTCGCTTTTGCCACATCTGCAGCTTGTATTGGTGTCTTGGGATACTTTGTTAGTCTTAATATGCCTAGTATTTCTGTTCGCGTTGCCGCTATGCAAACGGGCATAGAAGCTTCCTATCCTACTTACGTCCCTAGAGATTACCAACTATCTGGCGTTTCTACTGGAGACAATAGCACAGTCACCCTCAATTTCTCCGGCAAAGACAACGATTCTTTCTACATTACCGAGGAAAAATCATCTTGGGATTCTAATGCTCTTCTTAATAATTATGTCAAATCCGAATGGGACGAAGATTACACCGCTGTCCGCGAGCAAGGTGTCACACTTTACATCCACAATTCTGACGCAGTCTGGGTTAATGGCGGCATTCTTTACAAACTAAAAGCCGTCCATGGCGTCCTCAGCAAAAAAGTCATTAAAAACATCGCTTTATCTCTATAAATTCCCTATAAATATGTTATAATATAACTATGATTAAGACTCGTTTTGCACCCAGCCCCACAGGTTATATTCATATTGGCAATGTCCGCAGTGCCATTTACCCATACCTCATCGCTAAACAATCTGGCGGCAAATTCATTTTGCGCATTGAAGATACCGATAGAGCGCGCTATGTAGAAGGTGCCACCGAGCTAATTTTAGATACTCTTAAATGGCTTGGCCTAGATTGGGACGAAGGCGTAGAAGTCGGCGGAGCAAACGAGCCTTATTATCAGAGCGAGAGAAAAGACATCTATCATAAATGGGCAAAAAAGCTAATTGATTCTGGTCGCGCCTACGCCGACCCTACCCCTCCAGAAGTAATTGACGAATATCGCAAAGCCGACAACGCCAAAAAAATTCCTTTCCTTTACCGCAATCACCGTCCTAAAGATACTCCAGAATGGCACGAAGGCATCCCTCTGCGCTTCAAAGCCGAGCCAAAAGCTTATGAGTGGCACGATGAAGTTATGGGCGATATGCACTCCGGCCCAGAAGTTTGCGACGACATTATTCTTATCAAAAAAGACGGTCTGCCCACCTACAATTTCGCCCACATCGTTGACGATGCTGAAATGGGCGTCACCCACATCGCTCGCGGCAACGAATACCTTTCTAGTATGCCAAATTACCTCGCTCTCTATGAAGCACTTGGCTTAGAGCGCCCCAAATTCCTCTCTCTGCCACATATTTTGGCTCCTCAAGGCAATAAAAAACTCGGCAAACGCGACGGCGCCAAATCTGTCACCGAATACCGCGACGAAGGCATCTTGCCAGAGGCAATGCTTAATTATCTCGCCTGTCTTGGCTGGAATGACGGCACCGAGCAAGAAATCTACACTAAAGACGAACTATTAGATAGATTTTCCATTGACCGCATCCAAAATTCTGGCGCCCGCTTTGACGAAACCAAAATCCTTTGGATGAACGGCCAATGGATCCGTAAAATTGCCAACGAGCAGGGAATTGACGCTCTCTATGCTCGCACCGCCGGTTTCTGGCCAGACAGTGCCGCTGCTTATCCAGACGCCTATAAAAAACGTGTTCTCTCTATAATTTACGACCGCCTTAAAACCCTCTCCGACCTCCGCGATATGACCGATTACTTCTTTAAAAACCCTAAAATCCTCCTGCCCGCCATCGTCACACAAAAAATGCTCAAAAAACTTTCCGAGCAGGAACTAATTGATTTATTGTCTGCCGCTATTGAAAAACTCCAAAACATTCCAGATGATAAGTGGTCTGCCGATACGCTCCAAGCCGCCTTTAATGAATTGCTCGTAGAAACTAAAAAGAAGCCTGGCGAATTCTTCACCCTCATCCGCATCGCCATTTCCTTCGCACCTTTCTCGCCCGCCCTCAACCTCACCGCCGAAGTCCTCGGCAAAGAAGCCACTCTCGCACGGCTAAATAGTGTCCGCACTGCTCTCGCAAATGATTAAAATCTCAACACTTCTCATAATAATATGTTATAATATAACTATAAGCGAGATAAAACTATGCAACCAAACGAACAAGATTTAGAAACTATTAACCTCGGCATCTCCGAGGCACCAGAAATGTCCATTGATGGCAAATCTGGTAAAAAATCCAAAAAACATCGCACCTCTAATAAAAAGACCAAAAAAGGCGAAAAACCCAAGAAAAAATGGTCTACCAAAAAGAAAGTTATCGTTTGGTCTATCGTAGTCATTTTGCTCATTGGCGCCGGAGTTGGCGGCTTCTTCCTCTATCAATACCTCAATCGCAAAGAGGAGCCAGTTGCCACCGAAGAAAAGCCAGTTGAAAAGCCACATTATTACAGTATTCTCTCTGGCGAAGAAATCGCCAACGAATCTCTTAATTCTTCCCCCACTTACTGTATTCAAATTCCTAATGGCCTAGACGGTGCCCGCCCTCAGGTTGGCATCGCCCAGGCACCAGTCGTTTTTGAATCTATCGCCGAGGCCGGCATCACTCGCTTTGCTGCCATTTTCCAAAATCCCACTTCCTCTGCCATTGGCCCAATTCGCTCACTCCGTCCCTATTATTTGGAATGGGATACACCTTTTGATTGCACCGTTGTCCACGCCGGCGGCTCATACGAAGCTTTAGAAGCTCTTAAAAACGGTGGCTACCGCGATCTTAGCGAGGACAATAATTACGAATGGCGCGATTACTCCGCTTATGTCGCCCCCAATAATCTTTTCACTTCCAGCAGCCTCTTAAAGAAGTTTAACGACGACAATGGCTACACTACCTCCAACGTTAAATCATTCGCTCGTATGCGTCCAGCAGAAGCCGACACCGAGCGGCAAAACGCCATTGAAGCCTCCAAAGATAAAACCGAAACCAATAAGGCCGGCGACGAAGTCAAAGTCCCTGGCACTCCTCTAGTCAAAAATATCGCCGTTAATTTCGGCTACACCGCTGCCTTTAACACTATTTATAAATATGATGAATCCACCGGCTCCTATCTCCGCTCCTACGCCGATGGTATTCCCCACGAAACTTTCACCTGTCCAGAAGGGCTAGAAAATCCCTCCCCTCAGCAACAATGTGGCGAAGCCAAGCAAGTCGCACCAAAAGCTATCGCCGTAATCATGGTCCAGCAAAGCTTAGATACTGATGGCTACCACATCGTCTCACAGACTACTGGCGAAGGCAAAGCCTATGTCTTCCAAAACGGCAAAGCCTACGAGGGTACCTGGTCTCGCCAAAGCTATAAAGATGTCATTAAATTCACCGACGCCGAAGGCAAAGAAATCTCCTTCGTCCCCGGCCAGCTCTGGGTTGCCGCCATCCCTACCTCCACCGGCTCCGTCAGTTATTAATTTTCAAAATAAATAATCGGCAGCAATATTTCGCTACCGATTATTACTAGTAATTTTAGTCGCAATCGTATGTCATATCTGGAGTATCGTCCCCATCCGCCAATTCTTCAGCTTCCTGTTCATTTAAAAGAGTATTCAGTTCATCTATGTCTTTCTGATCATGAATATCTTTTACTTCCGGCATAAAGCTCTCCTTTTGCTTATCTTTACCTAATTATACCATACAGATAGAAGCCAAAGAAGCAAAATCATGATATAATAAAAATAATATTTTATGAAAAATAGTCGCGAAAAAACAGTAGTCAAAACCAGCATTATAAGCATCTTCGCAAACCTAATTCTTGTAGGATTCAAGGCAGCAATAGGTTTATTGTCAAACTCTATCGCTATTATTTCAGACGCTGTAAATAACCTTAGCGATGCATTATCTAGCATCATCACAATTATCGGCACCAAATTAGCCGGTAAAGCACCAGACAAGAAACACCCATATGGTTATGGACGCATTGAATATGTTACTTCGCTCGTAGTTTCTGCTATCGTACTTTATGCTGGCATTACAGCGTTTATTGAATCTATAGAAAAGATTATTACGCCAGAGGAAGTAGATTATAATATTATAACGCTAATTATTCTAGTTTTCAGCATCGCCATTAAATTTGCGCTCGGTCTATATGTTAAGAAAAAAGGTCGCGCCATCAAATCCGACTCTTTAATTGCAAGTGGAGCGGATGCTTTTAATGACGCTATTCTTACAACTTCAGTTCTCGCATCAGCAATAATTTATATGATTTTCAATGTAAATCTTGAGGCCTACGTCGGCATGTTGGTATCAATTTTCATTATCAAAGCCGGCATAGAGCTTATCAAGGAATCAATTGACAATGTACTCGGTACACGCATAGAAAGTAGCCTGACCAACTCAATCAAAGAAGAAATCTTAAAAGAAGAAGATGTTAAAGGTGTATTTGATTTAATCCTAAATGATTATGGTCCAGATAAGTATTTAGGCTCAATTCATATTGAGGTGGAGGACACATTGACTGTGGCGCAAATTGACAAAATTTCTCGCCGTATCACAAAGCAAGTATCGCAAAAATTTGGCGTAATTTTACATACCATTGGCGTTTATTCTATCAATACAAAAGATAAAAATATTATCGAAGCCAAGAAAAAGGTTGATAATATCGTTTTTTCTCATGAAGAAATCCTACAAATGCACGGCTTCTATTTAGATACCATAGATAAAATACTTAGTTTTGATATCATTATTGATTTTGAAGCTAAAGATCGCGAAAAGATCTACCAAGACATTTACGATGCAATTCAAAAGGAATTCAATAGTTACAAGATCACAATTACGCTAGATGTTGATGCAAGCGATTAACTGACGCCAAGAAAGAGGTGCCAGATTGGCATCTCACTTGCCGGAGTCACCATAAAAGCGCCAAGATGGTGCTTTTCTTCTTGCGAAACGCTATTTCGGATAGAGCAAGCAAGAAAAAAGTGCCAGATTGGCGCTTTTATGGTGACTCCGGCGGGATTCGAACCCGCGATTGCCTGGATGAGAACCAGGAGTCCTGGACCGCTAGACGACGGAGCCAATCTAGTCCATATACCAATTTTACCACAAATATGTTATAATTACAACTATGAAATCCCTTCCCATCGTAGCACTAATTGGTCAGACTAACGCCGGCAAATCCAGCCTGCTTAATCGTCTTGCCCACAAAAATATCGCTATTGTCGCCAGGGAAGAGGGAACCACTAGAGATTCTGTTTCTGCTCGCATTGATGATAATTTTCTCTTAATTGACACCGCCGGCCTTAAAAATCCCGAAGACGACTTTGAAGCCACCATTCAAGACCAAATCAACGACGCCATTGATAGTGCCGAAATTATCCTCCTCACCTTAGACTCTACCAAATACCCAGACGACAAAGACAAGCGCATCGCCAAATCCGCCCTCAAATCTAAAAAACCCGTCATTTTAGTCTTAAACAAATCCGACAAAGGCGAATCTCTTGACGACGCCGAATTTCTCCGCCTCGGCATCAAGCCCGATATGACCATCCGCACTTCCGCCACCACCGGCCAAGGCACCCGCGAACTGCAAAGCAAAATTACAAATCTAATTGGCAATACTACTCACAAACCAGAAGAAGCCCTAAAAATCGCCCTTATCGGCCGCCCCAACGTCGGCAAATCCAGCCTTTTCAACTCTCTCGCCAAAAAACAACAAGCCATCGTCAGTTCCCGCCAAGGCACTACACGCGACATCAACAGAGTAGCCGTCAAATTCAAAGGCCGCGACATTGAATTTCTCGACACCGCCGGCCTCAGAAAACCCGGCAAAAGGGAAGTCGGCATTGAAAAATTTTCCGCCCTTCGCACTCTCGCCGCCATTGAAGAGGCCGACATTTGCTGTCTTCTAATTGACGCCACCGAGCCTCACTCCAAACTTGACCAAGCCCTTGCCGGCCAAATCATCAACGCTGGCAAAGGCATCATCGTCATCCTCACTAAAAGCGACTTGATAGAAAATACCGATGAAATTTTAGATAAATTAGAATACGACTTCAATTTCATCCCCTACGCCCCCGTCCTCATCACCAGTAGCGAAACCGGCAAAAATGTCACCAAACTTTACGACCTCATTGAGACCGTAGACGAGTCCAGACACGCCGAAATCCCAACTAGCCAGCTAAACAATATCCTACGAGAAGCCATCATCAGCCACCCCCCAGCCGGTCTCAAAAATACCCACCCCAAGCCTAAATATATCGTCCAAACCGACACCTGCCCCCCTTGGTTTGTCATCCATGGTCGCGAAATGCAGCTAATGCACTGGTCTTACAAACGTTTCCTGGAAAGAAAAATCAGAGAAAAATACCCCCTCATTGGCACCCCCATCATCTTCAGCTTTCACAACGAAACAAAACGAGATAAAGAAAAATAGAGCGGGGAATCAACCCCGCTCTGGCACAATCGCTCCACCATGCCGGCTCGCAATCGCCGCATTCACACCGACCAATTCGTTGGTTTTGTGTTGATATTTCCATGCCAAATCCCTCTGCCATTTCAACATCGCCACTGTAGCCGGACATTTATCGTTCCATATTTCAATCAAAAAGTCTAATCTCTGTTGCATCGTGTCCCGCAGCACATCCAGCTCTCCACATCGCAGCCGACACAGCATCTCTGTATAAGCCTCTTTCAGCTCCTCCTCGTTCGGACAAGGAATATCATGGATTTTTCTATGTATTCTACCATGCAAACTACGCTGCGGTATACACACCTTCAAATACGGATGCACCCGAAGCAGTCTCGCATAGCCCCTATGCCAATGCCGCCCCTGATACAATAAATGATGCCAGTCCAATCTCTCTGATCTGCGCCACTTCAGCCGCTTCAGCCGCTTCCTGCGCTTTTTATATTGCTTACTCATATTTCACCCCCTAAGCGTTGTGCTAATTTACACCCATCCTCTCTTATTTTACCACACTATGGTATAATTCTAATATGAAACTTATCATTGGCCTTGGCAATCCTGGCAATCAATACAATTTCACCCGCCATAATTTCGGTTTTCTCGCCCTAGATTTTTATGCTAAAATCAAAAATTGGACTTGGCAATCCACCCCTAAATTCAACGCCATTTATCATAAAGAAGGCGATACTATCTTTATCAAGCCTCAGACTTTCTACAATAATGTCGGGGTTTCTGCCCGAGAATTTACCAGATTTTATAAGATTACCCCTGAAAACATCTATGTCCTCTGCGACGATTTTAATCTCGCCTTCGGCACTACCAGATATCGCGAACACGGCTCTGCCGGCGGCAATAATGGCCTCAAATCTCTCATTGCCGAGCTAAAGACCGAAAATTTTCCCCGGCTTCGCCTCGGCACTGCCAATGACGAGCTACGCAAAAAAATCGGCGACACCGATTTTGTCCTCTCTAAATTCACCGACGAAGAAAAGGGGGAACTCCCAAATATCCTCCGTACTGCCTCTGATAAGATTGACAATTTTATACATTAGTGGTATAATTAAGACATAGGGGCCAATTTTTGTACCCCAGTTAGAACCTTAAAAAAGCATAAGGAGGAGGGAAATTATGCAAATTGTAGAAGCATTGAAACAAGAAGCTGAGAATGCCACTAACAAGCGGCCGATCCGCGACATCCAAAACGTCGTCATGCCGGGGGATTTCGCAAACCAGCTCCGACTCGTACGGGAGCTGAGCGCTCTTGACCTAGTCAAGATCGTCACTCCAAAGAACTATGAGGCCGAGCACAAAGCCTTTCTCGAAGGCGACTGCCATCCGGTTTTCGTGTATGATGAAAATCTTTTAAACGAGATTTCCAGCGCATTCGAAGA